>CAZNHN010000035.1:25130-29747 GCA_964572415.1 uncultured Phaeodactylibacter sp.
TACTTGCCAAAATGATCTGATTAGCATGTTGCAACAATACGACCCGAGGAATGAGCACCTCCTGATTTACATCGATGGGGAGCTTTACCCTCGCGAAGAAGCCAAAATCTCTGTTTTTGACAGCGCCGTACAGGGCGGTGATGCGGTCTGGGAAGGCCTAAGGGTGTACGATGGCCGGATATTCTCTCTGGATGAACACCTGGAACGCCTTCAAAATTCGGCCCACGCTATGGCTTTCCGGGAGGTTCCCTCCAATGAGGAAATCAAAGCCGCACTTTTTAAAACCCTTCAGGCCAATGGCATGCGGGACGAAACCCACATCCGCCTGACGCTGACCCGGGGTAAAAAGATAACCTCAGGCATGGACCCCCGCCTCAATCAGTTTGGGCCCACCCTGATTATTGTGCCGGAGTGGAAACCACCCGTATACCCACCGGAAATTACGCTGGTCACCTCTTCGGTCCGCCGGAACTCTGCCATGTTTCTGGATTCCAAAATCCATCACAATAACCTCATCAACAACATCCTGGCCAAGATCGAAGCTAACCACGCCGGCGCGGATGCCGGGCTGATGCTTGACAAGGATGGCTTCGTCTCAGAGGCCAATGGTGTAAATGTATTCTGTATCCGCAAAGGCGTTGTTTATACGCCTCATGCCGACAGCTGCCTGCCGGGCATTACCCGTCAGCATGTGATTAACCTGTGCCGGGAGCAAGGCATCCCAATCATGGAGAAAAACCTGTCGCTCACCGAATTCTACATCGCCGATCAGGTCTTCACCACGGGCACGATGGGCGAGCTCACCAAAGTCGCCGAAATCGACGGGCGGGCCATCCGTAACCGCATGGAGGAAGACCTTTTGGAACAAATCAAGGGTTACTTCCGGGCGATGACTCAGTCCGGCGGAGAACCTTTGCCGTTTTAGACTATGTTTGGAGGTGGTTTGCAACGTAAAGGTGCTCCAAGCATAGTCTTAGCAGCACTCATTTCCATAGCCTTAAGCTTTGTAAGCATAAAAAAGCCGGGACATGACGCCCCGGCGTACCTAAAATTGCTTTGTATGAAGAGTTCTTGATTTTCCGGGGAAGCGTACTGCCACCTTTTTAGGCGGCAGCACGGCTTGTTAACCCTGTGTCAGAGTAAGCGCGCTCGTTTTCATAGCCTTATAACATTTATGTTTCGTACGTTCCAAAGATAAGAGGAGCGTGGTGTGCAAACCAACCGAAAAAAGGGCTTATGTCAGGTTTCTGATTGCTTTGAGGCGAGGGGCTTTCGCCTTTGCCATCTCAGGCTGAATCCCTACCTTTGCAGCTTGTTCAACAAACCTCTGCCATGGCAAGCAAAAAAATACAATCTGCACTCATTTCCGTTTACCACAAAGATGGCCTGGAGCCCATCGTGGAAGAGCTCAAACGGCTGGGCGTCCAAATCTATTCCACAGGCGGCACACAGCAATTCCTGGAGTCGCTTGGCGCTACCGTGAATGCCGTGGAAGACCTGACTTCTTATCCTTCGATCCTTGATGGACGGGTAAAGACGCTGCACCCCAAAGTTTTTGGCGGTATCCTGGCCCGTCGCGAGGAGGGTCATCAGGAACAACTAAAACAATATGACATTCCGGAAATTGACCTGGTAATTGTGGACCTGTACCCCTTTGAGGAAACAGTGGCCAATACAGACGATGAGGCAGCGATCATCGAAAAGATTGACATCGGTGGCATTTCGCTGATCCGGGCAGCGGCTAAGAACTACAAAGATGTGGTCGTGGTGCCTTCCAAGGCAGAATATGGTATACTGGAAAAATTGCTCAAAGAAAAAGACGGCGTAACGCAGCTGTCTGATCGTAAGGCACTGGCTCTGCGTTCTTTTGGCGTTTCCTCTCACTATGATACCGCGATTTTCAATTACTTTAATCAGGGAGAAGGCGCAGAGGCCGCCTTCAAGCAAAGTATACCGGAGGCGCAGGCTCTTCGCTACGGCGAAAATCCGCATCAGGCGGGTACCTTCTACGGTAAGCTGGAAGATATGTTCGACATCCTTGGTGGCAAAGCCCTGTCTTTCAATAACCTGGTGGATATTGATGCGGCAGTGGGGCTGATGCGCGAATTTCAGGATGCGGCCCCGACTTTTGCGATCCTCAAGCATACCAATTCGTGCGGCGTAGCGACACGCCCCACGCTCCTTCAGGCCTGGACAGATGCCCTGGCCGCGGACAACGTTTCCGCATTCGGCGGTATCCTGATTGCCAATACGACGGTAGATCTGGCAACGGCGCAGGAAATTGACAAGATTTTTTATGAGGTAGTCATTGCCCCGGATTTTGCACCGGAGGCTCAGGAGTTGCTCTCCAAAAGGAAAAAACGCATATTGCTCCGTATCAAGGCGTTTTATGCGCATGAGCGCAGCTTCAAGAGCTTGCTCAACGGCGTCATCGAGCAGGATACCGACCTGAAGATGGAAACGGCAGCGGAACTGAAAACAGTAACCGAAAAAGCGCCAACGGCAGAAGAACAGGAGGATCTGATCTTCGCGCTGAAATGCGTCAAGCACCTCAAGTCGAACACCATCGTACTGGCGCGCGGGCAGCAGCTGCTGGGCATGGGCTGCGGGCAGACGTCTCGTGTGGATGCACTGAAACAGGCCATCGACAAAGCAAAGCACTTTGGTTTCGAGCTGGAAGGAGCAGTCATGGCCTCCGATGCCTTTTTCCCCTTTGCGGACAGCGTGGAAATTGCGCGCGAAGCCGGGATCACAGCAGTGGTACAACCGGGCGGTTCTATTCGGGATAAAGACAGCATTGAGTACTGCGACGCCAACGGCATGTCCATGGTATTTACCGGCATACGCCACTTTAAACACTAATCCCGTTTGAATTTAGCCATAGACATAGGCAATACAAGGACCAAAGCCGCCGTTTTTAACGATGGTGCTTTGGTTCAGCACGAGGAATGGCCTAACGGAAGTGTGCCCAATTTTTTGGAGTACGCAACCAACCAAGCCGTCCAAAATATCATCTTATCAAATGTAGCCGGTGCTGTGCATCTTGATGTGCAGGAGCAGTTACAGCATCATTTTCGCTTTTTTGAGCTACACCCTGCAACTCCAATACCTATTAGCCACGAGTATGAGACACCCGAAACCCTGGGTAAAGACCGCCTGGCTGCTGTGGTGGGTGCTTATGCATTGTTTCCCCGGCAGCACTGCCTGGTTGTGGATGCGGGCACCTGCATTACCTACGACTGGCTGAGCGCTGAAGGGATTTACCTCGGTGGAAATATTGCACCGGGCTTGTCCATGCGGCTTCAGGCTATGCACCGGTTTACAGCCCGGTTGCCTGAGGTAGCGCCTGGTCATTCTGCAGGCCGAATCGGGCAGACTACAGAGATGGCTATGCGCAACGGCGCGCAGGAAGGAATCAGTCTTGAGATTGAAGGCTATCAGCATTGGTCGGCTGCCAAATTTGGCCGCATAAAGACGATACTTACAGGGGGGGATGCCATTTTTTTGGCGAATAGGCTCAAAAGCGAGATATTTGTGAACCATCATTTAGTCCTGCTGGGACTGAATAAAATTCTGGAATATAATGTCAAGCGTCTGGAGTAGAATAATTGTGTTGGCCTGCCTGTGCGGCAGCGCCTTTGTGGTGTTGGGACAGAACGCTGTGGAAGCTGATCCTAAAATCAATTCGCCCTATTCCCGGTTTGGGCTGGGGGATTTCAACCCTCAGTACATGCCGGTTCAGGGTGGTATGGGGGGACTGACGGCGGCTTACCACGACCCCTATCATGTCAATCCGCTAAATCCGGCAGCGCTTTCCCGCCTTGACGCTACTGCTTTTGAAGTAGGTCTTGATGCCCGGTTCAGCGCCCTTTCCACCGAAGATGCCTCCGAATCACTGTGGACAGGTAACCTGACCTACCTTGCCCTGGCTTTTCCTCTGATTAACCCCATAAACGAAGTATTGGACCGTAAAGATTCTAAACTCGGATTGGGGATGGCGTTCATCCTGCAACCCTACACAACTGTAGGCTATAATGTGGAAGCCACACAGGAAGCCGGAGATGCAGGAGTGAGCACAAATTTCCTGAGGGGAACGGGCGAAACTTACCGCCTGAGCTGGAGTAACGGTTTTCGATACGGAGGGCTTTCCGGAGGGGTCACGCTGGGATACAACTGGGGGACACTGGAAAATCGCCGCCGCGTTGAATTTGAGAACCTCCCACTCAGCTATATCACGGAGTTTTCTGATGAATTTACAATGTCCGGGCTGTTTTGGAGATTTGGCGCACAGTACACCTACTCATTTAAAAAAGCAGATGAAGATGGGGAAGTAAAGCCTACCGGGCGCCGGTTGATTTTTGGCCTGCATGGCAGTACAGTCAATAGCTTTAATACCGAATCTTACAGGTTTGGTCGTCGCGTCAACCCCAATATTGGCGGGTTTATCAACGTGGATACTTTGTTTAACGAAGTAGCACTGGAAGGCGCAGGGCAACTGCCCGCAGAGTTTGCGGCTGGCATTACCTACGAGCGTGTCAATAAGATGCGGCTCGGCGTCGAAATGGGCGTCGCACAGTGGAGTAATTACCGCAATGATGCCCAATCCAACACAGATCT
>CAZNHN010000036.1:0-14721 GCA_964572415.1 uncultured Phaeodactylibacter sp.
CGGTAGCTACCGATATCGAAGACCTGGCCGGCAACCCTATGGAAGTGCCTATCGGCGCTCCCGGCAGCCCGACCGTAAACTTTGAATCCTGGGAATTCCTTGTCGACCTGAACCCGCTGCGCTGGACGGCAGGCTCAGACATCGACGAAGTCGTAAAAGAAGGCAATGGCCTGGTCGTTACCCGGGATATTGTCAACCAAAGCGGCACGCCCATGAATTTCGCTATCAGGGGCCCACGAATTGACAGCCCGGACGGCTCGGTAACTTACGGCAGTATCCCCACCTGGGTGACGGTGGCTCCTACCGATGGCACCCTTGATCCGGGAGAGCAGGAAGAGATCACGTTTGTCTTCCCCGACAATCTTCCGCAAAGTGAATACGCCACGCAAATCAATGTGGTAGGGACGGATGGCAACAAGGAGATTGATGTTGACCTGCGGGTCGCCTGTGAAGGGCCAGGATGGGAAATCAATCCTGCCAACTTCGCCTACTCTATGACGATGACCGCCGAACTCGACATCGAGGGTACCATGTCTACTGACAACCTCGACCTTATTGGGGCCTTTGTGGGCAGTGAACTGCGCGGAGTGGCCAATGTGGAGTACGTGCCGGAAATCCAGAAATACCTGGCATTCCTGACCATCTACAGCAACAACCTGGTTGGGGAGACGGTCACCTTCCAGATCTGGGATGCCCGGGAGTGTACGCTCTACGGCAGCACAAACGAAAGCTTCGACTTCGTAGCCGATGACCTCATCGGTTCGCCCATCGTGCCGCAGGTCATCCATACGAACAACCTGCTGCTGCGGAAGATCCCGATCTTCCCGGGCTGGAACTGGATCTCCTACAACCTGGAGATGCCAGACCCGAGCATCAATGCGGCCCTTTCGAGCCTGACGCGCCCGGAAGATGCCACCATTAAGGGGCAGACGAGCTTCAGCCAGTACTTCAACGGCGGCAGTGTCTGGGCCGGCTCCCTGACGGCGCTGTCCCACCTGACGATGTACCAGTACAACGGCACGGCTTTCGACAGCCTTGTCGTGCTCGGCCACCCGGTAGACCCCGCTACGCCGATGGCCCTGTCAGCGGGCTGGAACTGGATTGGCTACCTGCCGCAGGCGGGGATGCCGGTCAATCAGGCGCTGGCCTCGCTGAGCCCGCTCAATGGTGACATCATCAAAAGCCAGGCTGGCTTTGCGCAGTACGTTGCAGGCGTAGGCTGGGTGGGCAACCTGGACTTCATGAGCTCCCCGAACGGCTACCTGATCAACCTGGGCGAGGCGGGCACGCTCACCTACCCGGAGAGCTTCAACGGGCCTAATGAGGAAGCCTTCCGGGGCAATGACGGCATCGAAGCCCGCAGCGCTTCGCAGTGGGAAGTGGACCCGCACGGTTATGAGCACAGCATGAACCTGATCGCAGTGGTCACGGATGCCGAAACGGGCAACCTGCTGCACGAAGGGGACGAGGTCGGCGCCTTCATCAACGGTGAGGTGCGCGGCAGCGCGCAGCCGATCTACGTAGAGGCGGTGGATGCTTACCTGCTCTTTATGACCGTCTACGGCAACGCCGAGGGCGGCACGGTCACCTTCAAGTACTACGACGGTGAAGACGGTGAAATCAAGGCCGTGGAAGAGTCTTTTGTCTTCATTGCGAACGACATCCTGGGCACGGTCAACCTGCCGGAGCCGCTGACGCTGCAGAGCGTGACCGCAACAGAGTCCCTGTCCGGGTCAGCGCCCCGCTTCGAGCTCTTCCCCAACCCTGCCACGGAGCGGGTGTACCTGAGCTTTGATGCGCCTGCCGCTGCTGAGATCATTGTGGTAGTGACCGATGCTACGGGCCGGGAAGTAGCCCGCCTGGAGACGGAAGCCACAGCCGGCAGCAACCTGCTGGAATGGCGGCCTAATAACCTGGCTGCCGGGCTGTACTTCGTTACCCTGCACGGTAATGGCCCGGTACAGTCTGCGAAATTGAATCTACGACCTTAAATAAGCCTGCTGCCTGTCGCGGGGTTACCTTGCGCAGGCAGCAGCTCAAAAGCATAATCCAATGCGATATATATTTTTTATCCTATTGATGGCTGTTGCCTTCAGGGCATCCGCGGGGCCGCCCGACTGGACAGCGCCGGAGCCCGGGGGGTACGACTACTCGGCAAGCATCAATGCAGCCCTGGTCATCGATGGAGCGCTGACGGCGAATGCCAATGACCTCATCGCTTTCTTCGCCGGCGGGGAACTGCGGGGGGTGAGCACGCCGGTAAGCATAGGCGATCAGGTCTTCCACCTGTCCACCGTTTTCTCCAACACCGCTACGGGGGAGGAGCTGCAGGTGCGGGTCTACCACGCGGCTACCGATGCGGTTTACATCGCGCAGCAGCCCTATGCTTTCGTTCATCAGGGCGTAAGCGGCAGTTTTGATGCCCCCTATGAGATTGAAGTCTTTACGGACGGTGACGCGCCTATCGGGCTTCAGGCGTTGCCGGCACAGCAGACCCTGCAGGGCGTGCCCTTCGCGCCCCTCGGCCTGCAGCCTTTTCTGGAGCGGCAGGACGATGACGGCATCGACTGGTCGGCGGATTTCAACCCGCACGTCCTGACTTTTTTTAACGGGGCAGAGCTGACGCTTATCCCTACGGACCCCGCCTGGTTTGGTTCCACCACCGTCACGGTGCGCGCCACCGAGCAGACCCCAAATGCCTACTTTGCCACGGCACAGCTCAGTGTCACGGTTCAGGAAGCCTACGCCGGCCCTGAGTGGGAGGACATCCCGATACAGAGCGCAGAGCCACAGGCAGGGTTTGGGCCGATTGACCTGCCCGGCTTTGAGGCCGCCTACACTGGCCCCTGCCTGGACTATAGCCTGACACCCGTGCTGGCTGCAGCGGGCAGCGAACCGGGAGCGCCCGCCGGCTGGGGCGTGCCGCTTTTGCAGCAGTCGTTCACGATGAACATCTCTGCCCGGGCACAGTACACCCCCTGGCTGCCCCTTGGCCACGAAAATGACCGCCTGGCCTTCTTCATCGATGGGCAGCTGAGCGGCACAGCCGCCCCTGAGCTGATCAACGGGCAGGCGTACTACTTTGCCACTGTCCACCACGCGGTGCCGGCAGGTGAAATGGAAGTGCGCTACTTCAGCGCGGTTCACGAAGCCTTGTTCACTTTGCCTGTAACGCTCGATTTTGGCGGCAACGGGCAGCTGGGCAGCCCGGACGAGCCCCTGGTGCTCGACTTTTCGCCATTCCTCTTTGAGCTGGACGAAGCCGGTCAGCTGGGCATCATGCCACAGGACACCGCCTTCCGGGGCGCGCGCCCGTACACCTTCCTGGCAGCAGACTGCGATTACCCGGAGGCGCTGCAGGACACGGTGTCTACACAGCTGTGCTATGACATCGACAGCGATCAGGACGGGCTTTGCAATACGCTCGACCCAGCACCTTTTGACCCCTGCTTCCCCGATTACGAAGCGCCTCCCCTGCACGTGCTGGACAGCGATGGGGACACGCTCGTCCATAAAGGCGTGCTGGAAGTAGCCACTGACCCCGGCGATTGCCATTATTCTACGGTCTGGCGGGCTTTCTCCATAGAAGACTGCTCGGGCGTAACGGTAGAGGCTGCCCTGGAAAATCTGGACGGCCCTTCGGCCGGGCAACTGGAAACAGTGCTCCTTGATGCGGCTACCGGGCAATATGCCCTCTACCTCACGGTGCCTCAGGGCACGTACGAGCTGGAAGTGGTTGCTACCGACGATTACGGGAATGCGGAGGATTTCACCTACACCTTTATTGTGGAGGATGAGGAAGCGCCGCAGCTGTCCTGCCTTGATGTGGAAGTAGCCCTGAGCTTTGACGGCACCGGTGAGCTGATAGCCGATGAGGTGCTTGACTTTGCCAACAGCAGCGACAACTGCGGGCTGGACTACAGCACGCTGATGGTCAGCCAAACAGCTTTTGATTGCAGCGATTTGGGTATACAAAGTATAGAGCTGACCGCTGCTGACATCCACGGCAACAGCAGCAGCTGCACGGCTCAGGCGGAAGTGCTCATCGACGAGAACATCCCGCCGCCCTGGGGCACTGCCGATATTGGCATGGTGCCGGGCAGCAGCGCCTATGCTTACGACCCCTGCGCTACAGACAATCCGTCCAGAGGGCATTTTACGCTTAACACCACAGGCTACAACCCTATTTCGGGGGGCACAGACCAGCTGGCGGGCGTGGTGCAGGAGCTGTGCGAAGGGTCCGGCATCCGCGCGGAGGTACAGTCGGTGGGCCCGGATACGTATGCGGGCATATTCATGCGCAACAGCAGCGCTGCCGGCTCGCCCATGGCTGGGCTGTACACCAACCTGAGCCCACTGTTGCGCTGGGAGAGCCGCCTGCAGGACAACGGCAACAAAGACTTCACGCCCTTTCAGGCGGTGGCCACCCCGGTAACGCTGGGCATGCGGCGGCACAACGGCCTGCTGCAGGCTTACTACCGCATCCCCGGCGGGAGTGGCTGGCAGTTGGTGACTCAGATGCAGGACCACCTCAACGAATGCGTGGAGGTAGGCTTCGGCGCTTTCACTACGGACCCGGCAGGCACTGCCACAGCAGTCATCGGCCCGGTGAACACGATCGGCTCGTCCAACACTGGTTTTGGCGGGGAGCCCGTGGTGCAGCTATCGGCAGCCGGGGGCAGCATGCTGAATATTTGGCCTAACCCGGCCTCAGGGGCTGTCACCTTATCATTAGGTGCCGCACCGGAAGCACCGCTGCAGGCCTTGCTGATAGACGGGCTGGGGCGCGAGGCCCGTACCTGGACATTACCTGATGGGGTAGTACAGCACCAATTGAATGTGGAAGGGCTGCCCGCTGGCCTCTACTGGCTGCAGGTAACCGGGCAGGCGGAGGTGTTGCGCCTGGTGGTCCAGCCGTAAAAATCAAAACGGAAGGAGGCATCAGGGCACAATGTCCTGATTGCCCTTCTTTTGCTCCAAAATTCGCCTGTATTTCACCTGTTTTCCCCTATGCTTTCTTCTGCCGGAGCAAGCTGTCGC
Organism: uncultured Phaeodactylibacter sp.; assembly: GCA_964572415.1. GTDB lineage: Bacteria > Bacteroidota > Bacteroidia > Chitinophagales > Saprospiraceae > Phaeodactylibacter. Next base: position 5,041 of record CAZNHN010000036.1, read on the forward strand.
TTTAAATTTGCAACAACTAAAAAAGGCTGAGCCGCCCCAAAAGGTACCGCTCTTTCACGAAAACCGATGCCATAGCTTAACCCCGGTGCATCCGAACCTGCCTAAGACTAAATTTTATGGGGAATTTTTCAGCTATAGCCTTTAACGGGTTGTTAGGGCTATAGCTTTTCCTCAAAAAATACCCCCTGTGCCCTTTGCATCCATCAGTTCGTATGCAAAGACCATCACCCTTCAACAGGATAAATACGCACAGCAATTTCAACCGGATTAATTTAGGTTATTAAGGCCTGAGTGGTATGGCAGATTTGAGGCTGCGGCAATTGCTGCAGCCTCTTCATTGATTACAGGTATGAGCGATGGTGATTGGCACCACACCACACATTACCCTTCAAAGTGGAAGGAAAGGGTGAAAGTCCGGGAAAGAATCTTTTCCAAAACGGTAGACTCCTCGATATTCTCATTATAGATCAGCGTATTGCCAATGCCATGAGAGATTTTGATCTCCGGGGAGAAAATAAAGAAAGGGAAGAAGAACTGTACACCTGCACCGTATTCGAGGGCAAACTCGTTAGGGGCGATGCGTACGAGCGTTTCTGCCTGCCGGGTTTGGGAATCACTAGCCACATCAAAGGCGTACTTTACCCCAGCGATGACGAAAAGCCGCATGTCCTTGTAGGGGGCTGATTTGTAACGCAGGTGGAAGGGCATTTCCACGAGCACCGATTCGACGCGACGCTCGGAGAAATTGGACCGCCGCCCGAAACGGGTATAGCTGATGGTCCGCTCTGCAAACGAAAGGGTGGGGAGGAAGCGAAAATCGAAATGATCGCCCATTTTGAGGTTGGTGACGATACCAAGGTTAAAGCCCGGACCAGAAGCAGACTCGACCACGCGGATGGAGTCGCTTTGCAGGAACTGATCAGAGTTGAAGGGCGTAAACCGGGAGGAATTGTACCCCAGCGTAATCCCAAAATAATAAGGCTTTTGCTGGAAATCGAAAAAGTTGTAATTCCCGGGAGCCTGAGCTGAAGCCTCCTGCGTGGAGAGGAGAAAAAGCAGTGCCAGGGCTAAGCTTACGCTTTGCCACCGGAATAAATCGCGCAAACGCCAAGAGTTAGTGGTATGCATTGATTTGATTTAAAGCCAATTTTGCTAAGAATGTCGGTAAACTGCTCGCGGTCAGGAAATGCCTGTACCGATTCGTAAAGGTAACTGTAAGCCCGGGGGTCCTTAGAAGTCAGCCGGCCCACGGTGGGCAGGATGTTTCGGAAATAAAAGTTGTACAGTTGCTTGAACGGGAAAATTCGGGGTTTGGAAAATTCCAGCACCACAAGCTTGCCGCCTGGCTTCAGCACCCGATGCATTTCTTCGAGTCCTTTTTCCAGGTGTTCAAAATTGCGCACACCAAAAGCAACGGTGATGGCATCGAACGTATTGTCTGAAAACGGCAAATTCTCCGAGTCGCCCTGCTGCAGCTCAATGGTGGTGCTCAATCCGCGTTTATCGATTTTGGTTCGGCCAATTTCGAGCATCTCATTGGCGATATCAATACCGATGATTTTCTCGGGCGTCAGCTGTCTCGCAGTCTCCAGCGCCACGTCTGCTGTCCCGGTGGCCACATCAAGCACCATTTTAGGCGCATCCTCTTTTAATAGCCGAATAGCCCGCTTGCGCCAGTACACATCAATACCCAGAGACAACAGGCGGTTCAGGAAATCGTAATAAGGCGCAATGCCATCAAACATCTTTGACACCTGCTCTTTCTTGCTGCCCGACTGATCGTACGGCTTCACTTCCTCTGCCATAGCGTTTTAAATTTTTGCAAAGATATATTTTGGTAAGGGAGTAGCCGTCATACTAAAGCAAAATCCTGTTTTTTTCTTATCTTTGCCTGTCTTTGAAAAAAGGGCAAGAAAACACAAGAATAAACCGCTTACATGTCTTTGAAACAGCGAATTATCCCCGTCAATATCGAGGACCAAATGAAGTCGGCCTACATCGATTACTCTATGTCAGTAATCGTGTCCCGGGCGCTTCCGGATGTACGGGACGGCCTCAAGCCGGTACACCGCCGTGTCCTCTACGGTATGTCAGATTTAGGGCTCACCTACAACAAAAGTTATAAAAAGTCGGCACGTATTGTGGGAGAGGTGCTGGGTAAATACCACCCTCACGGCGACTCTTCCGTATACGATACGATGGTCCGTATGGCACAGCACTGGTCTCTGCGCTACCCGCTGGTAGACGGGCAGGGCAACTTTGGCTCCATGGACGGCGACAGCCCGGCAGCTATGCGTTACACGGAGGCCCGCCTGGAGCGTATTTCCGATGAGATGCTGGCTGATATCGGCAAGGAAACCGTCGATTTCGCCTTCAACTTCGATGATACGCTGAAGGAACCAACGGTACTGCCTGCCAGAATCCCTAACCTGCTGGTCAATGGCGCCTCCGGTATCGCTGTAGGTATGGCGACCAATATGCTGCCGCACAACCTCACGGAGGTCGTGAATGGAATCGTGGCGCAGATTGCCAATCCGGATATTACCATCGAAGAATTGATGCAATACATCAAAGCTCCGGATTTTCCTACCGGAGGTATTATATATGGTACGAGTGGCGTCCGCGAGGCCTTCGAAACCGGTCGTGGACGGGTAGTAGTCCGTGGCCGGGCAGAAATTCAGGTGGCGGACAATGGTCGGGAAACCATCGTGGTTACAGAAATCCCCTATCAGGTCAATAAAGCCAACCTGGTCGCTAAGATCGCCGAACTGGTGAATGATAAGAAGATCATCGGTATCAGTGACATACGCGACGAGTCTGACCGCGATGGCCTGCGGATCGTAGTGGATGTGAAGCGGGATGCCATGGCCAGCGTTGTGCTGAGTATGCTGTACAAGTACACCGCTTTGCAGACTTCCTACGGTGTCAATAACGTAGCCCTGGTTAATGGCCGGCCTGAGCTGCTCAACCTGAAAGATATTATCGCGGAGTTTATCAAGTTCCGCATCGAGGTTATCGTGCGCCGTACGCAGTATGATTTGCGCAAAGCGATTGCCCGGGCACACATCCTGGTCGGCCTGCTCATTGCGCTGGACTATATTGATATGGTCATTGACCTCATTCGCGGTTCTGCTACGCCAGAGGAAGCCCGCAATGGTTTGATGGAAGGGGCCTTCATTGAGGATAGAGATAAGTTCTGGGAGCAGTTTGGCCCGCTGATTGAGCAGGCAGACACCGATGAATATCCGAGAGAGGAGGGCAATGCCCTTTCTGAAGCGCAGGCGCGTGCGATCCTGGACATGAGGCTGCAGAAGCTGACTGGTCTGGAACGCGATAAAGTCAAGGAAGAGTACGACGAACTGCAGGAGCGTATCGCCTATCTGAAGTCTATTCTGGAAAGCGAAGAGCTGCAGCGCGAAATTGCAGCAGAGGAGCTGCAGGAGGTCAAAGAAAAGTATGGTGACGAACGCCGCACCGATATCACGGCTGCTGATGGCGAAATCAGCATTGAAGACCTGATTGCCAACGAGGAGGTAGTGGTTACGATCTCTCATTTGGGCTATATCAAGCGGACACCGGTATCCGAGTACCGCAAGCAAAGCCGCGGTGGGCGTGGCTCCCGTGGCAGTAAGACCCGGGATGCGGATTTTGTAGAGCACCTGTTCATCGCAAGTACCCATAATTATCTGCTGCTCTTCACAGAGTCCGGGCGTTGTCACTGGCTGCGGGTCTATGAAATACCGGAAGCGACCAAGACCTCAAGCGGCCGGGTGATTCAGAATATCCTGGCTATTCCAAAAGACGATAGTATCAAAGCCTATATTAATATTCAGGACCTGACGGATGAAGAGTTCATCAACAATAATAATATTGTTTTCTGCACCCGCAATGGCCTGATCAAGAAGACGCTGGTCGAAGCCTACTCCCGTCCACGGGCAGGGGGTATTAATGCCATTACGATTAACGAAGGCGATCAGCTGATAGAAGCGAAACTGACCAATGGAAATCAGGAGGTGTTTATCGCCAGCCGTTCCGGCAGGGCGATCCGCTTTGAGGAGTCCAAAGTGCGTACCATGGGGCGTACTGCTGCCGGTGTACGGGGCATCAGCCTGAATGACGATGGCAAGGACATCGCAGTAGGCATGGTCATCATTGATCCGGAGGAAGCCGAAACGGCTATTATGGTCCTTTCTGAAAAGGGTATGGGCAAGCGGACGCTGTACAGCGACTACCGTTTGACCAACCGCGGCGGTAAGGGCGTTAAGAACATGCAGGTTACGGACAAGACAGGCGGTGTGTTTTCCATCAAAGCGGTCAGCGAAGACAGTGACCTGATGATCACCACTAAGGATGGCATTGTCATTCGTATGGCGGTAAGTGATATCCGGGTGATGGGCCGCGCCACGCAGGGCGTTCGCCTGATCAAACTAGGCAAAAATGATGAAATGGCAGATATTGCTGTCATTCACAAATCAGAAGATGAAGACGAGCCAACAACCCCTCCTGCATCCGATGAAGAGGAATAGGAACTGGTTTTAACATTTTGTAAATACCGATTCTTTCCTGAAATTCGTCTAAAACAGTGAAAAAACCGGGATTTTGGGGTTTTTATTGATCTTGCGCCCCGATTTTCGGGTTATTTGAATACAAACCAAAAATGAAAATTGCATACAACATGAAAAAACTGATCTTAGTACTGACTGCCGTATTAATGGTCTTTGCAGCACAGGCACAGGACGGTAAGAAAGCGGTTCGCAAAGCTTCGAGTGCCCTGGGCGCCTTCAATCTTGATCCAGCTAACAACAAGGACAAGCTCAAGGAAGCCATTGACCTTATCGAAGAAGGGGTCAATGATGCAGAGACAGCCAAAGAGGCCAAAACCTTCCTGACCAAAGGGGAAATTTACAATGAAATTGCGAATCAATACCTCATTGCCAGTCAGCTGGGCGGCGAAGATGCAACAGCTGGGCTACCGGAAGTGGATGACCCGGCAATGGTTGCGGCAGAAGCACTGCTGAAGGCGTACGAATTGGCAGAGAAAAAATGGGAAACCCGTGATGCCACCAAAGGCATGGCACAGGCACAAGGGCATCTCTCCAACAGTGGCGTAATGGCTTTTCAGGACGAGCAGAACTATGAGAAGGCTTATAATGACTTCAAAATGGTGCTTGACCTGCACAAGGTCCTGACTGATGAGAAAGAGGACAGCAATCTGAAAAATGAAGAAGATTACCTCAATCAGTTGTACATCACCGGGCTTTCTGCGATCAACGCTAATAAAATGGACGCAGCTAAAGGCTATTTTGACCAGCTTTACGAAAAGAAATACGACAAGCCCGTCATTTACGAGTCGCTCTACAAAATTACGGCAGCGGATGAGTCCAAAATGGATGAAGCCTATGCCTATCTTGAAGAGGGCCGTAAGCTTTTCCCGGACGATGTGTCCCTGCTGTTTGCGGAAATCAACCACTTCCTCCGTATTGGTAAACTGGATGTGCTGATTACCAAGCTGCAAACGGCTATCGAAAAAGAGCCGGACAACGTTTCGCTTTACTCCACATTGGGCAACGTTTATGACAACCTGTATCAGAAGGCCCTCAAAGCCAATGATGAAGCAGCCGCAAAAGAGAACTTTGATAGTGCAATGAAGTATTATCAGCAGGCGGTAAATAAGGAGCCTGATTACGTTGATGCCATCTACAGTATTGGCGCGTTGTACTACAACAAGGCAGCGGTTATGACACAAGACCTCAACAAGTACGCTGATGACTACTCCAAGGAAGGCCTGAAGAAGTACGAAGAGCTCAAAAAGAGTATCTTCGAGGAGTTTGACAACGCCCTGCCATTCTTCCAGAAAGCGGAGGCGATCAACCCAAGCGACTTGAACACGCTGATTGCCCTCAAGGAAATCTACGCACGTAAAGACGACCTGGAGAAGTCCAATGTCTTCAAGGAGCGTATCGACCGCATTCAGGCGGGCGAGACGATCGAAGATGCCTACTTTGATAAGTAAGCCATTCTGAACAGATAAGAAAAAATGCCCGGGCAGCGCTGTTGTCCGGGCATTTTTTATAGCTCTTCCTGCTGGTCAATGGCCCGAATCACCCGGCAGGGGTTCCCCGCAGCAAAGCTGTCCGACGGAATGTCACGGGTGACTACGCTCCCGGCCCCAATTACTGCCCGGTCGCCAATACTAACTCCGGGGCACACGATAACTCCGCCACCCAGCCACACATCATCCCCGATGCGGATCGGCTTGGCATACTCCCTGCCGCTGCTTCGCGCTTCTGCGTTCAGCGGGTGTGTAGCCGTATAAAGCTGCACATTGGGGGCGCACATGACCCGGCTGCCAATGTATACCGGTGCCACATCCAGCACCACGCAATTGAAATTGAAGAAGACCCGCTCGCCGGCATAAATGTTGTAGCCGTAGTCACAGTAAAACGGGGGTTCAATCCAAATATCAGGCTGACTATTAGGCAGCAGCTTTCCCAGGATTTCCTGACGCTTGTCTTTTTCGTCATCCCCGGTCTCATTAAGGGCTTTAAACAGCAGGCGGGCGGTACGCCGCTCCGCCGTAAGCTCCGGATCAAGCGGGACGTACATCTCTCCGGCGATCATCTTTTCCTTTTCTGTACGCATGATGTAAAAAATGTGGAAGTGAAAGAAATTAGCAGACGCTATTGCCTGATATTTTTTTACTTTCGCAATTTCTGAAAATTTTGATTGTAATCACTAACACAGTTCGATAATCATGAAGCGTCCAGTTCGGGTTTTTAAATTTGGAGGATCCTCACTTAAAGATGCAGCAGCTATTAAAAATGTTGCTAATATTCTCCGTGATTTCAAAGACGAACGCCTGGTAGTGGTAGTTTCTGCTATGGGCAAAACCACCAATGCCATGGAAACCGTGGCCGAAGCCCATGCCGCTCAAAACGGTAAAGCCTTTGACCTGCTTAATGAAATCAAAGCTCAGCATTACCGGATTATGGACGAGCTATTCCCTTCTCAAAATGAGGAGGTTTATGCCGCTGTCAATGATGTGTTCGTAGAAGTGGAGTGGGTACTGGAAGAGCCGCCGCATGACAACTACGATTATATGTACGATCAGATCGTTTCTGTTGGCGAGCTGGTTTCCTCCAAAATCGTGAGTGCCTTCCTGAATCAACTGGAACTGCCAACGGCCTGGCTGGATGCAAGAGACGTGATTCTGACCGACGATATCTTCCGGGAAGGCTGGGTACAGTGGGAACAAACACAGGAACGCGCCACAAAACTGGTAACCCCACTGCTGGAAAAGCCGGGCTTTGTACTGACACAGGGCTTCATAGGCAGTACCACTGAAAACTTCACCACCACCCTCGGGCGGGAAGGCTCTGATTATACCGCTGCGATTTTTAGCTTTTGCATGGATGCCCAGGATATGACCATCTGGAAGGATGTTCCCGGTGTATTGACCGCAGATCCCCGAAAGTTCGAGAATGTCACCCTGCTCGACCGCCTTTCCTACAAGGAAGCCATCGAGATGACCTACTACGGTGCTAAGGTCATTCACCCCAAGACCATCAAGCCCCTTCAGAACAAGAGCATTCCGCTGATGGTCAAGTCTTACATCAACCCGGAAGGCGCGGGCACCTACATTTCCGACGAAGTGGAGGACAACTACCCTCCAATGGTCGCCATTGAGGGCAATCAGGTATTGCTGCAGATCAGTACCCGCGACTTTTCCTTCGTAGCAGAGCATCACATCCGGGAACTGTTCAATATCATCGCCGATCTTCGCATTCAGGTGAATATGATGCAAAACTCAGCCATCAGCTTCAGCCTGTGCGTCAATGATGTGGACGACAAAGCCGACCGCTTCGCCCAGCGTATTGAGCAGGACTTCAAAGTGATGATGGACCGCGGGCTCGAACTCATTACCGTCCGGCATCATCAACCCGCAATTATGGAAGAACTGCGCAAAGGCAAAATTGTCCTGCTGGAAGAACGCATCAAGGATACCACCATTCAAATGGTGGTCAAAGATGTACCGGTTATGCGTCGTAAGGAGGTACCTACAGCATAAACTTTCCGGAAGTGGTTTTTATCGGATTGACTCCCAACCCTCCGGGCTGCCTTTTCGTCTGTATACGTAAACAATCATCCGATGAAAAAGCTAAAAATTTTGACTGCCGTGCTGATCTTCTTCACCCTGTTTGGGGCCTGTGAGCAATCAGAGGACGATGGATTAATCATTTGCCCAACAGGAACCTGTGAGGAACAAGTACAGGTGAGTGATGACCTCTATGAGAACGGGCCAGATGACGAACTGATGATTTCTAATGCCTTCATTTTTGACGATTGCCTTGACGTGACCTTTCGCTACGGAGGTGGATGCGGAGAAGTGGAAGGTCATCTTTTCGCCAGTACGGGTGAAGGTGATAGCCTCCCACCCACCCGTTTCATCAGGGTGGGGTTTAAGGACGAGGATGACTGCGAGGCGTTGCTTGTCTACACCAAGACTTTTGACTTGACGCCTCTTCGCTCCGGGGCGCATTCTACCATCCTTCTTCAGCTGGAAGGGTACGATGAAGTGCTGGAGTATAGCTACTGAAAAACGGGGAAAACCCAAAGGTGCGCACCTCCGGACCTATTCAGATCAATGTTTTAGGAGCTTCTCTGCATGCCGGGCTTAGATGTGCGGAATGCTCATTCATATGGTGTGAACCAGAAAGAAGTTGGCTGAGGCAGAGAAAAGCCTTAACTTCCTGAATAAAAAAGACTGCACATGAAAAAACAACTTCCCTCGCTGTTTCTGCTCTTAGTCCTGACTTTATCCTGCGGGCAGGGGCCTGTGGAGACCGCTTCTGAAACACCGGTAAGCCCCGAAGAAGCCAACCGGCCGGTGGGTGCCGCTTACGACAGTCTGCTCGCTCAGGAGCTGGGTGCGGATGACGACTATGGTATGAAGGTTTATGTGATGGCTTTTTTGTACCGCGGTAAAGCAGAGGGGCTGGATTCCCTGCAACGGGCTGAGCTGCAGCGCGCCCATCTCGATAATATTACCCGTATGGCAGAAACCGGTGACCTGGTCCTGGCCGGGCCGTTTATGGATAGGCAGGATCTGCGGGGCATCTACGTATTTGACGTCAGAACCGTTGCTGAAGCGGAGGCGCTGACCAATACAGATCCGGCAATCAAGGCAGGGACGCTGCGCATGGAGCTCCGGCCCTGGTATGGTTCGGCAGCCCTGCTGAAAGTCAATGAGCTGCATGAGCAGGTGGCCAAGATAGATATTTAGCCAGGTTCAAAAGATAGGCCCCAAAAAGTCCACCAATCCCTCTTTCCATTGTTTGCCACTTAAGGGCTTAACCATCAGGGAATGTTTCACTGAGCGGCGGGTCAGCCCCATAGACTGGTTACCGGAGATCATCATCCATACGCAGGGGTTGCTCACAAGCTGGAAGCCATTATCCAGGTAAAGCTGATGCTGACTGGCTAGCAGTACCAAAAAGTCTATCTGATGAGCCTGCCCCAGTGCGGAGAGTTGATTCAACAGGTAGCTCGCTATGCGCCGCCGTTGAAAAAGCGGATCTACGCAAAGGTCTATGACCCCAAAAATGGGGTATACCTGCCCGGCATTATGCAGAAGTCGGTGCTCAACGGCCATGTGTGCCATTAGCCGTTCCTCCTGATAGC
>CAZNHN010000036.1:14731-29720 GCA_964572415.1 uncultured Phaeodactylibacter sp.
GCCGGTAGAAAGTCCGGTCCGGATAGCCCGGGAATGCCGTTTTCAGGAGCCGTTGAATATGCTGCTTTTGCAAGCTGGTCAGCGCGAACTCTTCCACTCGTTCCAGCTCCATCCCTTCCGGTAAATTAGTAATACTCACTTAATAAAGATTTCAGTTCCTGCTCGTCGAGTTTGCGGCGCAGCTCTCCCTCAACAGCGATAGATATATGTCCGGTCTCTTCGGAGACGATGAAAGCGGCTACATTTGCCCGTTCTGTGATGCCAACGGCAGCCCGGTGGCGCAGGCCGGCACTGCTTGGCAGGTTGGGGTTCTCAGATACGGGCAGCACACAGCTGGCCGATTGGAGTCGGCCATTGCTTACAATTACTGCCCCATCGTGGAGGGGGCTGTGTTTATTGAAAATGCTTTCCAGCAGAGGCTCTGTAATATCTGCGTCCATAGCGACCCCGGAGCTAACCAGCCCCTCAAGGTCAAGATTACCGGCGAGTACGATCAGCGCACCTGTTTTGCGTTTGCTCATCCGCACAATTGCAGAACGCAGGGCGCGCAACTGACGGACTTTCTCTTCGGTGCTTTCCAGGTTGCGGTCCAGAATCCGGCCCAGAAAGTTGGAACGCTGCCGAAGTGTGGTGTTGCCCAGGAACAACAGAAAACGTCTGACTTCAGGCTGGAAAATGATAATGATAATGATGACCCCCACACTCACAAACTGGTCTAAAACCGCCGAAAGCAGGTCCATTTCAAGTTGATTGACCAGCCACCATACCACGTATAGTGTCAGAACACCTACAAAGATATTGAAAGCGATATTGCCGCGCAGCAGTTTGTAAATCTGGTACATGAGGTACCCGACGATGATAATGTCAAGTACATCCCAGACTCTGACCGGCAAAAACCCAATATCGAAGAGGTAGATCATGGATGCGGTTTATTCCTGCACGGGTGTTTTTAAGTGGTACAATAGAAACGCCATCATCTCTGCTCCTGTTTCACGTAAGGTGCGCTCTTGTTCCACTGGATAGACCAGGACAGGGGCTTTCCCACTCTGCTGATGCTGCAGGACGGCACCCATTTTCCAGGTATGAAAAGGCTGAACGGCATCGCTGCTCCGGTGTGCTGCCAGCAGGGTGGCCGGGTACTGATCGGCAGGAAGTTTGTGGACGGGCGAATAGGCATAAATATGGTCAAACTGTTTGGGGTCGGTTGGTGCTCCGAATTCAGGCAGCCACTGCCAGTCGGAACCCCGCTCAGGGTATCTCAGCAAATCGTACAATCCGTCAGCGGCAAGGACCGTTCCGAAAAGGTCAGGGCGCTGAGCCAGGCTGGCAATGGTAATCAGAGCGCCGTGCCCTTCACCATAAGTCCCAAGCTTGCCTGCGTTGGTATACTGGTTAGCAATGAGGTATTCAGCAGCAGCCTGGTAGTCGTCAAAGGTATTCTGTTTGTATTCCTGCTGACCGGAACGGCGCAGGGGCGTGGAAAGCGCACTGCCTCCCCTCAGGGCAGGTATCGCGCAAATACCCCCTTGCTCCAGCATGAGTTGTGCCATTAGCCGCTCTCTGGGGTGATACATTGGGGCGAATGGTCCGGACTGCCGCCCGCCTGCGAATAACAGGGTGGGGTGCTGGCCATTCAGTTTTATGCCTTTTTTATGGACAACGTACATGGAGATCATGGTCCCATCATAGCTTTTGAAACTGACTAACCGGGTTTCAAAGTCCCCGGGCTTCAATGTAATAACCGGTGCGTGGACAAGTGTCATTTGCTCGGTAGTGAGGTCCAAATGATAGACCTGGGGCGGTTCCAGGATATGGCCGTAGCTTATGAAGGCACTGGTCTGATCGTACTGACTGCTGAGGTTAATAACACGGCCGTGTTCTGGTAATTTAGGCCGTTTTAGTAATTGCCCTTTCGTATCGTAAAGCGCCATTGCATTGCCTTTAGGGCTTTGATAAACCGCCAAAAGCTTACGGTCAATCCAATGCACAGCTTTCAGGGGCGTAGTGCTTTCCGGTAGTACAGTTTCCCAAAAGTCTTGGGCTGGCAGGTCGGGGTTTACCCGGATCAGGCGGCGGTTGGGAGCACCGAGGTCCGTGATCAGGTAAAACCCTGAGACATCAGCACCCGCCCACTCAAAACGATTCTCCAAATCCTCAGCGATCGCGAAAAACGGAGCATCAGGGCTTTTTACCGGTCGGCCGTAGAAGGCCTGGTGCCCTTTGGCATTCGTGGCGACAATGAGCAGGTATTCCTCCTTAGCGTCCAGGTAGGTTTCAAACCGGAATCGTGGGTCACTCCGGTCGGCGTAAACGAGCTCATCTTCAGACTGGTCTGTTCCGGCACGATGATAGTAAACCTGTTGAAAAAGGTAGGGCTCGATAGCACTATCTGGCTGCGCGAAACGGCTGTAGAAAAAACCACCACGGTACCAGGTGATATTGGTGTGGCGGACATGCTTTAGCGTATCCTGCAGAAAAGCTTTTTGCTGCAAATCGTAGATTAGAATCGTTTCCCATTCAGAGTGATGCACTGACTTTCTGATAGCAAGCAGGGTGCCATCATTGGAAGGCGTGAAGCTGGTGATCACTGCAGTGGGCGCCCATCCGAGTGCAACCGGGTCAATCAGAGGGACATCCTGTCCTTGCAGGCTGTCGCGATAAAACAAACCCTGGAACTTCCCCTGTTCTGTTTTCAGGAAATAATACGCTCCGTTGATACGCTGTGGTGGGGTAATAGCGGTAAAATCCTGTAGTTGGCTCAGTTGCCGCCTGAGTATTGTCTGACCAGGCAACTGACCGAGCAGACCGCTGGAAATATCAGCCTGTGTATTGATCCAATCCTGTGTTACTACGGAGTCTGTCTGCTCCAGCCACTGATAAGGTGCGGCCACCTTGTAGCCTCCATAACTGTTGCTTATGGAGGTGTCCCTGTATGTTTCCGGAAAATCAACGGGGATATCGGGGAAATCATAAGCTTGGGTAGGCGCATCTGATTGGCATCCGTATATTAACCAGGCGGCGCAACAAAAAAACAGTAAGCCCGTATGTCTCATTAGGTTATGGTTTTGGTATTCCCCGTTTGTACGGCTCAATTTATAATTTAATGGTTATCTTGAGCCTTAGGTATGGTACTTAGGTTTTGAGCCGTACCGGGGTAGTCCTTGAGAGACAACTCCGGCAGCAGCCTAACCAGCGTAAAAAAGATTCAAAGTATGCAAATTAAAGCATTTTTCGCTATCCTGTTATTCTGTGGGTTCGTAATCGGTAATGCCGGGGCTCAGGATGAAGAGATACGCTACGACAACAAGGACCGTCCATATGTTCTAAATGAAGAAGGTAAGCGTACCTATCTGGTGCCTATCCCCGAGGGTGAAGAGGTGGGGCCGGATCACGCTGTGCTGGATGTTGAGGTTACCCCTCTGCCCGGGGCCACTATTGTTACGTCAGAGGATTTAAGACGGATTGCTGACCGCAAGGTACAGTTAACAAAAGAGGCTTCTGAGATTGCCCGGCGGCGGGCAGATGAAGCCCGGGATCAGACGCTAATGCTTCAGGAACAGCTTGATTCGGCGCTGAACAGAGAGCATAATACGGAACAGGTTCTGGAACTGGAAAAGCGCCTGAAAAGTGCCCGTGAAATCGAGTCTATCGCAAGAAGAGAAGCACGGATGGCACAAAATGAAGCTCGCCGGGCCCGGCATATACGGGATAACCAAACTTATGTGGAAGCCTATCAGCGGGAACAGGAACGCAACCGACTGGAGCTGCAACAGTTTGAAGGAGTAGACGTCATTTCTTTTGACTCTTACGAAAACGTACTGCTTGATGACGATTACCGGCCCTTTGGGCATAGTAATGAGGTGATTCAGTTTCCGGAGCATGCCTGTAATTTTGATTTTGAAGGCGTCAATTCCAGCGGAAAGTATCAGGTTAGCCAAAGGGAAGAACCCCTGTTCACGCATACGCCCTCAGAGGCGCTTCGGCCGGCACTGGAGGGAAGAGAGTATCTGACTTGCAAAGCGGCCTTTAATCAGTTGGGTGGATATCGCTTTATTTCCATGGATTTTACCTTTGCCATGGACAATGCTCAGCGCTTGTACGGAACGATTCAGAAAGGCTCCTTCCTGGTGATGGTTACCCTCAATAATCAGTATGTTAAACTACTGGCGGGCAAAGGAAGCAGTGGTGTGCTCAACGAAAAGACCGGCGAACTGACCTACCGGGTAATTTATCCGATTGACCAAAGCCAGATTAATCTGCTGAAGCGTTTTGAGCTGGACAAAATCATCCTGGGGTGGAGCAGCGGCTATGAAGAGTATGAAACTTATCATCCGGGCTTGTTTATACACCAAATACAGTGCCTGGAGTCCCTTTGATTTGGTTATATTTGTCCTCCGCAAAAATACCACCACTAAGTTATGGATGTCAGAACCCGCGAAGAAGAGTTGAAAGCCGTACAGATGCTTGGGCTAAAGCTGCCCACAGACCCCCGCTGGGTCAATATGGCGGAGATGGAACTCGAGGAAATCCTTACGGACCACGCTTACTGCGAACAGAAGGCCGCTACCTCCTGTATCTCGTTAATTCAGGGCTACCCGGAGCACGAAGACCTGGTCCGGGAACTGGCACCAATCGTAACCGAGGAATGGGGTCATTTCCGAATGGTGCTCAAAGAACTGGATAAGCGAGGACTACAGCTCGGCCGGCAGCGAAAGGATGAGTATGTCAACAAATTATTAGCTTTCCATAAAAAAGGAGGCAGCCGGGAAGACCGCTTACTGGATAAACTCTTAACCTGCGCACTCATTGAAGCCCGCAGCTGTGAACGCTTCCGCCTGCTTTCCCTGAATATCCGGGAAGAAGAACTGAAAGAGTGGTACCACAAATTCATGGTGGCAGAAGCAGGGCACTACCGGTTATTCATCGACCTGGCTAAGCAATACTGCGACGAAGAAAAAGTCCGTGCCCGCTGGAAAGAGTTTCTCAACCGGGAAGCCGAAATCATGGAAGAACTGGAACTGCGGGGTGACCGTATGCACTAAGAAGTATTTGCTTTGCCGCATATTTCCATTTCTCAATGGATATGCTTATCATCGCTTTCCCTGCCATAAGACCAAAGAGGAAACCTGCAACCAGCTATGCACAAGCTGGGGCGACAGTTGTTTCTTTAAGTAAGATTATAAACGAACCTGTTTATTATGGCTCAGGCGCAGGAGCCTCAATCTCCTGTTTGTCCGTGTCAGTCTTTTGAGAACCGGAAATCATAAACCGCACTAATCTAACTTCATGCCGCAGCAAAACAACACCAGTCAGGATCCACTCTGGTTTAAGGATGCCATTATTTACGAACTCCATATTAAAGCCTTTCAGGATAGTAACGCCGATGGTATCGGTGATTTTAACGGCCTGATTCAACGGTTAGACTACCTGCAAGATCTCGGAGTGACGGCAATCTGGCTGCTTCCATTTTATCCTTCTCCACAGCGGGACGGCGGCTATGATATCTCGGATTACTATTCTATCAACCCTGACTACGGGACGGTGCGGCAATTTAAGACGCTACTGGATGAAGCTCATAAGCGTGGCCTTAAGGTGATCACCGAGCTGGTCATCAATCACACTTCCGATCAGCACCCCTGGTTTCAGCGGGCACGAAAAGCGCCGGCAGGTAGCCCTGAGCGGGATTACTATGTCTGGAGCGAGACTACAGATAAGTACAAAGACGTCCGTATTATCTTCCAGGATTTTGAGAAGTCCAACTGGACCTGGGATGAAGCAGCGCAGGCCTACTACTGGCATCGCTTTTACAGCCATCAGCCTGATCTGAACTTTGACAACCCGGCTGTGCAGAATGAAATCTTCAAGATGATCGATTTCTGGACGGACATGGGTGTGGACGGATTCCGCCTTGATGCCATTCCTTACCTCTTTGAGCGGGACGGGACCAACTGCGAGAACCTGCCGGAAACGCATGTTTTCCTGAAAAAACTACGTGCTCACGTCGAAGCACGCAATCCCAATGTCATGCTTCTGGCGGAAGCCAATATGTGGCCCGAAGACTCCGCCTCTTACTTCGGTGATGGCGATGAGTGCCACATGAACTACCATTTCCCTATCATGCCCCGTATGTTCATGGCGATTAAGATGGAGGACCGGTATCCGATTATTGATATCATCGAACAGACACCGGAAATTCCCGAGAACTGTCAATGGGGCATTTTCCTGCGCAACCACGATGAGCTTACGCTGGAAATGGTGACCGATGAAGAGCGTGATTATATGTACCGGGCTTATAACAAGGACTCGGCCTCCCGGATTAATCTGGGCATTCGCCACCGCCTGGCTCCGTTGCTGGACAACAACCGGCAGAAGATAGAACTCATGAACTCTTTGCTTCTGAGCCTGCCTGGTACGCCGGTACTGTACTACGGCGATGAAATTGGTATGGGCGACAACGTCCACCTTGGCGACCGGGACGGGGTGCGTACGCCTATGCAGTGGAATGTGGACCGCAATGCCGGGTTCTCCAATACCCATCCGCACAAGCTCTACCTGCCGCTGATCAACGATCCGGAGTATCAGTACTCCACGATCAATGTAGAGGTACAGCAGAATAATTCTTCTTCACTACTATGGTGGATGCGGCGTGTCATCAACGTCCGGCGGCGGTACAAAGCCTTTGGCCGGGGCGACATCAAGTTCCTCTCGCCGGAGAATGCCAAGGTGTTGGCTTTCACCCGTTCATTTGAAGATGAGCACCTGCTGGTTATTGCTAACCTGTCGAGGCATGCACAGGCTGTCGACCTCGAGCTGCCCGAGTTTGAGCGTTACCAGCCCATCGAGACGTTTGGGCAGGCGCAGTTTCCGCCCATCACCCGCGGGCAGAACCGTTTCACTATCGGGCCATTCGGTTATTACTGGTTTGAGTTAGAGCCAGCATTCCAAAATGGCAGGGCAAACGTAAAAATACCGGAATTGCAATGGAGCCCTGAACAATGGACAGACTTTGCTCAGGAAAAGAAGTATCATCCTGAATTGCGGGAAGTGGTGCGCAAATTCCTAAGCCGGACTCAGAAATACAACATTGATGGCCGTAAACTGGACAGCGTGGAAATCGTCAAGGTAGAACCGCTGCGCTACGAAGGTGGCCGCTCCCTGCTGATGATCCTGCGGACCCACTACACCGAAGGTTTCCCCGAGTTATACTTTATGCCCCTGGCTATGCGCAAAGGCGATTATCAACGGCAGCCCAACGCTCCGGCAGCTAATCAGATACTTTGCTGCCTCACCGGGACAGAGCAGGAAGGCTATATTTTTGAAGCAGACGAAAGCACCGGTTTCAGGAACTACCTGCTGCGCTATCTGCTCGAAGGCAAAACGGAACTCCCCGAAGGCTTTAGCTTCCAGTTGAGCAACCGCCTGAATGGCGATACCTCCGATCAGCCCCTGCCGCCTGCCCGGGTCATCGCCACTCAAAGCAATCACCGGGCTCTGGCCTTTGGTGACCAGTACTTTCTGAAGGTTTTCCGCAGATTGGAAGACACGCCCAACCCGGAACTGGAAATCAACAAATACGGGCATGACTCTGACCTGCCGGTGCCGGGCTACCTGAGCCACTTTGAATATCAGGACAAAAACAAGTACCCTTACATCCTCGCTGTACTCGAGCCCTACGTGGCCAATCAGGGAACAGCCTGGACGTACTTTTACGACAACGCGAGGCGATTCCTGGAATATATTAGCGTGGAGCGGGATAATCTGCCACCTCTGGACAATGGGATTCAGGCACAGTTTTTTGGAGACATTCCCCTGACCCGCGCCCAGTTGCTGGGGCAAACCGTCGCGGAATTTCACAAAGGGCTGACAGAGAATGACCTGCCTGACTTTCAGCCTGAGGCTTTCTCGCTTCATTACCAGCGCTCTTTGTTCTCCGCCTGGAACTCACAACTTCGGTCGAGTTTCCAGCTGATGAATAAGTCCAACAGAATGCCTGATCACCAAAAGGCTATGCTGCTGGAGCATAAAAAACGCATTACCAACGAGCTGCGTCAGATTTACGACCACAAGCTTGACGCTGTGAAAATCCGGGTACACGGTGACCTTCAGCTTGAAAAAGTCTTGTTTACGGGTAATTCCTTTGTGCTGTTTAATTTTGAAGGAGACCGGACACGCAGTTTCAGTGAGCTCCGGCTTCGGAAGTCTCCGGTACGTGATTTGGCCAGCCTTTCGAGTTCGCTGTATTACGCAGCCCTCGGTGCTCTGATTACACAGATCAAGCCCATAGAGCCTAATGAAAGTGAGCTCCTGGCCTACGCAGAAGCCTGGTACGATGCGATCCACAGCGCCTTTTTAGAAGGGTATTTACCAGTGGCTCGGGCTGCCGGCCTCCTCCCATCTTCTGATGAAGACTGGAAACTGTTGCTACATACCTTCCAACTGGAGCGGCACCTCTACGAACTGGGTTTTGAACTGCAACAGAACCGGGGTTGGGAAGCTATTCCTTACTGCGGGCTATTGCGGCAAATTGATGTAAAAAGGTAGGCAAAAGGCACAGGTTTAAATCAAATGGTGTAACTTTATTGGCGATAGAGTTCCATTATTTTGTTGACAATCATGTGCCATGTCAGACGAATTATTGCTTAGCCTGCTCTTTTTGCTAATTGGTTTATTTGCCGGTGGATTGGGCGGCTGGCTTGCTGCAAAATTGCGTTTTCAGCGGAATACATTTTCTCAGAAGGAGATTGACGTGCAGTATGTGCACCGCAGTTTGTACCAACAGTTGGAGCAGCAGTCAGACGCACAGCGTGAAGACCTGTTTGAGCTGCAGGAAACCTACCGCCTGACATCCGAAAAAGCCGCCCGGCTGGAGCAGGCCAACCTTCAGCTGGAAGATACATTGCGCCACCAAAAAGAAGAATCCGTGCAGTTGCAACAGCGTTTTCAGGCTGAATTTGAAAACCTGGCCAACCGTCTGCTGGAAGAAAAGAGCCGGAAATTCACGGTTCAAAATCATGAGCAATTGGATCAGCTTTTGTCCCCGCTCAGGGAACGGATTAAAACTTTTGAGGAAGGGATCGAAAAGCGGTTCCTGGAAGAAACCCGGGACCGCGTCAGCCTGAAGAAGGAAATAGAAGGGCTGCGGGCGCTCAATCAGCAGCTAAGCGAAGATGCCAACAACCTCGCCAGTGCACTCAAAGGAGACAACAAAGCGCAGGGCGACTGGGGAGAGGTGCAACTGGAACTCCTGCTGGAGAAAGCAGGGCTGCAGAAAAATGTCCACTTCGAGGTACAGCCTACTTTCCGGGATGAAAACGGTAAAGCCAAACGCCCGGACTTCGTAATAAATCTACCGGAAGATAAAACCCTGATTATTGACTCCAAGGTCTCCCTAAAAGCCTATGACCGATGCTTTAGTACTGAGGATAAGCAGGAGAGAGAACGCCATCTGAAAGCTCACATCGATAGTATACGGCGCCATATCCGCGACCTGAGCAACAAGAATTACACCAACCTGTACCAGATCCATACGCCGGATTACCTCTTACTTTACATCCCCATAGAACCGGCTTTTGCCCTGGCTGTACAGCAGGACCCACAGCTATTCGTGGATGCTCTCGATGCCAACGTGGTAGTCGTATCGAATTCCACTTTGCTCGCCACTATGCGTACCGTCAGCTATATCTGGAAACAGGAAAAACAAAAGAGCAGCGTATTGGAGATTGCCCGGCAGAGTGGGTTGCTCTATGATAAGTTTGTCAACTTTGTAGAAGACCTGAAAGGGGTGGGGCAGCGCATTCAGCAGGCACAGCAGACCTATGATGATGCGATGAACAAACTCGTGGATTCTAAAAAGTACGGCGACACATTAGTAGGCCGGGCAGAACGTATCCGGGAACTGGGGGCCCGAACCTCCCGGCAGCTACCGGAAGATATCGTGGAAGCTGCCCGGTCATCCGGCTTGGAACCGCCTAAATCTGGCGATGATTGATCTCTGAACCGTGCGGCCAGAAATAAATGGTTTTCTTGTGGTAGTTAATCGCGAAGCGGTAGCGTGCCAAAAAATCAAGTCCCAGAATACCGTCAATATCGGAAGATATTCCCTTTTTCAGCGTAGCAAAAACGAAAGTCGTCGGGTCAAAGGAACGGTCTTCGATAGCCATTCCTGACACTGGTGCTTTGTCGAAGTAGTCTGGCATATTTGCAAAGTCCAGCAACTTTTGCTGAGTAACCCGCCCAACAACTTCCCCGGGCAGCTGAGGCAGGAGGTGTTCCCGCATCAGGTTATAGCGGCCACCGATGTCCAGTCCCAGATGGTAGGTTTTTCCACCAATTTCAGCTTGCAGTACCGGTAGGCCCTGATCAAGGTCAAAAGGCAGGCTGAACTGTGGTTTGTGTTGTTCGTGGAGCCAGGTATCCTTTCGGTCGTAGAGCAGGACGACCTGATTGCGAAAGTCAAACATGACTTCAGATTGCCGAAGCACCTCTGCACCAATAATCCCCATAATTTCCTGGTTAGCGGTCGATTCAAGATGGCTGATGTTCATCGCCACCGCTTTCATATCCTGACGTTCCATGCCCGCCCACTCAAATTGTTCCACACTCACCGGAATGCCACTGAAAACCGGTCGTTGCTGTGGCGCATGCACCCGTATCAGCCCATCTACCTGCTTCGGATTGACAACGGATTGGGGGAAACCGGTGTCCAGAATAAAGCTGCCCGATTCCCCGTTCATGCGGGCTTCAACAATGACCATGTTGTTGACCAGCCGGAAGGGTATTTTCTTGAAGTTTTCGCTTTGCGGGAGTACAGTATGACCGCAGAAAGCGGCAAATAGTAGTGTGGTGAGTAGTTTTTTCATCTCTTCCAGTCTTTTCCACACGTTGACCCCGTCTAAAAATGCAGATAGGGTAACGTTAAATTAATAGATGGTTAACATACAGTTAACATTAAACGATTGTCTGTGGAGATAAGTTTCCTGTTCAGCAATATTTCCCATCTTTGCGGGAGAACAATAATGAAATGGGAAAGCGACTTGCAGCATTTATACTCTCCTTATCGGGCTGGAGGCTAAATCCCTCCGTGCCTAAGGAAGTGGAGCACTGCGTAATCATTGCAGCACCGCATACTTCCAACTGGGACATCTACTACGCCCGGTTGGGCTTTTACATCATGGGTGTGCCGCTGAAGTTTACCATTAAGCAGGAATGGATGCGTTTCCCGCTTAATCTCCTTATTGGCCCGCTTGGAGGACTAGCCATTGACCGTCGCCCCCGGGGCGAAACGGGCGAGCGGCCGAGCTATACACAGCTGATGGCAGAATTGCTTGAGCAGCACAGCAAGATTGCCATCATGGTAACGCCTGAGGGTACTCGGGGCAGGCGCGATAAATGGAAAACCGGCTTTTACTATGCTGCCCTGCAGGCAAAAGCACCGATATGCCTGGGGTATCTGGACTATGCAAAAAAGGAAGCCGGTGTTGGAAGAGTGGTATATCCCTCGGGTGACATCAAAGCTGATTTGAAAAAAATAATGGATTTTTATAAGCATATTCCGGGCAGGCATCCGGAGCAGTTTGCATTAGATCAGCGGTATACCGGGTAGCGCAAAAGACAAGCGCCATTTTAGGTAAAGGGTACCCATGCTATTCTGATGAATGATGCAGGACGGGCTGCTGGTATACCTGGGTGCCAACATTAGCGCGAAGCAGATACCAGCCTGATGGCAGCGATGATTGGACCGGTATGCTGACCGCTTGGCCTGGCTTGAGGCGCAGAGTCCTCTGCAGAATTTGCCGGCCATCCACCCCCAACAACTGCACTTCTGCATCAGGAGCATGGGAATTAATCTCCAGTTTCAGGAATGCTCCAAAGGGGTTGGGCCAAACCCGCAGGAACTCACGGGCACTTTCCTGATGGCCCGTGCTACTGGTCAGAGGCTGCTCCCGGATGTCCACACAGTAATCTTCCACCTCACCAAAATGGATATGAGGTTCGCACGGCTGGGGGCGCATACTGCCAAAACCGGCCCACTTCAGGCTAACGCGCATACGGGTATTGCCGGGAACGGCATCGGCAGGGATCAGCAGTTGTGTAGCCAGGCTATCGTGGCCAGGAAGGAGCATGGTATCTACCAGAAGCTCAGCCTCCGGCGAAAAGTGCCCGTCCTGATTCAGGTCAATCCAAATGCGAATGTATTCCGGATAGGCGATATGCTGAAAACCCGGCTGCACCCTGACTGGAACCATCTGCCCGGGGGAAGCAGCAAAGCCTGCCCCCGGAAATAATGGATTGCCTTCATTCAATCCGCTGTGATGGTACTGCCCGCCAAAGCTTACTGCATCAATCCACTCCGTACCGGAGGTGCCCCCCAAAGACGAACAATACTCAAAGTCAGTACAACCTCCACAACCGGTGGTAACAAAACGCACACTGGCAAAATCGGTACTTTCTTCGGCACAAGCTGCTGAAATAAAGGCTTCATAGGCGGTGCAGGGGGAAAGCCCGCTTAATTGAATACTCTGGCCACTGTGGGTGGTACTGAATACCCAGCCCGTCTCGTCTTGTACCCGGATCTGGTAAAGGGTATTATGTTCAGCTGCTTCCCAGCTTAGCGTAGCGCTGGTTTGATTTACTGATGTGGTGGTTATTTGAGCCGGGGGGAGGCAGCATCCATGCGTGCGCACCTCTGCCACAGGAGATACTGAAGTCAGGCTGTCCGCACAATGGCGAACCAGTTTGACCTCATATTTAGTGCAGGTATCGAGGTCTGTCAGCAGGAAAGGGGAGGAGGCATTGGGTACGGATTCCCATTCAGCTGAACCGGAAGAGCGCCAATACAAGGTAACTGCAAGGCTAGGGTCTGCCGTAGTCCACTGGGCGAGGGCTTCCTGCACTCCATTGGCGGTAAGGTTCAAATTGTAGACCGGAGCACAGGGCGAACAATTGAGTGCGAGCTCTTCACGGGCGCGGAAGGTATTGAGCCTTCCTCCCGTTACGGTTTGACCGACCATGGAGGGCAGGGCATCTGTAGTATTTAGCAAAATGGATTTGGCTTCCAGGGCTGCAGCGCCGGGGTTGGTGTGGGCAAGACTGCTCAAATCGGGGCAGGTTGCACTGTACAGCAATCCGATGGTGCCGACTACAATAGGGCTGGCAAAGGAAGTGCCGGAGCTCCAGCCGTAATGCCCGCCCGGATGTGTAGTGAATACTTCCTTTCCAGGTGCAGCCAGGTCTACAGAAACAGAGCCGTAGGCGCCCGTGCACTCATCCATTCTATCTGAAGCCGTGACGGTAACCAGGTAGGGGCTGCTGCAGGCAGTAGGCATATCGCCCACTTCATCGATATTCCAGCTTGAATTTGAGGTTGCTGCGCAATTCAGGATACCTGCCTCTCCAAGGGCATCATAAAACTGGCACCAGATTGGCGCTTCTGTTGGAGACAGTCCGTTGACCCCCCAGGAGGTATTCGTAGCAACTACAAATGCACCCGCTTCACCTTGGGTCTCATTGTATCGTAGCCGTTGCTCCAGCACATAAGCATAACCTGCAATGGCATCAGCTTCAGTCTGACTGCTGCCCGCTACAACCATGACTTTCGCGTAAGGGGCGATGCCTGTACCGCCGGTATTGTTTTGCCAGGCTGCAGCGATCATGCCGGCCACAGGAGTTCCATGGTGCCCCTGATGGATGTGGTCGCTTTCCAATACAGGGTTCCACCCCTGGTAGTCGTCTACGTAGCCGTTTTGATCGTCGTCAATATGGTTGTTGGGGATTTCATCATGATTGCGCCAAAGGTTGGAGGCGAGGTCGGGATGATCAGCCTGAATGCCATCGTCCAGCATTGCAATGACAATGGTGTCTCCAAATGCGGTAGTAGGCCCGTAGGAAGGCAGGTTCCACGCTAACTCAGCATCGACATCGGCATCCGGCAAGCTATTTTGGGCAGACAGGTTTCTCCATTGCCATTGTTCCGGGAATAGCGGGTCGGGGGGTAAGGTATCCCTGGTTTGCAGCCGGTGATTGGTCTGGACGAGAACAACCTCAGGGTGTTTGGAAAGCTGTTGAATGGCTGCGGAGGCACTGTAGCGCAACGTATCATAAGTCAACAGGTGGATGAAAGTGCGCCGGGAAAGCGTTTTTTGGTAAGAAAATCCAGCGGGAAATGTTTTATTGTCAAGGGTCTGCGGGCTGCTCAGCTGCACGATGAGTTCCCCGGGTACAGTCTGCCCGTAGGTAGCAGTGCAAAGCATGCAACAGATCAGGAAGTAGTTAAATTTTATGCGCAGGGCGCACCTCATAGGCCAGCTCAATTTTGTGAACACAACAAAACAAAAAGGGCGGCCGTTATGCTGCTGTGCCAATTTCTGGCAATAAATCCCGGCTGATGCTTAAGATGCGACATTTTGAAAAAGCGTTCAACAAAAACAGTGCACTGGATATGGCACAAATTGTGATATTTAAATTTTCTTTACCTTTGAAAAAGACATTCGGCATCCTCAAAGCCGAAATTGAAAACACACGACTATGAAACTATTGCTCAATGCCCTCACGGCAGTATTATTATTCACAGCCATTTTGCCGGCTCAGGCACAACTGGGGCGGGCGAACAAAGATTACGAACTGGGCGCTTTCAACCTGGCGGTTCGTTCTTATCTGGAATTGCTGGAGAAACGCCCGGCTAATTACGAAGCCATGGTAAAACTGGCAGATTCCTACCGCCACCTCAACCAAATGGAAGAGTCCAGAAGTTGGTTTGAAAAGATTATCCGCGAACATCGGCTGGAGGGGGAAGAAATGTTCCAGTATGCACAGGTGCTGATGGCATTGGGGCAATATGAAAAGGCAGAACAATGGTTTCTGGCTTACGCCCGGGCTAATAAGGACGACCGGGAGCGGGGCAATCACTTTGCTCAGAGCTGCCGTTTTGCCCGCAATCAGATGGGGCAGTCTTCATCTTACCTGGTAAGCAATGAATTTATTAATTCCAGCG
>CAZNHN010000037.1:0-2130 GCA_964572415.1 uncultured Phaeodactylibacter sp.
GATATGGGGAGGGAGCACTTCCTCTACCTTTTTTCCAAGGAACTCCTCCGGATGCGCAATAAGGTGTGGGCTTTCCAGTTTGGGCGCGAAGAAGCTGACGAACCGGTGCTCTTTATCAATCCGGAACTTGAGGTCGGGCAGAGCATCAAGGATGGCGCGTTTGAGGTCTTCGCTTTCCTGTAGGGCCTGCTGAGCTTCCACCCGGCTCGTAATGTCCTCAATAGAGCAGATAATGCTTTCGGGCCGCCCTTCGATATCTCTGATAACACTGACGAGCAGGTTGCTCCATATTTGGTCACCGTTTTTATGGCGCAGTTGCTGCTCAAATTGATTAATGGTGGTACCCTGCTCAAGGGTACGAACCAATCCTTCAAAAAGTTGTCCGTCAGTACTCAGGTCATTGAGCGTTTTATGAGTGAGTTCCTTCCTCGAATAGCCCAACAACTGAGTGGCCATTTCATTAGCTTCCTGAATGCCTCCATCTATATTACAAAACAATATGCCCAGTGGACTGTCTTCGAACAAGCTACGGAAGAACGCTTCACTCTCACTAAGGGCTCTCTCTGCCGCTTTCCGATGGTCAATATCAATGTGGATACCGGCTACTTTGACAGGGTTTCCGTTTTCGTCGCGGCTCATCACCCTGCCTTTGTCATGTACCCATTTCCAGTTGCCGTCCTTTGTGCGCAGTCGGATCTCGACCTCAAACAGTTCAGTTTTACCTTCGAGCTGATCGTTGAGGGCTTCTCTAAGCAAAGGGGTGTCTTCAGGGTGAATGAGCTCAAAGAAAGTCTGGGATACGGGCTTGATTTCCTCTGGCGTAAAGCCCAGCATGCCGCCCCAGTGCCGGTTGTAGAAGACTTCGTCTGTCTGGTAACTCCATTCCCACAAGCCCAGTTTGGCAGCATTAAGAATGAGTTCGGTACGTTGCTGGCTTTCTGTAAGGGCCAGTTCTGTAGATTTCAGCTCAGAGATATCCACGGTAATCCCGGTAGCATGGGTGGCCTGGCCGCTATTATCTCGCCCTGTTACCTTACCGGTATCATACACCCAGTGATAGTGGCCTTTAGCATTCAGGATACGGTATTCGAGCCGGAAGTTATCAGAGGCTCCGGTTTGGAGATGGAAGCTCTCCTGAATACGGGGAACATCTTCAGGGTGCAGGTACTCAACCCAATCCTCATAGCGGTCGGTAAGCACCTTAGGGTCGTGCCCCAAATGCTTAAACATCAGGGCATTATTGGAAACCTTCTGATTAGGGATATCCCATTCCCATATCCCAATCCGGGATCCTTCAATGGCCAGGTTCAGCTTTTCCTGGCTTTGCTGAAGCTCCAGCTCGGTTTGTTTGCGCTGATTGATATCAATAAGAAGGCCGGCATAGTATTTTTTACCTTCCAGGACATATAGTTCTCCGCGAACGACGACCCAGTTGTAGGCACCCTGCTTTGTCCTGAGCCGGAGTTCTACTTCGAAGCTCTCCTCCAGCTCTATTTTTTGTATGGCATGGTTGAAGTGTGGCTCCTGGTCATCAGGGTGTACCAAATCAAAGGCACTCGTTAACGTGAGTTTGAATTCGTCCGTTTCGAAACCAAGGATTTTGAAAAAGGTGGAAGAAATCTTTACATGCTCGGTATCAAGATCTAACTCCCAAAAGGATACCATAGCACTTTCAGAAACCATATCAAGGAGTTCCTGCTGAGCTTTGAGCTGCATCACGGCTTCCTTTTGAGAGGTAATATCTACGAAAATACCACTGCCCTGTATAGGGTACCCTTCTTCGTTCCAGGTTAAGGCCCGCCCACGGTTGAGGACCCATTTGTAACTGCCACCCTTAGCGCGCAGACGCATTTCATGCTCAAATACCTGAGGGTTGTTCCTCAGTTCAAGGTGTTTGGTAGCTTTAGTGATGAAAGGAGGCAGGTCATCCGGATGGACCAGATTGTTGAATTCTCTGGGATTGGATGGAGTTTCCGAGTTATCGTAACCCAGGAGCTGCCAGAAGTAGTCATTAAAGCGGGCTACCTTCCGGGGGATATCCCAGTACCAGGTAGCCACCTTTGCCCCTTCGAGTATGAAGTTCAGTTCTTCCCGTTGTTCACGCAGGGAGAGTTCCATCTTTTTGCGTGC
>CAZNHN010000037.1:2275-26571 GCA_964572415.1 uncultured Phaeodactylibacter sp.
CCTTTGTGCAGGTCTGCGACTTTTTTGCCGATAAGCGCCTCCGGGCCTTCCAGCCCGTACATTTTGGCCATAGCCTTATTGCACTCTGCGATTTCAGCTGAAGCGTAGTAATGCTCCATTTGCTCTTCCGGAGTGAGCCCTTCAAGTGGAATAGGCGGATCACACTTCACAAAGTAAATGCCTTCTTCGGCGTGTTTGATGAAGTTGTGGTACCGCTCCCGGCTTTTAGCTTCCTGCTCCTTAATGCGCAGCCAGGGGGAGATGTCAAGCGATAAGCCGAGTACGTTGTTGGTGCCTTCTTCTCCTTCACTCGTTACAGGAATTTTTAAGGTTTGCAGGTGGATTTCCTGTCCTTTGGGAGTTGTGATTTTATCTTCAGGCAGCCACATCGTTGCGCCTTCATCCAGTACACGAAGGTCTTCCTCCCGGTATCGGGCCACTTCCTGTTTGTGCGGGTTGAAGTCGCTGTCTGTTTTGCCGATAAGCTCTTCCACCGGCACGCCATAAATTTCAGCAACGCGCTTATTTACCAGGACAAAACGGCCCTCACGGTCTTTGGAGAATACAAGCCCGGGAATATTGTCAATGATTTTCCGAAGGTAGTCGCGCTGCACTTTGATTTTCTGTTCTTGTGCTAAACGCGAGATAGCCGTGCCCAATCCTTCCAGGTAGGGTTGAATGGACTGAAGCTTTTCCTGATGCTCCCCATGCTCGGAGACGGGTAAGCGCGCTATGAAGAAGCCTAATGTTTTACAATTAAAGCGTACCGGTGCAGCAAGTAGGTCAAAGCCATCAGGTGTAGAAGAAAGGAGAAGAAAGGAGTCTGCCTTTTCAATTCGGCTCACTTGCTCTGGCCAGTCTGAGGGGCGCTTAGTTTTCGACTCAACCCAATGATCCCCGTTGAGATTCAGGCTCACTACCAGAGAGGGGCTGGAGTCATTGGTACCCTTACGGAAAACCCAAATGGCATTTGCATTGATCAAAGGCGCTATTGAAGGTATAGTGGTAATTATGCCTTCTTTCAGCGTATGAGACTGCTGTAAGGTGAGTACTGATTTCAGCAGTACTTGTAAAACGTTTGGGGTTTCAAGTAACATTTTTGTGCATTGTGCTGGGCTTCGTCAAAGTTGTAATTTACTTTTTTTTGAGGATATCGCCTGTTAATTTGATAAAATTATATGCTTGTTTCAGGTTAGGCCTTTGCGTGCCCGAATGAGGTAGCCTCCCAATACCAGGGCACAGAGCATAAGTCCCAGAAATTCCCGGGTGAGTTCTATATGTGGTTGTTCGGTTTTCATTTCCTCCGTAATGGAAGGTGCACCCATAGAGATCCACTCCAGGAAGGCCGGGAAAAGCTGTATGCCCCAGATCGCAATCACCGCAAGACCTGCAATCGCCAGCCACCGGGGAGAGCGATGGAGAAAAGTCAAAACGGCTACCGTACTTACGCATAGGTAAAGGGCAATCCAGCCCCAGGGGTCAGGATCATTTAGTTGAAAGTAGGCAAACAGCGCAAATAATACCGCTACGATCAGATGGCCGTATTTCATTTCAGAGCAATTTGGTTCCTCGTCAAGTTCTGAATTTTTCTCTATTTTTAGGAAAAAAGGCGATGATAAAATACCTGCTGCCCGTTGTCCTGATGAGCTGGACTACGCTACTGTATGCTCAAGTACCCACTATCACCGAAAAAACAAAAGGGCTTCAGCCCAATAGGGGCTTTTTCACTTACTACTATGATAAAGATGCGGGTAAAATCTGGCTGGAAGTGGAGCAAATGGGCAGGGAGGTCCTTTATATCAACAGCCTGACAGCCGGGCTGGGCTCCAATGACATCGGGCTTGACCGCAACCAACTCGGAGATACCAGAGTAGTACGGTTCATTCGGGAAGGACAGAAGGTCTTGCTGCAGGAGCCAAACCTGAAGTTCCGCGCCCGTACTCAGAACCTTCAGGAGCGGCAATCCGTTGAGGAAGCATTCGCCCAGTCCATCCTTTGGGGCTTTAAGGTTGAGGCGGAGGAAGAGGGGAAAGTATTGATTGACTGGACTCCTTTCCTGATGCGGGATGCTCATGGAGTAGTTGAACGTCTGAAGCAGAACAACCAGGGAGATTACGCTCTGAGTAAGGAGCGCAGTATTCTCTGGCTTGAGCGAACCAAGAGTTTTCCTAAGAATACCGAGTTTGAAGCCCTGCTTACCTTTACCGGAAATCCAAAGGGGCGGGAGCTGCGTTCTGTTGCCCCCACGCCTGCTTCTTTTTCAGTACGCCTGCATCATTCTTTGGTTAAGTTACCGGATGATGAATTTGAACCCCGGGCTTATGACCCACGCTCCGGCTATTTTCCCCTTACTTTTCAGGACTACGCGGCTCCTATTGACGCACCTCTGACGCAGCGGCTGATCTATCGTCACCGCCTGGAGAAAGCCAATCCGAAAGCCAAACGGAGCCGACCGGTTGAGCCCATCGTCTACTACCTGGACCCCGGTGTGCCGGAGCCCGTCCGGTCTGCACTGCTGGAAGGCGCCCGCTGGTGGAACGAAGCATTCGAGGCGGCAGGTTTCATTGATGCCTTCCAGGTCAAAGTCTTGCCGGAAGGGGCAGATCCCATGAATGTGCGCTACAATATGATCAACTGGGTGCACCGCAGTACCCGGGGCTGGTCGTATGGTACCACCGTAGCTGACCCGCGCACCGGAGAAATCATCAAAGGGCATGTGCTTTTGGGGTCTCTCAGGGTGCGGCAGGATTTTCTGATCGCACAGGGGCTGGTGGATGCCTTTGAGTCCGGAACGGCAGCCGATCCCAGGTTAAAGGAAATGGCCCTGGCCCGGCTCAGGCTGCTTTCTGCCCACGAAGTAGGGCATACGCTTGGGCTGGCACACAATTTTGCTGCGAGTATGAACAACCGTGCCTCAGTGATGGATTATCCACACCCGCTCTTACAATTGGGGCAAGATGGGGCTGTTGACTTCTCCAAAGCCTACGATACCGGCATAGGTGCCTGGGACAAACTGGCGATCCGGTACGGGTATACGGAGTTCTCAACGGGCACAGACGAAAAGGAGGCCCTCAATACCATCTTGATGGAGGGTGTTGAAGCAGGGCTGCACTACATTTCAGACGATGGAGCGCGATCGGATGGCACCGCTCACCCACTGGCTCACTTGTGGGACAATGGCACCTCCGCTCCGGAAGAGCTTAACCGTATTATGGATTTACGGCGGGAGGCCCTGAGCCGCTTTGGAGAGGCTAACATTCCGGACGGGGAGCCAATGTCTACACTGGAACGGGTGCTGACGCCGCTCTATTTATCGCACCGGTATCAGGTAGCAGCCTGTAGTAAGCTTTTGGGCGGCTATTACTACACCTATGCACTGCGGGGAGACGGACAGCCGGTGATCCGTCCTGTGCCGGAGCCGGAGCAGAGCGCCGCCATGACTGCATTATTGAGAACCGTAAAGCCAAGTGAGCTGGTTATACCGGCTGAAATTCTCGGGCTGATTCCTCCACAGCCCATGGGGTACAGCCGGGGACGGGAATATTTTGAGCCCTACACGGGCACCGTTTTCGATCCGATGGCGGCCGCAGAATCCGCAATTGATCATACGCTGAGCCTGATGTTGCACCCACAACGGTTGGCCCGGATGGTGAATCAGGAAGCGCAGGGCGATCTGCAAAGTATTCATCTTGACCGCTTTGTGGAGGCTTTGTGGGAAACAATGGACGATGCTTACACTCCGGTAGAACGTGCCATCACGCGAGTAGGGCATAAGCGGCTAATATTACATTTGCTTAGGCTAGCGGGGGATACAAAAGTAGCGCCGCAGGTGGCAGGTGCCGCCCGCTATCAGGTTGATGCTTTCGAGCGGGGCTTTGAAAAGCAGCTGTCTGACCGGCCCGAACGGGAAGAACGGGCTCACCTAAGCTATATGTTGGGTGAGATACAGAAATTTCGGGAGGCGCCATCGGCATATCAATTACCCAAGGCACCACGATTGCCGGATGGCTCGCCTATAGGGTGCGGGCAGTAGCGGCCTACCCCTCAACAAGAGTGCCAATAGGCTTGCCCTCTACGATATCCTTGAGGTTGCTTTTGGTATTGATGTCGAATACGATGATCGGCAGGTTGTTTTCCCGGCAAAGGGTAAAGGCAGTCATATCCATCACACTCAGCCCCATGCTGATTACCTTGGCGAAAGTGAGGTTGTCAAATTTGGTGGCGGTGGCGTCCTTTTCCGGGTCGGCGTTATAGATACCATCCACACGTGTGCCTTTCAGAATGACGTCTGCATTGATTTCATTGGCGCGCAGTGCGGCAGCAGAATCCGTGGTAAAATAAGGACTGCCTGTACCGGCAGAAAAGATCACGACCCTGCCTTTTTCGAGGTGGCGGATAGCCCGGCGGCGGATGTATGGCTCAGCAATCTGCTTCATTTCAATAGCAGAAATCAACCGGGTGTAAACACCCACCGTTTCCAGGGCGCTTTGGAGCGCCATGCCATTAATTACAGTCGCCATCATGCCCATGTAGTCCCCTTGCACCCGCTCAATGCCTGACTCATTGGCCTGTAGCCCACGGTAGATGTTGCCGCCACCGATAACGATCGCTACCTGCACGCCCAGCTCAAGGAGTTCTTTTACCTGCTCAGCGTAGTGCGAAAGCATTTTGGAATCAATACCGAAGCCCTGATCGCCCATCAGGGACTCACCGCTCAATTTGAGCAGAATTCTGTTATACTTGAGCTGTGCCATATTTCCCAGTTGTTTGAGGTTGAAGCTTAAAGTCGCAGCAAACTGCTGTAATCCTACGAAGGCCTGATACGCATGGTGCATAGCAGACCTTTGCGGGCCAATGATATAAAAAAAGGCGGATTAGATAACCAATCCGCCTTTCGAAAATTTTATCCGAGGGTTACATGCTTAAAGTCTGTAACCGTCAGTTCCTTATCAAACTTCTTCAGGAAGGAAGCCACAGTCTCATTGCTGTCCTTAACAAACTGCTGATTCAGCAGGGTGTTTTCCTTGAAGAATTTGTTGAGCTTACCCATAGCGATCTTCTCGATAATTTGCTCAGGCTTGCCTTCCTGGCGCGCCTGCTCCTTACCAATTTCGATCTCCTTGTCGATGATAGACTGGTCGACGCCATCCTTATCTACTGCAACCGGCTTCATGGCAGCTACCTGCATAGCTACGTCGCGGCCACCATCGTAGATGTCATCGCTCGCTTTGTTCATGCCTACGAGAACAGCAGCTTTATTGCCCATGTGGATGTACGGGCTGATCATAGTTGCTTCCAGTTTTTCGTAGGTATCAAGTTCAATCTTCTCATTGATCTTACCAACCAGCTCGGTAACGCGATCGCCCAGAGAAAGACCATTCATGTCAACCTTGAGCAGGTCTTCCAGTGTATCAGGGAAATGCTGCAGTGCCAGTTCGGCAGCTTTGTTGGTGAAGCCGATGAACTCGTCGCCTTTAGCTACGAAGTCGGTCTCACAGCTCAGCTTAACGATAACACCTTTGGTCTTATCATCAGAAACCAGGGCAACAACAACGCCTTCGTTGGCATCACGGTCTGCACGCTTGGCAGATACCTTTTGGCCTTTTTTACGAAGTACCTCGACGGCTTTTTCGAAATCGCCTTCAGCCTCTTTAAGCGCTTTTTTGCAGTCCATCATACCTGCGCCGGTCATTTCGCGCAGTTTTTTGACATCGGCAGCAGAAATGTTTGCACTCATTATATCTTATATTGTAATGGTGTGGTAATAAAATCCAGGAACCGCGGCAGCTTAGCCCTTCGCAGTTGCTTCCTTTTCTGATTTGACAGACTCTCTGTCTTTCAGGCCCTGACGGATGCACTCCGCCATGTAGTTGGTGATGATGGCAATCGACTTGGATGCATCATCATTGGCAGGGATAGCATAATCAACCTGAGAAGGATCAGAGTTGGTATCCACCATACCGAAAGTTTTCAGTCCCAGCTTGTGCGACTCCGCTACGGCGATATGCTCGTGGTGGATATCCACGATGAATACCGCAGAAGGCAGGCGGTTTAGGTTTGCGATACCACCGAGTACGCGCTCCAGCTTGTTGCGCTCGCGGGTCAGGGTAAGGCGCTCCTTCTTGGTTACGTTATCCAGTGTACCATCCTGGAACATGCGGTCGATGTTGTTCATCTTCTTGATCGAACGGCGGATCGTGGAGAAGTTGGTCATCATACCACCAAGCCAGCGGTCAGTCACGAAAGGCATGCCGACTTCGCGCGCTGCATTGGCAACGATTTCGCGGGCCTGCTTCTTGGTCGCAACGAACATGATCTTCTTACCAGACTTCGCCATTTGGCGGGCGGCATTACCAGCACGCTCCAGGCTATCCAGGGTGCGGTTCAGGTCAATGATGTGAATCCCTTTGCGCTCCATGAAGATATTAGGTGCCATCTTGGGGTTCCACTTTCTCTTGAGGTGGCCAAAGTGCACACCTGCATCCAACAAATCTTTATAGGTGGGCTTTTCCATTTTCTTTTTGCTAAAGTTTGAATTTGGAAGCGAGCCGTACGCAGACAGCCCGCCACGAATACTGAATAACGAAAATTAACGCTTGCTGAACTGGAAGCTCTTACGTGCCTTAGGCTTACCGTACTTCTTACGTTCAACAACGCGGGAGTCACGGGTAAGATACTTTTTGTCCTTCAGCGGCTTGCGGAAGTCTTCGTTCAGTTTGACGAGCGCACGGGCGATGCCCATACGAATCGCTTCGGCCTGGCCTTTGTAGCCACCGCCATTTACGTTGATCTTCAAATCGTAGATGTTCTCCACTTCTACGGTCTGAAAAGGATCCGTAAGGTTATATTGGATGTGATTTTGAGGGAAGTACTCCTTGTAGTCCTTACCGTTGATAACGATTTTGCCTTCACCTTTCTTGAGGTAAACACGGGCTACAGACGCTTTTCTTCTCCCAATGGCATTGATCATTTCCATATTTATCGAGATTGTCCTGCTTTTTTAAAATTAAAGTTCCAGTTTTTCCGGCTTCTGTGCCTCGTGTGGGTGCTCAGCGCCTTCGTAAACGAAAAGCTTCTTGAACATCGCACGGCCCAGACGATTCTTGGGCAGCATGCCACGCACGGCAGCTTCCACTACACCAATTGGCTTCTTGTCCAGCATTTCCTTGGCTGTACGAGACTTCTGGCCACCGGGGTAGCCGGAGTAGCGCTGGTATTCCTTTTGGTTCAGCTTGTTGCCGGTAAACCGGACCTTGCCTGCGTTGATGACAATGACGTAATCGCCCGTATCTACGTGAGGCGTGTAGGAAGGTTTATGCTTCCCGCGGAGTACAGAAGCAATTTTGGTACACATACGGCCAACCACCTCGCCTTCAGCGTCGATGATATGCCACTTGCGTTCTACTCCCTCTTTCTTTGCAGATTGCGTTTTATAGCTTAGCGTATCCACTATTCAAAAATTTAATTGTTGATCAATAGAAAATCAGGAGGAAACGGAGCGGTGCGAGCGAAGTTATGCACCTTCTTTTTGCGCCTGTTTTTCTTAATTGTTTCGCCTTGATCGGGCTGCCTCTGAAAAGGCAGGTGCAAAGGTAGCGCTCTTTAATCCAATAAACAAGGCTTTTGATAAAAAAATCGCAAAGGTGCTTTTGTAAGTGCTTGAAAAACAGTTCAAATATCGCACAGCAATTTCAAAGGGGCGTTTATGAAGGCCATGCAAAATCCGGAAGTCGGGCATTTTTTGGCATTAATACCTACTTTCCAAGCAGCCCCTTGCTGGCCTCGTACAGGTCGCCCCAGCCTTTGCGCTCTTTCACTACCGTCTCCAGGTACTCCTCCCAGGCCGTGCGGTCCTGCACCGGGTCTTTAACAATTGCACCCAGCAAACTGCCGGCAATGTCTTCCGCCCGGATTTCCCCTTCGCCAAAGTGAACGGCCAGCGCCTGCCCGCTATTGATGACCGAGATGGCTTCTGCTGTACTCAGTGTGCTGGATGGTACTTTGAGCTTGCGCCGGCTGTCTTCGGTTTTGCCACTGCGTAGTTCGCGGAAGATGGTGACCAGACGTTTGATTTCCTCTACCGGAGCCGCTTGCGGTGGTAATTCAAGGGTGCTGCCGATTTGCGCCACCCGTTGCCGGACGATTTCGACTTCCTCTTCCAGGGTGGCCGGCAGGGGCATGCTTACCGTATTAAAACGGCGGCGCAGGGCGCTCGATAGCTCGTTAACGCCCCGGTCGCGGTCGTTGGCTGTGGCGATGAGGTTGAAACCGCGCTGTGCCCGTACTTCCGAGTTGAGCTCCGGTACGGGCAGGGCTTTTTCTGATAAGATGGTAATAAGCGCATCCTGCACATCGCTGGGGATGCGGGTCAGTTCCTCCACCCGGGCAATACGGCCTTCCTGCATGGCCACCATGACCGGGCTGGGCACCAGGGCTTTTTCAGAGGGGCCTTCTGCCAGCAGTCGGGCGTAGTTCCAGCCATAGCGCAGGGATTCCTCAGCCATGCCGGCGGTGCCCTGTACCAGGCGTTTGGAGTTGCCACTGATCGCTGCGGCCAGGTGTTCAGACACCCAGGTCTTAGCCGTGCCGGGGATACCGGTGAGCAGCAGTGCCCGGTCGGTGGCGAGGGTAGCTACCGCCACTTCGATCAGGCGGCGGTTGCCAAAATACTTTGGCGAAATCTTGGTGCCATCCTCCAGTTCGCCACCCATGAGGTAGATCATCACCGCCCAGGGCGAGAGGTTCCAGTTGGTGGGGCGGGGGCGGTCATCGGCAGCTTGTAGGGCTTTGAGCTCCTCAGCGTAGGCGTCTTCAGCTTGTAATCGGATGGCAGCATTGGTAGACATATATATTATGGTGTTTTCTTAGCGTGACTTTTACCGGGTGGTTTCAGCGCTTCATTCAGGTCTTTGCGGAAAGCCAATGTTTTCAGCATACGCTCAATATCGCCTTCCCAGTTGGCCCAGATGGGCGTTCGTTGGTTCCAGCCGGTCCGGAAACCGGGCAGTATGTCCACCGGTGCCTGATAGGCTGCTACCCGAAGGATGCGTTTGTAGTGCCAGATGTTCCAGTAGACCGACTGCGCAGCGTTGAGCCAGTCCCTGAAGTTTTGGAGCACCTGCCGGGCCACACTTTCTTCCCACTGATGAATGCCCAAACATAACAATTGTCCGGCAAAACTGCGCTCCTCAATATAGCCCTGATGCTGCTTCATGTATTGGCTCATGATTTCGTTGAAAAGCGGATCCGGTAAAGCGGCCATAAGTTGCTTGCCCAGAGCGCTGTTCCACCGCACTTCGTTATCCGTGCGCCACCAATGCCGGAGCAGGGCTTCTATCCAGCGGTGGTCCTGATGCAGGAGAGCGGCATTCGCAATAGCATCGGTAAGGAGCTGATGCTGATTGGCCCGGGCGAAAAGGCGCAGGGTATCCAGGGTGGGCTTCCCAAAATGCGCTTCCCACCGTTTTGGCGGCACCTTTGACAGGATTTCGTAAGCATAGCCGGCCCTTTCGCCACCGGTGTATTTGTGCTTTTTGCTGCTGTACAGCCCCAGCTTTTTGAAAGCGGATATGGGCTTCGGGGGCGCATGCAAATCCAGGCGGCCATCTTTCTGCAGGGTAAGCCAGGTGGCAGCCTCCTTATATAAGGTGTCTTGTAATGGGGTATCCGGGATTTTGAGCAGCAATTGTGCTGCCGATTGGCGTACTTCCTTCCGGCTGTCGGACAATTGGGCTTCCAAAAACGATTGGTCTGATGCGTTCAATCCGGTGTCCAGGAGGTTAATCAGTTCCTTTTTTTCAGTCGGAGCCAACCCTTCCCAGCAGGTGGCTAAAAAGGATGTCGCCTGCTCCGGTTGTTCAAAGCGCAGTCGCCGCAGCATCTGCACCCGATCGGCCTGCGTTTCGTTTTGCCAGTTGGCTGCCGGTGGGTGCTCCGCGATGGCAGCCCAGTCCGGGTTGAGCCGGAGGAATTCAAAATCTGCCGGTTCGAGGATTGGCCTGAGGATAAGCCAGAAGTCTGGTTTTTTAGCGGCTTTGTAGAGCAAGGCCGGCAGGTGCTCAGGGGGTAGAGGCAGATTAGCCTGCTGCAAGAGCTGCAAAGCTTCCGGCAGGGCTTCCCGGAAGTTGCCCCGGATGATATGCTCCATCTGTCGTGCCGCCTGCGGTGGTGTGGCTTTCTGCTGGCTTTGGGGCATAGTAGCGGGAGGCGCTTCCGGTTGCTGTAGCGGAAAGCCTGCACGGCGTAGTTGATGGTACAGGGCAGCGCCTTCCAGCAACAGGGCTTCCGGCGCCTGTGTAGTCTGTATCCCAACCTGCTCCAATGCTTTAAGCACCTCCGGTGGCAATTGGCCGCGTTCTGTGCCCAAAAGGGCTAATTTTGAAAGGGCTTCCCAAATCATAGCATCAAGAATAAGCATTCCGGGAGAATTGTTGGCTAAAATGAATGGAAAAATAACATAGGCTTTTAGAGGGGCTCCTTTGCCTCTTGCCCGGTTTGCCTAATACTGGTGTAAGGTGGCGTGATTCAGGGAAATAAAATACCGGGATAGGGGCGGAAGAGGGGGCAATATTTTCCGGACTGGCTCAAACCCGGTGCCGGGGTTTAAGTCAAGGGGCTGATTTATTAGGCTTTAGGTGAGATAAGGGTAGAGAATTGCTTTTGATTATCAACCCAAAAGCCTAAATTTGTGCCGATTTTTAAAAGATACTCTAGTTTTCAACTAAATACACGCACTGATATGGCAAACATCGGTCATGTGAAGCAAGTTATCGGCCCGGTAGTGGACGTAAGTTTCTCTGCTGAGGGTTCGAAACTCCCCGAAATCAATAACGCACTGAAGATCGACCGTCCCAACGGCGAAATTTTGGTGATGGAAGTTCAGCAACACCTCGGTGAAGACAGCGTTCGTGCCATTGCTATGGATGCAACGGACGGACTGGTTCGCGGAATGGAAGTACAGGACACCGGCGAACCAATTGCAATGCCTGTGGGCCCTGGTATTAAAGGCCGCCTCTTCAACGTGGTCGGTACGCCAATCGATGGTATTGGTGAAGTAGTCAACCAAACCGGTTCGGCTTCTATCCACCGCAAGCCACCTGTATACGAAGACCTTTCCGTGGAGAAGGAAGTACTCTACACCGGTATCAAGGTGATCGACCTGATCGAGCCTTATCTGAAGGGTGGAAAAATTGGCCTCTTTGGTGGTGCAGGTGTAGGTAAAACTGTACTCATTCAGGAGCTGATCAACAACATCGCGAAGGGATACGATGGTATTTCTGTATTCGCAGGTGTAGGTGAGCGTACCCGTGAGGGTAACGACCTGATGCGGGAAATGCTCGAAGCGGGCATTATCAAGTACGGCGAGCACTTCATGGAGTCTATGGAAAAAGGCGGCTGGGACCTCAGTGCTGTGGATATGAAAGACCTGGAAGACTCTAAGGCGACTTTCGTATTCGGTCAGATGAACGAGCCTCCCGGGGCACGTGCCCGTGTAGCACTTTCCGGTCTGACCATCGCAGAATACTTCCGTGATGGTGACATGAAGGACCCAATGGGCGGTCGTGATATCCTCTTCTTTATCGATAACATCTTCCGCTTTACGCAGGCGGGTTCTGAGGTGTCTGCACTGCTTGGCCGTATGCCTTCAGCGGTGGGTTATCAGCCTACTCTGGCTACTGAAATGGGCCTGATGCAGGAGCGGATTACATCTACAAAGCGTGGTTCTATTACCTCCGTACAGGCGGTATACGTACCTGCGGATGACTTGACAGACCCCGCACCGGCAACAACTTTCGCACACCTTGATGCGACAACGGTACTGAGCCGTAAGATTGCGTCCCTCGGTATCTACCCTGCAGTGGATCCGCTCGATTCAACATCACGTATCCTCGATCCGGCTATCATCGGTGATGAGCACTACAACACCGCTCAGCGCGTCATGAATATCCTGCAGCGCTACAACGAGCTTCAGGATATTATCGCCATCCTTGGTATGGAAGAATTGTCTGATGAAGACAAGCAGGTGGTACACCGCGCCCGTCGCGTGCAGCGTTTCCTTTCTCAGCCCTTCCACGTAGCAGAGCAGTTTACCGGCCTGCCAGGTGTACTGGTGCCTATTGAGGAAACCATCCGTGGCTTTAACATGATCATCGACGGTGAAGTGGACGAGTATCCGGAAGCGGCCTTCAACCTGAAGGGCAATATCGACGAGGTGATTGAAGCGGGTAAGAAGATGCTGGCTGAGGTAGAGGCTTAATTTCTTTACCTCCCACATCCTGAAACGATTGTATTAGGTGCCGGAAGCCTGCCTTCCGGTACCGCCTTATAAACTAAGTCATTATGAATATTACGGTACTGACTCCGGACCGGAAGATTTTTTCAGGTGCGATCTCTTCAGTTAAAGTGCCTGGCACGGATGGTGAATTTCAGGTGCTGAAAAACCACGCGCCAATTGTATCTTCTCTGGATGCGGGCTATATTACCATCACTACAGAAAGTGGTGAATACCGTTTCTTCAATGAAGAGACCGGCGCACTGGAAACGGCAAGCGAAGCCGGGCGCAAGATCCGTTACGCCATCAAAGGCGGCTTCGTGGAAGTACTGAATAATGAAGTGTCTCTGCTCGTCACCGGGCTGAGCTAGGGCACGGTCAAAGATGACTATTGTATTAGCCATCTGAGCTAATACCATGTTTGCCATAAAACTGAAGGGGAATAAGTCCAGTATTGGACTTATTCCCCTTCTTTGTTTAGGCAGGTTCGTCCCTTTAAATCTCTCCAATTACGTACATCTGCTCCAGGGTAGGCGTTTCGCTGCCGCCGCGGGGCTCAAGGGTGACCGCATAAGCCTGGGCATTTTCCACGTAGGCTACCGGCTGAAGCCCTGAAGTATCAGTATTGACTTCAAAAACGCCCATACTGACCGGCGCCCCGTCTACAATAGCCCAAAGCTGGTACTGCTGATCGGAAGGCGGTACGGGCAAACTACCCACATCGATCAGGGAAGCCCCGGATGCCGGGTTGTAAAAGACCGAGGCAACAGCTTCCGGTGAAAGGTCGGTACCATTCATAAGGGTATTGCGGGTGTCGGGGTTGCGCAGGAACTCCAGTTCTGCCCGCAGGCGGTCGTTGGTAGCCTTCACGCTGTCGCAGCTGCTTTCAATAGTATTAATTTCCTCCGACAGTGCTGCAATCATTGCTGTGCTTTCCTGGTTTTGCTGATAGGCGTAAAGC
Source organism: uncultured Phaeodactylibacter sp. (assembly GCA_964572415.1). GTDB lineage: Bacteria > Bacteroidota > Bacteroidia > Chitinophagales > Saprospiraceae > Phaeodactylibacter. Next base: position 15,508 of record CAZNHN010000037.1, read on the forward strand.
CAGCCCAGGGCCGCTGCAAAAAACAATACCCAGGCTATCGCCAAAAGGGTACGGCTGCTGCGCGGGCCTTTCAGCTGAGCCTGTGTGCCCCGCTCATCGAGGGTTTGGAGAATAGTGGACAGCACACCAGGCGGTGGCGTTTGCCCGTGTAGCAGGGCATACTCCTCCAATGCCAGTTCGATGGCTTCAATTTCTTCCTTGATTTCCGGGTGTTGCGCTGCATTCTGCTCCACCTCCACCATTTCTTCCGGCGTGAGCTTGCCGAGCACATATTGCTCAAGAATACCAGACGCTATGTATGCTTTAGGATCCAAAATATCGCTTTATCGTTTCGAACATGGTGATGAAAATAGCCGACAAAAAGCCCTCATTGCCCAGGACTTGCCGTAGGACCTGAATCGCTTTTCTCGACCGTGACTTGACTGTGCCCAGGGGAATGTCGAGCGCATCGCTCACTTCCCGTTGGGTATAGTCCTTAAAATATAGGAGTTCGATAAGAACCCGGGTCTTGTCATCGAGTTTGCTAACGACTTTTCGTAAGCCCGGGTCGGAGGTGTTCAGCTCTTCGCTGAGTGAATCACTATTATATACGGAGTCAGGGATCGTTTCAGTTCGATTTCCTTTCTTAAATTGACTGGAGCGGATTTTGTCGATTGCCAAATTGCGGCAAATACGCACCATCCAGGTAAAGAGCCGCCCCTTGTCGGCATCGTATTTCGAAAAGTTGTCCCATATTTTTAGAAAACTATCCTGAAGCGTTTCTTCAGCCACTTCTTCTGACTGTACAATGCGGAGAATGATATTGTACAGGGCAGGTGAGTAATGCTCGTACAGTAATGTAATCCCCCGCTGTTGTTTTTTGGAAAGCAAATCAATGATTTCCGTTTCCAGTGCAGTTCTGGGTTTTGGTTTTGGCATAGTGCGTCTGATGGACTAATAAATGTTGTGCTTTCCAAATTCGAACAATGAGGAGCGCTTTTCGTTGCACCGCAAAGCAATCAAAATCTATGGAAATTGATCTTCGAAGTAACAGTTTTCTGACAACGAAAGCTTCATAGTTTCATTTCAATCCCTGAAAGTTTTTGAAAGATAAAGAAAAAAGATGGATCTGTTTTAATCCGCTTCCCGATATACTTCCGTAAGTAAAAGCAAAACGGAAACATTAGCATTCCAGGAAAGCCTGATCAGTCATTGAACAAACTCAGGCTCGTACGCAACTGATGCGTAGTCTTACAAGCAAGAAACAAAAAACAAGGCTGGTTTTGGGAATTAGCGCTGCTTTCGGTCCTTCCGAAGCCTTTCAATGCTATGTCTCGCTCAGCCAATCATCAATTATTAAAATTCAACGACATTAATTTATGAAGATCAGAGATTACTTAATTCTATTGCTCATCTTTTGCAGCCTGCCATTTGCAGGTAGTGCGCAGATGACATTTACCGCCGAACTCAGTGGGCGCAACGAAGCCACTCCGGTAGTAAGTCGCGCTTTTGGCGAAATAACTGCCATATTGGACGGCAATGAGCTGTCTGTATCAGGCAGCTTTACCGGGCTGGAAGGCAACTTCGACGTCACGGTGGCGGGCGGTTCTCACATTCACACCGGTTATGCCGGAGAGAATGGAGGGATTACCTTCGGGCTGAGCCCCAACCTCGGCATCCTGCTCAAAAGCGGCACCTTCGAGGCCGCTAACAATACGTTTACGCTCTCTGCGGAAGAGGTAGAAGCCTTGATGGGACGCCGGATGTATGTGAACATTCATACGACTCTCTATCCGGATGGCGAGCTTAGGGGACAGCTCCTGCCGGAAGGTGCCAATTACCACATCAACCTCTCTGGCAGTAATGAGGTGCCCTCTGTTAACAGCAGCGGTCACGGTGCCCTGGCACTCGATCTTGTTGGCAACGAGTTAACAGTGACCGGTACTTTCGCTGACCTGGAAGGAGACTTTGATGTTTCTGTACTTGGCGGTGCTCACCTGCACCTTGCTCTGCCCGGACAGAATGGTGATGTAGACATTTTACTGAATGCTACCATCGACGGAGATATGAAAGGAGGCGTTTTCACGGCAGCTGATAATACGTTTGCTTTGGAGGCGAGTCAGGTCGAAGCATTGGAAAACCGACTGTACTACGCCAACATCCATACCACGGCACATAGTGCAGGTGAACTCCGGGGGCAAGTCGCTTCAGCGGCTGCTTCAACGGTTTTGCGTGCACACCTCTCAGGAAGCAACGAGCAACCCGCCGTAACAACCTACGCAACCGGCGTAGTACAGGCAGAAGTTGTTGAAGATACCCTGATTGCCTATGGCAGTTTCAATGGTTTGGAGAGTGAAGTGGCTACTGATATCGCCGGTGGTGCCCACATTCATACCGGGCTGGCAGGTGAGAATGGTCCCGTTACTTTTTCACTTACGAGCGACCTGGAAAATGACATGACCGGGGGAACTTTTGAAGCGGCAAACAACCGGTTTGCCCTTACACCGGATGACCTGGCCTCCATTTACGACCGCGGCTTCTATGTCAATATTCACTCCGTTGATGAGCCAGCGGGTGAAATCCGCGGGCAACTGTTGCCTGAAGCGCCGGTATACCTCACTGCTGTCCTCGGCGGTGGGTTTGAAGCCCCTCCGGTAACCACCCGCGCCTTCGGTGCAGTAAAAGCAGAATTGCGTGGCAATATGCTCACGGTATCCGGTTCTTTCAGCGAGCTGAGCAGTGCCGTAGATGTTAGCATCGTCGGTGGCGCTCACCTGCATATTGGGCTGCCGGGTGAAAACGGTCCGGTGGAATTCCCACTTGCCATTGATCTCAATGACGACCTCAACGGTGGTACATTCGATCCCGTTGACAATACCTTCGAACTGACAGAAGAACAGGTCATGGCTGTCATGAACCGTGCTTACTACGTCAATATTCATACCTTAACGAATGGCGGTGGAGAGCTGCGCGGACAGCTACTTGGTGAAGCACGCTATTATATGAATGCAGCTTTGTCAGGAACAAGTGAGGTGCCTGCTGTAAATACGCCCGCCACCGGTCAGGTCCTTATGGAGGTTCGCTCTGATGAAATTATCAGTGTCGGATCTTTTTCCGGGCTCTCCTCTCCCTTTGACGCTAATGTAGCTGGAGGGGCACATTTGCACGGCGCACTGGCCGGCAGCAATGGAGGTATTCAGGAAAACCTGTCTTCAGATATCGCTGGCGATGGGCTGAGTGGCGCTTTCCCGGCTGCTGATAACGTCGTACCTTCCACAGAGGCACTGCGGTCGAGCCTGCGCAACCGCGGGCTATATGTGAATATACATACAGAGGACTTTCAAAGCGGTGAGTTGCGCGGACAGACCTTGCCTTTCGCCACAGCTTATTTCACCACATCGCTGGACGCTTTCAATGAAGTGCCGGTAGCTGTAAGCCCCGCCGTTGGTGGCCTTAAACTGGAGCTCAACGGTGACCAACTGACTGTAACCGGTGCGTTTAGTGGCCTTACTGATGAATTTGATCCGAACATTGGCGGAGGCGCGCACCTCCACCTTGGTGCCCCGGGCGAAAATGGAGGCGTTGATATTGTAATTAATGCTATGACCGCTTCCGATAACCTGTCCGGAACCTTTATGGCCAATAACAATACCTTCACACTTTCAGAAGAGCAGGTCGTTGACCTTATCGCCGGAAATTACTACGCCAACATCCACACGATGGCATACCCCGGTGGCGAACTGCGCGGGCAGATACTCCAACAGAGTAACTTCTTCCCGGTATCTGCACCGATGATCAACTTCCCACCCGATGGTGCAGACTTCCTGCTGGAAGGTGGTGCAACGACAGATTTCTCAGCCACCTGGAGTGCTGCCACCGATGATAGTCAGCTTGCCTATGTATGGCAGTTGGCTACCGATCCGGATTTTGAGGATATTGTCTTCCAGCAAAATGTAGGCAATGAAACGGAATTCGTAACAGATTTCGAAACGGTTGACGGCCTGTTGGGCAGTCTTGGCGTAGACGTAGGCACAGAGGTCACGGTCTACCACCGGGCGGTAGCTACGGACGGTGCTGTGGCTACAGCGGGTGCGGCTTCTGCTGTCAATATTACGCGTGGAGAAGTAATGGAAGACCTCTTCGAAACCACGCTTTCAGGGCACAATGAGGCGCTACCCATTTTGAGCACAGCAACAGGCTTTGTCTCTGCCTCGCTTTCTGGCAACGAACTGACCGTCTCCGGTGGTTTCGAAGGCCTGAGCAGTAAGATTGCGGAAGAAATTGTGGGCGGTGCCCACCTGCATACTGGTTTTGCCGGTGAAAATGGTCCGATCCTTTATCCGCTAAATATTGAAATCAGCGCTGATTCACTCAGTGGAGCCTTCCTTTCTGAAGATAATGTCTTCACCCTAAGTGATGAAGAGGTGGCTATGCTACGCAACAGAGAGGTGTATGTGAATATCCACTCTGATAACTTCGGTGGCGGTGAACTTCGCGGTCAGCTCACGCCGGTATCCGAAGCCATATATACCATGTCTCTCCTGGGCAGCAACGAAGTACCATCCATTGTGACTTCAGGTCAGGGTGCTCTGGTGCTGGAAGTAGCAGACGATGAGCTGACTGTCAGTGGTGCATTTTCTGGTTTAGAGAGTGATTTTGACGCAGATGTAGCCGGCGGTGCGCACTTGCATATTGGACAAGCGGGTGAAAATGGAGGGATTGAAATTATACTCAATGCCGATACGGACCCTGAACTAAGAAGTGGTGTCTTCCGCCCGGAGGACAATACATTTCCCCTAACCGATGATCAGCGGGAACTGCTGAATAACCGCTCCCTGTATGCCAATATCCATACGGCAGACTTTCCGGCAGGCGAGCTGCGCGGACAACTTGCAGGTACGCCAAGAGCGGTCTTCCGTGCGCACTTGTCTGGTGCCAATGAAGCTCCTGCCGTTACGAGTATGGCAGGTGGTGCCGTAGTCGCGGAATTGATGAACGATACGACCATCGTGGTTTCCGGTTCCTTCTCCGGACTGGAAAGCGCATTGAATACGGATATTGCCGGTGGCGCTCATATTCACATGGGTATGCCAGGTGAGAATGGCGATGTTGTTTTCCCGCTCAACGTTACTGATGAGGGTGGAAGTGCAGGCCGTTTCCTGCCATCCGATAATACCTTTACCATTAACGCTGATCAGTTGGAAGCTATGATAAGCCGTGGCTTGTATGTCAACATCCATTCTGTAGATCAGCCAGCGGGTGAAATCCGCGGACAATTGATGCTGGAAAGCCAAACGGTATTTACCGGCTATTTGTCAGGCATTTTTGAAGTACCGGAAGCTGCAACAGAAGCACTGGGTGCAGTACAAGCCGAACTGTCCGGAAGCCGAATGACACTCGCAGGTACATTTGCGGGACTGAGCAGCCCTGTAGCTACCGATATTGCCGGCGGTGCACATATCCATGCCGGTTATGCCGGACAGACGGGTGATGTGGTGATTCCATTGGCTATTGATCTGAACAGTGATAACCTTGGAGGCACTTTTGCAGCTATGCCGAACACCTATCAGCTGGAAGAAGATCAGATTGAACTGATGAAAGCCCGTGGTCTGTATGTCAATATACACAGTACCGATATTCAGTCGGGCGAATTGCGCGCCCAGGTGCTGCCCGAAGCCCGGACCTACTTCTATGCGCCCCTGAGTGGTGCCAGTGAGGTGCCGGCTGTGAATACGGAAGCAGTAGGTGCGCTCGCACTGGAAGTCAACCCCGGACGGATTACCGCAACAGGTAGCTTTAACGCCCTGTCGAGCATGCTGGAAACCGATATTGCCGGTGGGGCGCATATCCACTTGGGTTACGCCGGTGAAAATGGTGGTGTCCAGAATGTATTGGGTGTACTGGCTGACGCCAATGGCACCAATGGCATCTTCCCCGCCGCCGACAACACCATCATGGCGAGCGAAGGCTGGATAGACACTTTGCGCATGCGCCAGTATTACGTGAACGTCCACTCTATGGATTTCCCATCGGGCGAAGTGCGTGGCCAGCTGCTACCATTGTCTACCACCTACTTCACCAGCAGCCTGAGCGGCTTCAATGAAGTACAGCCAATTGGTTCAGAAGCGGTGGGCGGCATTAAGGCCGAACTGACCGGCGAGACCCTGACGCTGACCGGTGCCTTCTCTGGGCTGGAAAGCCCATTTGATGAGAATGTAGCCGGTGGTGCACACCTTCACTTCGGTGGCCCGGGTATGAATGGAGACATTGCCCTCGGCCTGATGCCTTCTGTGGATGCTGATCAAACGAGCGGCGCATTTACTGCTGCTGACAACACCTACGCCCTCACAGCTGAACAGGTGGAAGCGATTCGAAGTGGCAATTATTATGTGAACATCCATACTACGGAGCAGCCCGCCGGAGAACTCCGCGGGCAGGTACTTCCGGAAATCAACCGCTTCCCATCGGATGAAGCAGAGATTACGGCTCCAATGGACGGTGCAGCACTGACCATTGAAGGCGATCCGGAAACGTCGTTTGCAGCAACCTGGTCCGCAGCGAGTGATCGCGACGACCTGGTGTATATCTGGCAGCTCGCTTCAGAGGAGGACTTTACCGAAGTGCTCGTACAGCAAAACGTGGGCGCGGAGCAAACCTTTGAGACCACCTTTGGCGTGGTGGATCAAATACTGGAAGATGGCGGCATTGCCATTAACCAAACCGTAACGCTGTACCACCGTGCAGTAGCTTCAGATGGTAGTGTAGCTACCCCGGGCGGCTTCTCAACTGTAGAAGTGACCCGTGGGATGATTACTTCCACATTGGATGTGGCCGCAGCCGGTCTGGGCTTGAAAGCTTTCCCAACGGTTACCCGCAATAATCTGACCGTAGAAATGAGCAGTCAGCAAACCCGGAAAGGTCAGCTGATGGTGCATAACAGCAACGGGCAGGCGGTAAGCATTGTGCCTGTAGAGCTGTCTTCCGGTACTACAACTGAGCAGCTCGACGTCCGGCAGATGCCTGCGGGCACCTACTTCCTGCGCCTCATCGTAGAGGGGCAGCAAGTCGCAACCCGTCGGTTCATCGTCGAATAAGGCGCTTAATTAGTTAATGGAGAATTGATCAGAGCCGGTAGTGCATGTCACTGCCGGCTTTTTTTATACCGAAAGGCGCTCTACGGTGAAATCCGCTCCGATCATATGCCGGGCGAGGGCGGTGGTGTCCTGCAGAGGGCCGGAAAAGAAGAGTTGGTGCCTGGTTTCCGCAGAAGGGGAGGCGAGCAGATGTTCCCCATCGAGTACCCGTTGTAGCTGGCGGGCAACAGCCGGAGCCGGATTAATTATAGTTCGTTCCGGACCGATGATGTCTTGTAGTAGTGGCGCCACGAAAGGGTAGTGGGTGCAGCCCAGTACAAAGGTATCCGCCTGATGCCGGATCATAGGCAGCAGGATCGTCTCCAAAAGTTGCCGGGTAGCGGGGGTATCGAGCTCGCCGGCTTCGATTTGTTCCACAAGGCCAATGCAAGGGTCTTCCAGCAGCGTGATGCCACTGGCGTAGCGTTGCATGAGGTCCGCATAGCGCTGACTTTTAAACGTGCCGGCGGTAGCGAGCACACCCACTACGCCGGTCTGCGTGGCGTTCGCACCAGGCTTAACGGCTGGCTCCATACCTACAATGGGCAAGTCGGGCCAGGTATTTCGAAGGGGGCCCAGCGCGGCAGCTGAGGCGGTATTGCAAGCCACCACAATGGCTTTGGCACCTGATTCGATCAGGTAACGGGTAATATCCAGGCTGTACTGACGTATGGTGTCGGCAGGCTTAGTGCCGTAGGGGATACGGGCGGTATCGCCGAAATAGAGGAGGGACTCAGAAGGGAGTAAATCGATAATGGCACGGGCGACCGAAAGGCCACCTATGCCAGAATCAAATATACCGATGGGTGAGTTGGGCATTGCCGGCAGGCTTAGTTGGCCAGCTTCGCCTTCACCAGATCATTCACATTTTGAGAATCTTCAGCATAAAGCAGCACATTCTGGTCGAAAATGAACTGGAAGTCATTTTCTTCTGCTACATCTTTGATGGCCTGATTGACCTTCTCATAGATCGGGCCCAGCAGCTCTTCACGCTTATCAGAAACCTGCTTGCGCATATCCTGCTCAAAAGCAGCAATTTCCTGCTCGCGTGCCTGCAGCTTTTGTGCTTCTTCCTCCTGTTGCTTAGGAGACAAGTCGCCGCCCTGAACTTTCTGCTGGAAGACACCATAATCCTGCTGCAACTGCTCCAGCATGCTTTGGCCTTTTTTCTGCAATTGCTTTTGCAGGGCTTCAAGGTTGGCATCAGCTTGTTTTACCTCCGGCATTTCAGCCAGGATAGCTGCAGAGTTGACATAGCCAAACTTTTGGGCCTGTAGCGTACCAGCGGTCGCTGCTAAGAGGGCTACAAGACAAGTGATTTTCAACAAACTTTTCATTCGTATGCGGTTTGAATTTGTATTGGATCAAATGGTTGATCTTTGTTTTTTGCGGGTGCAAAAATAAGAATTTCGTGCTTTTTTGCCTGAAATCCTTCACCTTATTACTTCAGCTTCTTCATGACGTCTTCCGTTTTGTCGTAAGACGGGTTGGAAAAAATCATGCCGGCACCGCTGGATCGGTCAAAAATGAAGTCGTAGCCGCGCTCCTGGGCATACTCTTCAATCGCAGCGTAAACGCGCTCCTGAATGGGGCGCACCAGGTCCTGCCGCAGCTTAAATAAATCGCCTTCCGGGCCGAAGCGTGACTTCTGCAGGTCGCGTACTTCCTGTTCTTTTTCCATAATTTCTTCTTCGCGGCGCTGTCGCTCGTCCTCGCTCAAAAGGACTTGCTCCGCCTGATAGCGGTTGTACATCCCCTTGATTTTATCGTATTCCTGAGCGATTTCCTGCCGCCATGCCTGCGCGGTTTTGTCGAGGTCGCGCTGCGCTGCCTGGTATTCGTCGATGCTTTCCAAAATGGTATTGACATTCACATAGGCAATGCGCTGGGCGAAGGTGGTGAAGGTGCCGGCCGCCACGATGGTCAGGGTCAGCAGGGCCTTCTTTAATGATAACTGGTTCATATTTTCGTTGTTTTTGATTTTTTGACGAATGTACGGAACACAACACCATAACGCAACATCATTATGTTTGGGTGCCTCAACCGACCATTGTTTAACCTCGATTTAACGCACAGGGCATTTTTTAACGCGGGCACAACAATTGCCCCGGTTGCAGCTGTTGTACTCATCAATACAACACAACTATGGCTGCATCTCAATCCGTTACCACCATTTCCTTTTTCCGGTATCAGTCTCTGCCCGACCGGTGGTGGGGCTTCAAGCAAATGGGGCTGGCCGGGGAAGGGCTGGCTCAGGTAGAGGGGCTGCGTTTCCACAAAATGCTGGGCAGCGGGGCAGGCAATGGCTTTAGCATCTGGCCCAATTTCGGCGTTTATGGAATGCTTGGGGTATGGGAAAGCGAAGGTGCTGCAACGCGCTTCTTTCAAAAGCATGCACTGTTTGCGGAATTCCGGGAGCGCTGCGCCGGCTGGTGGACCGTCTACATGGAGGCGGCCAAGGCGCATGGCGAGTGGGAAGGGGAGATGCCTTTCCCCATCACCACAGACTATGACCCCGAACGTCCGGTGGCGGTGATCACCCGGGCGACTATTTACGCCCACCACCTGTGGCGCTTCTGGCGGTTTGTGCCCCCGGTAAGCCGATCGGTGGAGGATAAGGAAGGGCTACTCTTTTCTGTAGGCATTGGTGAGCTACCCCTTGTACAGCAGGCCACCTTCAGCCTCTGGCAAAACAGCGAACTGATGACCGCTTATGCCTACCGCAGTAAATACCATAAAGAGGTAGTACGCCGTACGCGCGAACTGGGCTGGTATAAAGAGGAGCTGTTCTGCCGTTTCCACCCTTACCGCACGGAGGGAGATTGGGAAGAGGGGCGAACGCCGGCTTCGGTGTTGTTTCAGCCAGCATAATTCCAGACTTTTGCACAAACGAAAAACGACCCATGCTCGAACTCAACTATAAAACCTTCGGACAAGGCGAACCGCTCATCATACTGCACGGGCTGTTCGGCACCCTCGATAACTGGCAGACCCTTGGCAAAAAACTGGCGGAGCACTTCACCGTTTATCTGGTAGACCAGCGCAACCACGGGCGCTCGCCCCACGATGAGGCACATACCTATACCGCCATGGCCGAGGATCTGCACCACTTTATGGAGTCTCACTGGATTTTCAAAGCCCACATCCTGGGGCACTCCATGGGCGGCAAAACAGCCATGGCCTTCGCCCAACATTACCCGGACATGGTGGACAAATTGATTGTGGTGGATATCGCCCCCAAAGCCTACAGCGGTGGGCATGAGGAGATCTTCAAAGCCCTGCAAAGCCTGGACCTGTCCGCGATTGACAGCCGGGGAGAAGCCGAGGATATGCTGAAAGCCCAGATCAATAGCCTGGGTATCCGCCAGTTTTTGTTAAAAAACCTGACCCGCAGCAAATCCGGTGCTTACCGCTGGAAAATGAACCTCGATGCCCTGTGGAATCACTATGCTGATATCCTGGATGCTTTGCCCGGGCAGCACCCGCCCTTTGAAGGCCACACGCTGTTTGTGCGCGGCGGGCGTTCCGATTACATCCAGGACAGCGACCTGCCTGACCTGGAAGCCCACTTTCCCAATTACCAGCTCAAGACCATCGACAAAGCCGGGCACTGGGTACACGCCGAGGCACCGAAGGCACTACTGGAAGCCCTGGAATCGTTCTTAGAGGCCTAAACTATTGCGCATGCCGGGTATTTATTTTCATATTCCATTTTGCAAGCAGGCCTGCCACTACTGCAATTTCCACTTTTCCACTTCCCTCGCGCTTGCAGACATTTACTTGCCGCTATCCTATCAGTATCATATTCTTTTATCACGGCGACCGGCCTGAGCATCCTGAGCACCGACGAGCTCCTGAGCCCGTTGGCTTCTATCAGTTTATCAAGTTATCACACTTGTCGGGTTGCGAGGCACGGTCACCTGTTGACGTTCGGGCGAATCCGGAGCACGTC
>CAZNHN010000037.1:26581-29269 GCA_964572415.1 uncultured Phaeodactylibacter sp.
GCAGTGCTGCACAGATTGCGCGGCAAGTATTCACCACTTCCCTGAAGTACAAGTCGCAGGTAGTGGAAGCCATGCTGAAGGAGCTGCACTGGCGCGCGGACTACCTGCCACAGGAGCCTTTGCAAAGCCTATACTTCGGAGGAGGGACTCCCAGCCTGCTGGAAGCGGAGGAACTGGCGGCGTTTTTCGATGCCGTTACCCGGCACTTCGAGCTCGCGCCGGATGCGGAAATCACCCTTGAGGCCAATCCCGATGACCTCACACCGGAAAAGCTGCAAGCCCTGCGTGCATCGCCGGTCAACCGGCTGAGCATTGGCATACAGTCTTTTTACGAAGAAGACCTCACCTTTTTCAACCGGGCACATAATGCGGCTGAAGCCCGTCAGTGTGTGGAACGCGCCCGCGCCGCCGGCTTCCGCGACCTTACCGTCGACCTCATCTACGGCGCGCCCACCATGCCTGATGCGCATTGGGCAGCCAATCTGCAAACGGTTTTGGAAGCCGAAGTACCCCACTTTTCCGCCTATGCTCTGACGGTAGAGCCGCAGACGGCTCTCGACTATTTTGTCAGAAAAGGCAAAGTCCCCCCGGTGGAGGAAGCCGCCGCTGCCCGCCACTTTGAGATGCTGGTAGAAATGACAAGCGCCGCAGGGTACGAGCAGTACGAGGTGTCCAACTTTGCCCTGCCTGGGCGCTACGCCCTGCACAACAGCAGCTACTGGAAAGGGGAGCCCTACCTCGGCATTGGCCCCTCTGCCCACAGCTTCAACGGGCATAGCCGGCAGTGGAACGTGGCCAATAACGCGAAGTACCTCAAAGCGATGGCAACCTCTGATCTGGGCCAGGCTATCGGCTTAGGGCTGTTTGAAAAAGAGGAACTCAGCACCGCCGATCAGTACAATGAATATGTGATGACCGGTCTTCGGACCATCTGGGGGGTTAGCCTGCACACTATCCGGAGCCGGTTTGGAGTTGAATATGCGGCACACTTTGAGCGGGAAGTTGCCCGGTTTGAGGCGGCAGGGCAGATGGTTTCTGCGCATGGCAAATACTGGCTGCCCGGTACCCACCGTTTTATGGCAGACGGCATTGCTGCCGATTTATTTTGGTAAGAGAAAATTTTGAACATATGATTAATTCGCTTCGGGCGGGCCTTTTTATCGCCACCGTTTCACAATTGTTTTCCACGAGCATCTTAGCGCAGACGGCACCACAGTGGCTTTTCCCGGCAGATGTGCCCGGTATGCAGGCCTATTGGCTAACCTATACTGTCAGCAAGCAGACGGGGGCGTGGCACTTTGAAGAGGCTCACTTGTCGGAAGCCCTTTGCAGCCGGCCCGATGGCGCGGATCAATTACAGGTAATGCGTGAGCCCGTTTACGGGGCCGCGCAAAAGTGGACATTGGAAGCGCGCGCAAAGCAAGCCCGGCTTCACACCGGTCAGCTGTGGTGCAGGGTGCCTGGCACGGCCGGTTTGTTTTATGACACCACAGCCCTGAGACCCGCGGCCGCCCCGACCGCAGTTATGGATAGCCTGCTCACCTTAATGCCTGATCTTTCCGGTACGCCCGAAGCTCGTCGCCTTTCGCTGGTCCGTAACGATGGGCAGCAGGCGTTTGCTTATTTGCTCAATGCAGCAGGCTGGCCGGCGGCAGAAGCCTGGCTCGATGAGGGGAAACTGGTGGCCTGGCTGACGTATGAATACCGCTGGGATAATTCCGGGCGCTGGGACCGGCAGTTGGTACACAACCGGCTATCCGGACAGCAGCAGCTCGTAGAGCGGCGAATGGTGCAGGCAACGGAAGATGCTTCTGGCTGGATGGCCGTGCAGGGCGGAGCCGCATACTGGCTGCTGGCAGAAAACGGGCATGCCCGTTACTGGGACGGGCGTAGCGCACAATCAACAACAGCAAGGTGGCAGCTAAAAGGGGAGGCGTTACGTATTCAGCGTAATGATCAGCGGGAAGCTTTGGTGTACCAGATTAAGTCCAGGCAATCCTGGGGCTGGCAGGTCGCTACAGCGGATGGCGCTCAGGAAGACTGGGTCTGGCTAAAAGCCATGCAGGAAGTACCCCGCAAACTTAGGCGTTGGCGTGACGCAGCTAATGCCGCACACTTTCAAACCTTCACGGAAAAAGGCCGGACCGGGCTGCGTGATGGGAAAAAACAAGTTGTGCTCCCCGCCCAATACGATGAGATTGAGCCGGTGCACCCCCGCCTTGCCCTAGTCAAACTGGAAGAGCGGTACGGTCTGGTACAGACGAACGGCAAAGCGCTGTTCCCTATCTACTTTGAAAAGCTGGAATATTTAGGCGACAGCCTGCTGCTGGCTCAACGCAATGGAGGGCAGGGGATATTGCATCTTTCAGGCGATACGCTGGTGCCCTTCGTGTATGTACGCCTGATCCCACGTGATGACACCACCTACTGGGCTTTTGCAGGTGGGGAAATGGGCCTGATCAACGATCGCGCCGCCATGCTCCTGTCACCACAGTTTGACCGCATACACCCCTTTCATGGCCATCAGGCCGTAGCGTTGGAAAACGGGCAAACTGGCGTTATCGATACCCAAGGGCAGTGGGTGGTTAGCCCGGGCAGGTTCGCCGGTCTCATTCCGGTGGACCTGGACGGCTACCTGGTACAAACGCAGGACAATAGCTGGGGCTTTACAGACCGGGAGGGAAAATT
>CAZNHN010000038.1:0-4548 GCA_964572415.1 uncultured Phaeodactylibacter sp.
ATTGCCGCTGCGGTCGTTGCGGGCAAAGGCCATGGCGCGGCCATCGGCAGAAAGGCTGGGGCTGCTGTCGTTGAAGGGCGTATTGAGGGCTTCAACGGGCTGGCCTGGGCCCCAGGTGGAGTCCTGCCGCTGGCTGATGAAGATGTCTTCGTTGCGGGGTGTGGTGCGGGTGGTGTACACCAGGAATTCGCCATTGGCATTCATGGAAGGCAGGTACTCGGGCCGGTCGGTATTGATGGTAGCGGGCAGGGGTTGTGGGGCGAAGGGTACAGGGTTTTGAATCGCTTCTGCGGCGAACTCCGCGCTTCGGAGCAACTGCCGGGCTTCGGTCATGCGCTTTTGGGGTACCTTGCCGGTAGCGAAGTAGGCTTTCAGATGGGTTTGGGATTCCGCATATTTTTGTTGTTCAAACTCGGCTTGCGCCAACAGGAAGTAGGCCAGAGGCGCATAGGTGCTGTCGAGGCGCAGGGCCGTTTCAAAGCCCGATTCTGCTTTCGCGAAAGCGCGCTGCCTAAGGTGGAGGTCGGCCTGCATGAGGTGGGCATCGATGAAGGAAGGCTCTTTTTCCAGGAGTTTGTCGAGCACTTCAATTGCAGCGGCATTTTGACCGGCATTGATGTGGCTTTGAGCCGCTTCGTACTGTTTTTTTGCTTTTTTATTCAGGTCCTTTACGGTCAGGTAGTCTTGTCCGTAGAGGGAGACGGTCAACAGTATCGGCAAGGCAGCGATAAGCAGGCGCATAGAAATATTATTTTTGCTCTACTTACTAACGTTGTAAAAGAAGGTATGGTGCGGTTGCCTGCAGATATTAGGGCAACAGGCCGGCTTTTTCAATCACCCGATGCAGTTCCTGATACGTTTGGTCTGTCAGCGGCACGAGCGGGATACGGGTCTCCTTGCTGCAAATGCCGATCATTTCCAATGCCCCTTTGATGCCGGAAGGGTTGCCATCCACATAGAGATAAGGATGGATGTCATGGAGGCGATCGTTCCACTTCCGGGCGGCTTGCAGGTCACCTGCTCTGGCGTGGCGCACCATGCTGGAAAATGGCTGGGGAAAGGCATTGGCAATCACTGAAATCACCCCGGTCGCCCCGCAGGCGATCATGGGCAGGGTCAGGGGGTCTTCGCCCGACCATACCTGGAAATGCCCCGGTTTATCCTTGAGAATAGAAATGGCTTGCGCCAAATCGCCGGAAGCCTCTTTCACTGCCAGAAAACGGTCGCTGCTGTGGGCAAGGCGGAGGGTCGTCTCCGCCTCAATATTGGAGCAAGTCCGCCCCGGTACATTATAGATGACAACCGGCACCGGTGAAGCCTCCGCCACAGCCATATAGTGTTGATAGATACCCTCCTGAGAAGGCTTGCTGTAGGCCGGGCTGCTCGACATGATCGCGGCGATGCCTTCAAAATCGTACGCTTTGAGGGCATTGACCAGTTTTTCGGTGTAATTGCTACCAAAGAGGCCCGCGACTACGGGCACACGACCATTGACTTCGCGGACGGTAAAGGACAGGACCTCCCGGCATTCTTCTGAGCTTTGTGTAATGGCCTCTCCGGTCGTACCCAGAGAAACGATGAAATCCACACCACCCTGAATGGTATGCTCAATCAGGCGGGACAAGGCGGGAAAATCAATAGCTTTATTGCGAAAAGGCGTAACAAGGGCAACGCCCGTGCCACTAAGTTGCAGTTGCTGCTTCATAGGGCGTATTGGTTTTGCCGAGCAAGTTTTCCATTTGAGTGATAAATGCGGGCAGGCCAGCTTTTTCCGGCGCCTCGATCATGAGGTCGTAAGCATAAGTATGGTCTGTGGAAGGGCCTATACGGAGCTTGGCTTTAGAGAGCGCGGAGATATATTCGCTCCATAGGGTGCTCTGCAGCCCGAGAAAGAAAAGCAGGTCGAAGGATTGGCTCATAAATTCCCGTATTTCCTCACCTCCGGGGCAGTAGCGCCAGTCCTGGTCTTTGGGGGAGAAAGTGCGGAACGGGAATTCCTCGCCCTCCTGCTGCTGACTGAGGTAACCCAGCAGGCGCACCTGTTTGCCTTTTTTCCGGAGCTCGTCGGCGTATTTCAGGATGCGCTTACGGTGGTCAGGCTCATTGGCATCAAATAGGATACCAATGGATTTTGACCCTTTCCAGGTTACGGCACTGCGGTCTTTGGAAGGTTTGCGGTTATTCAGTTCATTATGCAAAGCCTTGAAGTGGAACTTCAGGCGCAGGTTTTTCAGCATACCCATAGTGGTTTATTTGTAGTGGGTAGTAGTTGGCTGCTATTTGGCATCTTCTGTAGCTACTCGTTCATAAACACCAATCTTGCTATACTTGTTGATGCGGGCGTCGATCCGGTCTTCCGGCGTCATGTCCTGCACCTCGGCAATCGCCTTTTTGATTTGGCGCTTGAGGAGCTTTGCCATTTCTTCGGGAGCAGAGTGTGCGCCACCAAGCGGTTCCTTGATGATGCCATCGATGATCCCGAATTCGTGCATGTGGTCGGCGGTGAGCTTCAGGGCTTCGGCAGCCTGTTCTTTGTAGTCCCAGCTGCGCCAGAGAATGGAAGAGCAAGACTCCGGAGAAATAACGGAGTACCAAGTATTTTCCAGCATATAGACCCGGTCGCCCAGTCCGATGCCGATAGCGCCGCCCGATGCCCCTTCGCCGATGACCGCACAAACCACAGGTACTTTCAGCTGAGCCATTTCAAAGAGGTTGCGGGCGATAGCTTCCGCCTGTCCGCGCTCTTCTGCTTCCAGTCCAGGGAAGGCACCCGGGGTATCAATCAGGCAAACCACGGGGTAACCAAAGCGTTCAGCCAGCTTCATGAGGCGCAGGGCCTTGCGGTAGCCCTCCGGGTTAGCCATACCGAAGTTGCGGTACTGCCGCATTTTGGTATTCACCCCCTTTTGATGCCCGAGGATAACCACCGTTTGCCCGTCGAGCGAGCCCAGCCCGCCCACGATGGCTTTATCATCGGCGTAGTAGCGGTCGCCATGAAGCTCGACAAACTTGCGGCACATCTGCTCAATGTAATATAAGGTGTAAGGTCGCTCCGGGTGTTCAAATTCGAGGAAAACCATAGTCCTTGTTTTTTTGAGCGGTCATATTAGCGGTGCTGTTGCTAGGATCAGCTGCGCTACAATGGCCACCTTTTGGCGTATTGATCAACTTTGGGTGGTATTCATCCGGGGCTTAGAGAACCACAAAAGTAGCAATAAGGGCAGAGAGTCGGAGGGTGAAATATTTTTTTTCACTTTTTTTTAGCGAAAGGTTGCATCGAATTAAAAACACGTTTATATTTGCACTCGCAATGACGCAATAGCGGTATTGGTTAGTAAAAAAACAAGAGCCGAAAGCGGCTTTTAGCTAAGAAATAAAGGTCCGGTAGTTCAGTTGGTTAGAATACATGCCTGTCACGCATGGGGTCGCGGGTTCGAGTCCCGTCCGGACCGCCTTCGCCCGCCAAAATTCGAAAGAATGTTGGCGGGCTTTCTGTTTTTATAGCCTTCGTGGAAAGGGTGTGTGTTGTTTTCCATCCCGCCGGGCTACGGCGGCCGGAGACCGCTGAGTAACTTTCACGAAAAGCCGCATTCACGCTGAATGCGGCTTTTTTATTGGGTTTCAGCCCGTTTTGCCTGCCTACTCTAATTGTGTTTTATTGTGCCTTATTGAGGGTTGTTGAGGTTTTTTTGCTACAATTTTTTAGTGAAATACATGCTTATACTTTGTAGCATTTGGTCTTTTCACGCCGTTCTTGTGTGGGCAGGCTAATGACTCAGATACCTACTTGAGGCGTTGTGGTTTGGGTAAAGCTAAATACCACTCGTTATGCCCGGACTTGCCTATTCAGCCCATCCGCTATTTTCCATAGGGTTTTACCGGGTTGTAGTTGGCTTTGTTTGACCTTACCTCAGTTCAGCTATTAATTGATGTTTGTAGTGCTTTCTTTACAAATTTTTGGGGGAACATACCACAGGGGCTCCTGGCGGCTTAAATTAAAAAACAGTAACTTACGATGGCGGTTTCTCACAGTTTGTCCCGCTCTGCGGGAGGCTGCCGTTGCCCACATTTAAAAATGCTGACAGGAACCTAAAAAAGATAAAGATTGTTTTTTTGATAAGTTATGAATTGAAGGCATAAAAAACAGATAATGGCCCTAATAATCACCGATGATACACTTTCCAAAGCTCAATTATCAGCAGATGAACTCCTCGTTGATCTAGCTTGCTATTTGTACGACAAAAAACGGATGAGTACGGGACAAGCCAGGCACTTGACCGGATTGGATCAGATTAGCTTCCAGAAAGAATTGGCCAAACGAGATATCTATATCCATTACAAAACAGAAGATCTGGAAAAAGATTTACAGAATCTGGGCATCGAATTATGATCATTGTTAGTGATACTTCTTCTATTTCCAACTTGCTGCAAATTGGGTTGATTGATATTCTTCATGTGCTCTACGGTGAGATAACGATAACACCAGCTGTAAGAAGGGAACTATACCACTTGCCGGATCAGGAAAAGCAAATTGAACAAATGGACTGG
>CAZNHN010000038.1:4581-19413 GCA_964572415.1 uncultured Phaeodactylibacter sp.
CCTCAGGATCAAGGGATGATCGTCCAATTGTTGGAGGAAATCGACCTTGGGGAAGCAGAATCCATTGTGTTGGCTATGGAGGAACAGGCAAAATGCCTGATCATAGATGAGTATAAAGGGAGAATGATCGCAGATTCATATGGTATCAAAATAGTGGGAATATTGGGTGTTTTGATCCAAGCTAAGCAGAAAGAAGCAATATCAGCTGTTAAGCCGCATATCGATCAACTTATTGAGATTGGTTCCGATTGGACAAAAAACTAATCGAAAGGGTCTTAAAGGGGCTTGGGGAGCTATAGGGTGCCCAGAACTAAAGAAAATAAGAAAACTTATAGGTAACAGCTTTGAGACGGTTTACTCAGCTGAATATACCGGAATTCGACCTGATGGTAATCATAGCCCATGTCTTGAGGTGGGTCGAAAAGAAACTACCAGAGTCAAGCAAAAAAACTCAAAAATAACGCTACAAAAGCGCTGCAAAAGCCAAGGTTTTTCTGACAACCAGTGTTTTAGACCGTTTTTCCGTACCTAACCGGACCGCCAAAGCCTCGGATTTAATACTCCGGGGCTTTTGCGTTTAAAGCTGCTTAGCTTTAGCAAGCCAGTCCTCAAGTATTTCTGAAACCTCGCCCCAATTTGCTGAGTAGTCAAAAAAACCATTGGCGTCAGCCTGATACGTTTTCGCCTGTGTGATGGCCTGACTGACCGTATCTACAGAAAAAATATAGTCGAGAAAGCAGCTTCTCAGAAAATCAAATTGATAACAGATATGCTCTTTTACCTCAGCGATATGATGGCTGCCGGGTTCTTCGGCGTTCTCCCAATCGACGTTGGTGCCTTTTTCGATAATACGCAAATAGCTCAGGGCTGAGCACAAATCTCCCGTGCGGCAAGCTACTTCCATTTTTAGCTGGTAGGGTCCTATGATTTCCCGGTCGATGAGGTCCGTAAGCTCTGAACTATACCCATCCGCTACAGGGTCCATCTCAAATAGAATATCCCAGGGGTAGTGCAGCGTCTTTTCCTGCACTTTGGCTACTTCGGCAGACAGAGCCTCGACTTCCACTATACTGCTTTGTGGTAGTGGGTTGATAAAAGCCCAAAAACTTGCACATAGGGAAGCGTCTCGTTCAAACAATTGCCGGAGGAACGATTCTTGTTGGTCTTTTTCTGCCCGAGCGAAGATTGTATCGTAAAAATGAGCAGTTGGGGAATGCGATGCCATGGTAAAGGTTTGAAGGGGCTGAAATGTAAATACAGTTAGGCTTGCCTGTAAGCGCCTTTCCAACCCTGCCTACTCCCCAGCCAAACCAACATAATAAATGAAATCCGTTCTCGGAGGGCTATCCAACCCCGCCTGCCGCCCCATCGTGATCAGCTGCCCCCGGTGGTAGGTGCTGTGGTTCATGCAGTGGTGGATCATGTCTGCAATGATTGTGTAGCCCTCTCCGCGCGACTTCGGGCGTTTGACTTGCAAATCCGCAAGTGACATAGACTTCACGTGGTTGCTGAAGTTTTCAGAAGCCTGTAACCACCCCTTCAGCAGGTCATCTTTGCTGCCATTAAAACGCTTGGCAGGATTGTTCTCCGCGGATTCATCTTTTACAATCTGCAGCCAGAGGTATTCGGCACTCCAGATGTGCAGTACAGTTTCTTTCAGGCTGGAAAAACTGGATTCGATTTCCCGGTCCAGGTCTCCTTCAGATGCGGTGCGCAACCAGTCCGCAAGCTGCTGATCAGCCCAGTGGTTATAGGCGGTATAACGCCGCATCATGGTGGTGAGGTCATCTGTGGCAGCTTCCATTGATTCTGCTGCTGCATGCGTTTCATTCTTCATGTCTTTTCCGTTGATTCTTTCACTTGGTATCGCGAACATGGTCAGCAATACCTGTATGCCAAGCAGGATGTGTAGCAACATATTTTGGTTTTTAGCTTTTCAAGGGCTCTAAACTATAAATAAATCTGGTAAGAGAAGGGGGCGCCTTTCCATATTTTATCGTCTTCTCAAGAGGCTAAAGCAGGAGTTTAAAAAAGCAAAGCCACCTGTTTCACAAGCGAAGCTTATCCGGGTTTTAGCCTGTATCGTTCACTAAAACGTGCCAAGAGAGATTTTGACAGAACCCTTCCGGTCATTCTGGCACAGCAGGCGGGCACAATTTCCTGATTCTTTCATGATGGCCCCGCTCCAGGCATAGTCAATGGAGAAGCAAAAGCGCTCTTAGGGAGGCTGTCTTCAAACAACGTTCATTCACGCGGAAAAAGCAGTAGAATGGGCAATGAAATAAAATGCCAGCCAAAAGAGAATCCTAATCAGCTTTTTTATTACCTTAAAGTGTAAAAAATGAAAACATCCCGCCGACACTTTTTACAAACCAGCACCTTAGCAGGAGCGGGGGCATTTTGGGGCTTTTTACCTTTGGAAGCCCTGGCCGCGAAACGCAGAAACATTAGCCCAAACGATAAAATTCATTACGGCGTTATTGGCTGTAATGGAATGGGGTGGTCGAATATGAGGGCTCACCTCGGCATCGATCAGGTAGAGTGTGTGGCACTATGCGATGTGGATGACAGCGTACTGGAACGCAGAGCCGCAGATGTGGAACGCGCCAGGGGAAATAAACCAAAACTGTACAAAGACTACCGGAAACTCCTCGGGCAGGAAGATATTGATGCCGTTATTATTGGTACGCCAGACCACTGGCATTGTAAAATGATGGTGGATGCCCTTGAGGCAGGAAAGCATGTCTATGTCGAGAAGCCTGCTGCCAATACCATCGAAGAATGCAACATCATGATCGAGGCGGCCAACCGTTACGATAAAATGGTACAGGTGGGGCAATGGCAGCGCAGCGGCAGCCATTATGAAAAAGCCATAGAGCTGATCCGCAATAATACGCTGGGGCAAATCCGGCTTGTAAAAGTATGGGCCTATCAGGGTTGGATGAAACCCGTACCCGTCAAACCTGATGGTCCGGTTCCCGAGGGTGTTGATTATAAAATGTGGCTGGGCCCGGCACCCAACCGCCCATTTAACCCGAACCGCTTCCACTTCAACTTCCGTTGGTTCTGGGATTATGCCGGTGGCCTGATGACCGATTGGGGCGTACACGAGATTGATATTGCGCTCCATGCTATGGGGGCCAGTGCGCCAAAATCTGTCATGGCTTCCGGGGGCAAACTTGCCTATCCGGATGATGCATCCGAAACCCCTGATACCTTACAGGCCGTTTTTGAATATGAGCACTTCAATATGCTTTGGGAGCATGCTACGGGTATCGATGGCGGCAACTACGGGCGTACGGAGGGCATTGCCTTTATCGGCAACAAAGGGACCCTGGTTGTGAATCGTGGTGGTTGGGAGCTCATTCCGGAGCAGGAAAATAAAGATGGCGTGCGCCGCTATGTCATTGACGCATTGCCTAAGCAGGATCGTCCGGGAAACGCTAATTATCTGCAGGACCATTGCCGCAACTTTGTCGATGCGATGGAGCAGAATGACAAAAGTATCCTAAAATGTGGCATGGAAACCGGCAGCATTGCCGCCATTAATGCCCACATGGGCAACATCGCATTCAAAACGGGCCGCAAGATTTATTGGGATGCGGCAGCCGGGAACTTCAAAAACGACAAAGAGGCCAATCAATTGATCAAAGCCAATTACCACAATGGCTGGAAGGTGCCGGGGTGATCGGCGTTTTTGCAACAGATGAAATTCCCAAAGGAAATGGCAGGAACAAAGGCAAAATAGGATGATAAAACGATGTACGGAATGGCCTCAAAAATCGCATTAACTTGCAGGACTTAGGCCCTCGCCTGCACGACACAACAAAACGAAACATCCATGCGTGAATACCTTTATAAACCTGCCTTTCTGCTACTGGCGGTTATACTCCTATGCAGCCACGACCTGTATATCAAGATGGAGACCTACTTCCTAAAACCTAATCAAGAGGCTACTTTAAGCCTCTATAACGGGACTTTTGAGAACAGCGAAAATATCATCACCCGGGACCGTATGCTGGATGCTTCTGTGGTTGCTCAGGGAGAAAGAGCCGCCATCAGTGCAGATCAATGGCACGACCTGGACAGTACGGTCACTCAAGTGACGTTCAACACCGGTGCGGCAGGAACTTATGTGGCTGGCGTCTCTACAAAAGCCAGAAACATTGAACTCGCTGCCGCGAAATTTAATAGCTACCTTGAGCACGATGGCGTTTTGGATATGCTCGAAAAACGCACTAAAGAAGGGCTGCTGGATCAGGATGCCGTAGAGAGCTATCAAAAACACGTGAAAGCCATCTACCAGGTGGGTGACCTTAAGACGGATGACTGGAAAACGGTACTGGGCTACCCAATTGAGTTCGTTCCTCTGGCGAACCCCTATGAAAAGTATAGCGGTGACCAGCTGAAAGTGCAGTTATTACTGGAGGGCAAGCCGCTCCCCAATCAATTGGTATACGCTGACTACATCAGAAGTACGCTCGCTCATACGCACGGCGAGCACAGCCATTCCCACGAGCACGATGGGACCGCACATTCTCACGACCACGCACATGATGATGAAAACGATCATACACACCAACCAACAGAGGTAGCAGCACATACGCATACCCGCGGGCAGCAACTCCGCACAAATGACCAGGGTATCGCTACGGTAGATTTACCGGAAGACGGCATCTACTATCTACGAACCATTCATATGACCAATATTACGGATAGCGATGAGCTGACACATCAGTCGAAATGGGCAACGCTAACCTTCGAGGTCAGCCACAAGCACGATGCCACCACCCATACACATGACCACGATCATGCAGATGGATTTCCTGCCTGGGTATTCGTACTGGCAAGCGTACTTGTCATAGGCTTGTTTGCTTATCAATTATTTGGCTACTTTTACGGGTATTAAAAGCATGGCAAAAACTTAAACTTACAGAGCATGCGTACGAAAGGCTATTACCTGATGCTTTTGTTGTTCCTATTTAGTGGATGCCAAACGCTGAAAACGAATGCCAGTCAAGCCGGATCAGGCAATCACATACCCGTACGGGAATATTCGGTTCAATCGGTTTTGTGGCAACAGCTTTCAGGGGAATACAAGGCACTCTGCCATCAAGCCTTTAACCTGGCCAGGTTCCGGCTCGATGAAATACTGCTACAAAGCAACGGCGAAGACAAGCCATTCGCTGTCATTACAGATATTGACGAGACGCTTATCAACAATAGCCCATACAATGCCAAAATGATAGCAACAGATAAAGAGTATTCCAAAGAGGATTGGATAGAGTGGGGGCTTTTGGAGCAAGCGACCGCGGTGCCAGGCGCTTTGGAGTTTTTGAAGTACGCGGAATCAAGAGGCGTTCAGGTGTTTTATATTTCAAACAGATATGTTGTTCAGGACAAAGAAACAAAAGCGAACCTTAAAAAACTGGGCTTCCCGTTTATTGACGAACAGCACTTCCTGCTGAGAGAAAAAACAAGTGGAAAGGAGGAGAGAAGGCAGATCGTTTCAAAGGAAAACAAGGTGATTATGCTGCTTGGTGATAACCTTTCCGATTTCGCCGAGGTATTTGAGGACAAGCCTGCAAACGAAAGGAATGAAATCGTTGAAAATCTGAAGGACAAGTTCGGAACGGAGTTCATAGTACTGCCAAACCCTATGTATGGTGACTGGGAAACGGATGGGCTTTACGAAGGCAACTACAACTGGACACCCGCTCAGAAAGACTCCATCCGGAAGGCAAAATTAATTTCTTACTAAGCCTGTTCTAAGTACCACAAAAGGTCTGATAACCGGCATCAAAGCCAGCCGGCACGGTCTGTAGTGGCAAGGCGTCATCGTAGGGTGAAGCCAGTTCCTGCAGGAGCGAATGGAAAGGCTGCATATCTCCCGCAACAGCGGACTGCAACACTTCCTCCACCAGATGATTCCGTGGAATAGCCACCGGGTTGGTTTGCGCCATCAGCGCATTGCTCTCTGCTGCAAATGTACCTCTTAAGCGCGCCTTTTCCCATTTAGCATACCAATTTTCAAAAACCTCCTCCTCCCTGAGCTTATTGATCAAATCACCCCCACGCCTCAGTTCAGTAAAGAAGTTGGTGTAGTCCACCCGCCATTTCGCCAGCAGTTTCAAACCAGAATTGACTAAATCACGATCTTCCTCCACCTGATTCACAATACCTAGCTTATTGCCCATCATTTCAAAGTAAGCCCTGGTAAAGCCTTCCGGGAACTGATCCAGTACCTCCTCTGCCTTAGCGCTGGCTGTTGCTTCGTCTTCATCAATCAAAGGCAGGAGTGCATTGGCGAAAACG
The DNA here is from genome assembly GCA_964572415.1 of uncultured Phaeodactylibacter sp. Classification (GTDB taxonomy): domain Bacteria; phylum Bacteroidota; class Bacteroidia; order Chitinophagales; family Saprospiraceae; genus Phaeodactylibacter. Next base: position 10,897 of record CAZNHN010000038.1, read on the forward strand.
CTCAGGTTCCAGTAGGTAATATTGGGCTGGTTAGCGAAGGCGTACCGGCCATCTGTGTCGATAGAGCTGAATACTGTCCTGGGGTGGTAAGCATTCATAAATGCGCAAGGCCCGTAATCAATGGTTTCACCGGAAATGGCCATGTTGTCAGTATTCATTACACCGTGGATGAAACCAACCCGCAGCCAATTCAAAACCAGGTCTTTCTGTTTGTGCATCACGGCTTCCAGCAGGGCCAGCGCCTGATTCTTATGATGCAGCAATTCCGGATGATGCCGTTCTACGGTATATTTCAGCAATGCCTCCAGATCACCTGCTTCTCCGAGGAAGCGCGCATATTCAAAAGTACCTACGCGGATATGGCTTGCGGCTACTCTGGTTAAGATGCCACCCTCATGAACCTGCTCCCGGTAGACCGGGTCGGCTGTTTTGACCACCGCCAAACTCCTGGTGGTGGGGATGCGAAGGGCGTGGATAGCTTCACTGATCAGGTATTCCCTCAGCATAGAGTAGAAAGTTGCCCGGCCATCTCCCCTTCTGGAATAGGGCGTTTGCCCGGAACCCTTGAGCTGCAGATCGTACAGTCCATGCTTGGTTTCCACTTCGCCCAGCAGCACGGCGCGACCATCACCGAGGCGGGTGAAATGGCCAAACTGATGCCCGGCGTAAGCCTGAGCGATGGGCTGGCTTCCGGGCACTGTTTCATTGCCCGAAAGATAAGCCAGGGCTTTTTGCTCCTCCTTTAAATATCCCGCTATTCCTAGCGCTTTGGCCAAAGCCTCATTGTACAAAACCATTTTAGGGTTGCCGACCGGTACGGGTGCTTGTGCCGAGTACAGTTTTTTGGGAAGTTGCGTCGCATAGGTGTGCCTTAACCAAGTCATAGAGTTGCGTTTGTCTATCTAACTTCATGTAAAATGCTTTTGTTCTTGGCAGGTGACTGGGATACGTGCTATATTTTTTTGGCGTTTATTCATTTTGCCATCTGATTGGAAAATGGCTTGAATCGGTCATACTTTCAATATTTTCAACCCTCAAAAATACAAATGCTATGCGGGCAAACCTCATATCCCAGACCTGCATAATTTGGAGTAGATAGATCTCGGTAAAGCATATAATCAAAAGCTATTTTCGTGCTCTTACTAATTCCGTAAGATCAGGTAAGCATATAACCTGAATTCATAGTTAGGGTGAAGTTATTGTTTCAACTGTACTGATAAACAAATTAACAATTAATGTCCGTTTGGTACAATTTTATGGTATTGAAAACCAGCTTCTTGTTATCTATAAAAGCAAGCGTCTGACCAAAAAATACAACCAATGAAACAACTGCAACCAACATTGTTGCTCCTTCTTTTGGTGCTTACAAGCTATAGCCCTTCCTTCGGACAACATTTCTTTAAGACTTATGGAGATTTTGGCACAGTCGAAAGGCTAAATACCATTATTCCTACTGATGACGATGGTCTTCTGGCAGTGGGTACTACCGATAAACTTGGTAGCGATAATGTATATCTGATGAAGACCAACGCTCTGGGAGAATTAGAATGGCTACGTCTATATGGTAGTACCGCTGATGAAGCAGGTATGGATGTCGTTCAGGATGCTGACGGAGATTTTATGGTCGTTGGCACAAGTAATAATACGTCCTCTGGAAAAGACGATATTTTTGTATTTCGCGTCAACTCATCGGGTAATATGCTCTGGTCTAAGCTCATCGGTCATACAGACAGCTACGAGGAGGGTGTGGCTATAACCAAAAATGCTAATGGGTATTTCTCCGTTTTAGGTTCTTCTAACATTACCAATGATAAGGGTATGGTTGCCTTTGCCATTGATGCAGCAGGAGTAGTATCCTATATCGGTTATTATAACAAAGAGCAGACTGATTTGATCCCCAAAGGCATTGAGGCAGCGGGAATTGACGCTTCTCTGATAGCTTATGATATCATCACCAGTACTTATCATAATATTGGCATTGCCAAGATACACCGTCAGGGTCCCACTGTCCACTTCTCGAAACGCTATGTGCACTCCCACGACCAATCTGTGAATTATATTAAAGAAAATGGCTTTGGAGAAATTGTATTTGGCGGCACGAGTTCCACAAATATCAACTCTGGATCAACCCCGGCCAAGGCAATTAGTTATAAAGCCAGCGCTACCGGAGAAGAAATATATACTTCTTCTTTTGATTTCGGAAATGGCTTTCGTGCTTCTTTTACAGATGTATATATCCGGTATAATGATTATCCTGTATTAATTGGCAGTCGTACAGATGCAGCACAATTCCAACCGGCTCCCACTATCCCTATCATGATGGGACTGACGGAAGACGGTCAGCCAGATTGGTCTTTCTCGGTAAGCAATCAGACCAATCCAAGATCAATAGCTGCCAGATCGAGTTATAGTTTTGTTGCGGGGGGAACAGGACAACCTAGCACTTTTGCAGGCATAAACGCTCATGTATTCTCTTTCGGAACGAATAATCAGGCTTGGTGTGAGCACAATCTGGAAACTCTCGATTACTTCGTCCAATCAGAAATAATTGATGTTGAAGCTTTCAATCTTACGGCTAACAATTTCACTACGGCAAGCGTGGATAACTTCATTGCCAGCAGTAATGCTAATACCTTTTTCATCAATGACTTGGCCTGCCTCCCTCCTAACGGTACTTGTACTGACCCTATCGTTATCGACTGCGTGAATGACCCGCAATATAATGGTACCACCATCAGCCGGACAAACGACTTTTCCTCAGCAGATTACAGCAGTTGTTTTTCTACGTCTAGGCCATTTGATGGCGCGGATCAGGTTCATATGTTTTATACTGATGGTACGGGTAAGGTATTCATTGTTCTAAACAACAAAAAGCTGGACGAAGGAGGCGCAGACCTTGATCTGTTCCTCTTTGATGACCTCTGTGGTGCCGGTGCACCCTCTTGTATTGACAGAAGCTTCAATAGTGGTACGACAGATGAAGTAATAGGCCCACTTGATCTGCCAGCCGGTAACTATTACTTGGTTGTGGATGGGGCAACACCAGAGTTCCAAGGCAACTATACCTTAAAAGTAGGCTGCTGTGACTGTGATGAAAATGAGCAACCCTTATGCGCTGGATACGGCAGCTCAGTTACTTATCCCGGCGAATGCTATTTGTGGTGCCTCGATGACTGGGGAGAAATATTTGATTATCAAGTCTGTGGCAATCAGTGCGAGCCTATTTACCTCCCCATTGATGTATACTGCAACGATGCCTATACCGGTACTACCCAGGGGGCAGACAACTCATACGACAGAGAAGATTACACGAACACCAACTGCGGTACAGTAAGCAGTCTTTACAATGGTCCTGATATCGTACATCTTTTCCATTTGGAGGAAGCCGGAGATGTTACCTTCAGATTGACAAACCTTACCGACGACCTTGAGCTATTTGTCTTTTCTGAATTTTGCGACGGCCCTGCTTATTGCCTTGAACGCAGCTATAATAGCGGTACAGAGGATGAGATTATTCATTTAGATGATCTGCCAATTGGTGCTTACTACGTTATTGTAGATGGGGCAACCTCGGACGCAGTCGGAAATTATACCTTACGCATTGACTGCGATTGCGTGTGTCCCACTATTTTCGACCCTGTCTGCGGATCAGATGGGATTACCTACTCAAACAGTTGCCTGGCAGAATGTGCCGGCATATATGATTATGAAATAGGGCCTTGCAGTACAGCCGACGCGGTTATATTTGAAGTAGGTTCAGCTACTGTTGTCAGTGGCAGTACAGTGAACATACCTATCAATGTCCAGAATTTTAACAACATTTCTGGTTTCCAGTTTTCGTTGCATTCCTCAGACCCGCAGGTGGCTTCGATAGTTGGCGGTGATGCTTACAATTTGCCCGGTCTAAATGCGCAAGACTTTAACTTCATCGATGCCTCCACCGCTTCCTGTACCTGGTTTGCTGCCAATCCGCAAAGCCTGGAAGATGGAACCACTATTTTTGAACTTCAAATTCAGGTAGCTGGCACTCCCGGCAGTGTAGCAGTACTGACTATTGATAATTCGCCCACAAACTTTGCTGTTTTCGATGGGGATATCAATCTAGCTACCAGCATTTCGTTATCTGGCATAGTAACTGTACAGAGTACCGTCGATGTTGGTGGTCAGGTTTATACTACAGAGAACGAGGCCGTTCCTGATGTATTAATACAACTAAGTGGAGCAACATCTGAAGAGGACATTACAGATGCCTCCGGCAATTATCTATTCTCTGATTTGAGCCCGGGAAGTGATTATACGGTAACACCATACAAAGACGAGTATCCGTTAAACGGTGTAGATGTAGGGGACATTCTGACGATACAGCGCTATATCAATGCCAACTATAGCTACCTCAATACGCCGTACAAAATCATTGCGGCTGATGTCAACAATGATGGTCAAATACTTGTAAATGACCTGATCATACTACAGCGCCTCATCAATACCTCTTTATCGGTTTTTCCAAACAACGAATCTTGGCGGTTTGTGCCGGAAGAATACGTTTTCACGGATCCATCCAATCCACTCAACGAAGACTTCCCGGAAGCAATTTTCTATAGCCCGCTGGAAGATGATAAAGTTGCAGAAGATTTCATTGCGATAAAAACAGGTGATGTAAATAGTACTGTTATGCCTATAATTGCCTCCGGTGAACGCGCCAGGGTGGACTCACTATTACCAGTTGTTTTTTATGTGGAGCATTTATTGGCATATACCGGTCAGGAGGTCACTCTAGCAGTTAAAGTTAATAATTTTGTTGAGATTGCTGGTTTTCAAATCTCGCTCAATTGGGATGCAGATTTGCTGCAGTTTCTGTCCATTGCGGATACGGAGCTCGCAGGCCTTACTGAAAATGATTTTAGCGTTGACCATGTCTCTGACGGGCAGTTGAGCCTGGTCTGGTTTACTGATGAAAGTGAGACTTTGGCGGATGGAGATCTTTTATTTAGCTTAAGCTTTACTGTTGCCGGTGCTCCTGATAGTACAGTGGAATTGGCTTTTTCAGATACCCCTACTCCAATTGCGGTTTTTAACGAAGCTATCGAAGCTGTTGGGTTTGAACTGGTGTCTGGTCAGGTATCTATTCACCCCTATAATGATCTGATCGTAGGTGCTGAAGTATCAACTCCTTCGTGCCATGATGAGACAGACGGCAGTATCGAACTATCTGTTAGCGGAGGCTGGGGCACATACAGTTTTATCTGGAGCACCGGAGCCACTACGCCAAATCTTCAGGATGTTCCGGCGGGCACTTACTCCTGTACGATCAGTGATTCAGAACAGACTGCTGTTGAAACAGGAGATTTAATCGTCTCTCAGCCAATGCCAATAGTTGTGGAGGTGAGCACCACACCAGAAAATGGCAACCATACAGATGGCACTGCCAGTGCTGCTGTTACGGGGGGCATACCACCATATACATATCTATGGGATGATGCAATGGCACAAACTACTGCCGTAGCCACGAACCTCAGCATAGGAAGTTACCAGGTAAGTGTTACAGACAGCAACGGCTGCCAGGCAGTCGCTACTGCAAATGTTAGTACAGCTAACAGTACTAGAGACCCGTCGTTTTCCCGCTACATTTCCCTCTACCCTAACCCGGCAAAACAAGTGATGTATTGTGAGTATGCATTGCCGGAAATGAATGACCTGTCAATTACCATTTATAACCAATTAGGACAGCGTCTGGCTACCGTGCAACGCATGAATACAAAGAAAGGAGTTTTTGATATTGACTTGGGAAGCTGGTCTGCAGGATTGTACTATCTACAGTTTTCAACGGTCGAGAATACTGTTCTGAAAAGCTTTGTAATAGCGAAGTAACAGTTGCTAATGCTTCTGGGCTATCAAAGTGGAATCGGGCAGCCTTTTTTACAGGAGGCTGCCCGAAAACATTCAGGATAAGACTCCAGGTCTGACCTTCCGCCGGCACTAATCCTACAAGGATATTAAGATAAGTATTTAGTTATGTATTAGGGTCTACGCCTTTTATCGGAGATAAGTTTTGATGTTTTTTAATGTATAAATAGTCACTCTGCCTTAACAACTAAAAGTCCAGTTAGAAAAAGGAAATCTCGCGGGTTGAGTCGCCTGAAAAAGGGGCAGTAGCAATTGGTGTTCTCAAAATCAGGAATGCATCTGAATTTTCTTATCGTAACCGTAACATTTAGAGTAGAGTTGTATGCAGTTCCCCAACCCGCCTTTTTAATTTAAAATATAGTCGGTTGCCGCCGAGATGATATTATTATTTGCACTGGGAGTAACATCAGGCACTACTGGCCCACCAAACAGGTTTTTATCGCGGTTCGCCATGTAGGCAGTGGTCAGAAACAAATAAGAGCCATCCGGCATGGAAAAAGACGTATTAGCCGTTGATAAACCGCATGAGGGAGTACCAAAATGCTTTGTGTTTGCCCGGTCTTTAAATGCAATAGCAATAGCCTCGCCGGAGTTTATCACCGCCCGGTTCAATAGTACAGCGACTTTCGGATCGGAATTCATCAATTCATAGGGATCAGGTGCGCTAAAAACATTGTTTTGGTTAGACCTTGCCGCACCATTCATTTAGAACCAAGGCTCTTCCACCCCATTAGGCTCAATAAAATGACCGGCTAAACCTTCTCCTAAAATAGGTCCTACACCCGCCAGCATTGGCCACATATTGCCCCCAGTATTACCCCTGAGGTCCACAATCCAACCGGCGATACCCTGATGGTCCTGATTCCTGATTTGTTCCTGAATATCTCCGGCAAATGAAATACTGGCGGCATTATTTACACCTGGAAAAAGAAGAAATCCTGACGTACCCCACATTATCCGGAAGATTGGGAGCCGGGACACTGGTTTGCTGGCAATTTATAGCAGCACCAGATACTACCCTTCCATTTTGCCTTCTGATAAAGCTATGGCTGTCGCCGAGCAATTCCAAAGCCAGTTGCAAAGCGTCATCGGTTTGATTGGTACTCCAGGCAGTAAACAATAAAAGGAATGCCGGAAGTATTACCTAAAGCTTTTGCATAGTGGGTAGCTTTTCAGGATAATAGTATTTCAATCCGCAAGCGTTGTTGACTGGATAATTAACATCGGTCAAAAACCTGGTTCGCGATCGTTAATCCTTATTTTACCGGAAAATCAAGCCAGTGAAAACAGGCTGAAGCAAAAATGTAAACCCATTTGCAGGAAAGCCTTGTTCTAATCATGATACGATGAACAAACATCAAAAATACTACTGAATACTTGCGCCCTATGGTCAAAATAACCCACGTTGCCAAGCAACTTCCTCCGTATTTCCGCAATACAAACGAAATCCTGCCTTTCATTGAAGGGTGGCTCTCCGGCCAGGATGAACGCTTTCAGCGAAAGGTGCTGAAAATCTTTCGCAACGCAGGGGTCGACCGGCGGTATTCCATTATTCCTCCTGAAGAAATGTTTGTGCAGCGGAGTTTTGCAGAGAACAACGACCTTTACATCGAAGGGGTCATTAAGCTGAGCCGGTCGTGCCTGGAAAAAGCACTGGCGAAAGCTAACTGGACACCCAAAGATGTGGACTACATCATTACCGTAAGTTGTACCGGCATTATGATCCCCTCTGTGGATGCGCACCTGATCAACCTGCTGGATATGCGCCAGGATATTGTCCGGTTGCCAGTCACAGAGATGGGGTGTGCAGCGGGCGTATCCGGCATCATTTATGCCAAGAACTTCCTGCAGGCCAATCCTGGCAAGCGGGCAGCGGTCATTGCAGTGGAATCTCCGATGGCTACTTTTCAGCAGGAGGATTTCTCGATGGTCAACGTGGTGAGCGCCGCCATCTTTGGAGACGGAGCAGCCTGTGTGCTGTTGTCTTCTCACCCTGATGATGAGGGCCCGCATATTCTCCGGGAAGAAATGTACCACTTTTACAACGCACAGCACATGATGGGCTTCGCACTGAAAGATACCGGCCTGGCTATGGTGCTCGATCAGTCCGTACCGGAGACGATCGCTGCTCACTTTGAGGATATCATTCACCCTTTTCTGGCGAGAGCCGATAGTAGTATTGAACGTATCAACCACCTGATCTTTCACCCTGGCGGCAAAAAGATCGTTCAGATTGTAGAGGACTTGTTTGGAGAGCTTGACAAAAACATTACGGACACGAAAGAAGTCCTGAGGCTGTACGGTAATATGTCGAGCGCCACCGTGCTTTATGTGCTGGAGCGCTTTCTGGAACGGGACATCCCGCCGGGCGATCAGGGGCTTATGCTTAGCTTTGGGCCCGGGTTTTCCGCCCAGCGGGTTTTGTTGGAATGGTGATTTTTTGAAGGGCTGCGCGTAGCAGATAGAGCAGTTCTCCATCAATTAATTCAAACCGTTATGCACCAGTACGCACTTATTTTGGGAGGTTCTTCAGGCCTGGGGCTGGCTACGGCCAAAGCCCTGGGGCGTGATGGCTGGGGCGTCCTTGTTGTCCACAGAGACCGCAAATCTGCG
>CAZNHN010000038.1:19423-28663 GCA_964572415.1 uncultured Phaeodactylibacter sp.
AGCATTTGCGGAAATTGCTACGAACGCAACAGATTTTGAATCCTTCAACGTGGATGCCCTCCGGGCAGATAAGCGCTCCGGTCTTATTGAAGCTATTCAAAATCAAATAGGAGAAAAAGGGCGTATTGGAGTGGTCGTGCACAGCATTGCGAAAGGAAACCTGAAGCCTATGGCAGGCGGGAATAGCCCCTACTTGCAGAGCGACGATTTCCACCTGACGCTGGCCGCTATGGCCACCAGCTTGTACGATTGGGTGCAGGCGCTTTTTCAGGCTCAACTCTTCGCATCGGACACCCGAATCATCAGTTTCACCAGTGAAGGCAATCGAAAGGCCTGGCCGAATTACGGCGCGGTCTCCGCAGCGAAGGCTGCCCTGGAAGCCATCACCCGGCAAATTGCGCTGGAGTTTGCCCCCTACGGTATCCGGGCCAACTGTGTGCAGGCCGGTACTACCGATACGCCTTCGTTGCGCCTGATACCTGGCCACAAACGGCTAATGGAAATCAGCCGGCATCGCAATCCTTTTGACCGCCTGACGCGGCCCGAAGATGTAGCTGCGGTGGTCAGCCTTTTGGTCCGGCCGGAAGCAGCCTGGATCAACGGGGCGGTCATCCCGGTAGATGGTGGAGAGCACTTACAGTAAATGATCTAGTCCAATGAACCATTCCAAGATTCTCGAATTACTTCCCTATGCAGCCCCTTTTCGGTTTGTTGACGAACTCGAGCGGGTCGATGAGCAGGGGGCAACGGGATACTACACCTTCCCACCCGATGCCGGTTTCTACCGGGGGCATTTTCCGGGCCACCCGGTCACGCCAGGGGTTATTCTGACGGAAACCATGGCACAAATTGGGCTGGTTTGCCTGGGTATTTACCTGTTGCGGGACAAAATAGCCTCGGGACAGCAGCCTGGCGTGGCATTTTCTTCCCAGGCTGTCGATTACCTGAAGCCTGTTTATCCCGGGGAGCGGGTAAAAGTAGTCTCCGAAAAAATATACTTTCGTTTCAATAAGCTCAAATGCAAGGTGCAACTCTTTAATGCACAATCTGAACTGGCCTGTCAGGGGGAACTGGCAGGTATGTGCAGCCGAATAACGACCCAACTATGAAGAAACGTGTTGTCATCACAGGCCTCGGTGTCGCTGCGCCTAATGGCGTGGGGCTTCCTGACTTTACTGCTGCCATTCGTGCGGGTCAGTCCGGTGTTAAGTATCGGAAGGAACTGGCAGAACTGAACTTTTCCTGCCGGATTGCCGGTGCTCCGGAGGTCTCAGAAGAGTTGAAAGCTCAGTACCTTACGCCTCTGCAGTTACGCAATTTTGTTTCCTCCGGTATCTTGTATGGCTGTATGGCAGGGATCGATGCCTGGGAAGATGCCGGCCTCTCACGGGAGCGCGAAACGGCAGATTTCGACAGCGGTGCCGTTTTGGGGATCGGCAACTCAGGAGTGGACAAAATGCGGGAAGCCTCGTACCTGGTAGATGAGGGTAGGGTCAAGCGCCTGGGCAGCACCACGGTGCCTCAAATTATGGCCAGCGGGGTGAGTGCTTATCTGGGCGGCATACTGGGGCTTGGCAACACCATAACCACCAATTCCTCAGCCTGCGCCACCGGAACAGAATCTATACTGATGGCTTACGAGCATATCGCCAACGGCTATGCAAAACGGATGCTTGCAGGGAGCGCCAGTGATAGCGGGCCTTACCTGTGGGGTGGCTTTGATGCTATGCGGGTGATGAATAACCGGAGCAACGATGACCCCGCCTCAGCTTCCCGGCCGATGAGTGCCACCGCAGCAGGATTTGTGCCCGGCAGCGGAGCAGGGGCTTTAGTATTAGAGTCTTTGGACAGCGCACTGGAACGAGGCGCACGCATTTATGCAGAGGTACTGGGCGGAGCAAGCAACTCCGGAGGGCAACGGAGCGGAGGCTCCATGACCGCACCTAACCCGGTTGGCGTGCAACGTTGCATACGGGCGGCTTTGTCGCGCTGCAATGTGGCTCCGGGAGAAATTGACCTCATCAACGGACACCTGACCGCGACCACCAAAGATCCGGACGAAATTCAAAACTGGGCGGCGGCGCTCGGGAGGACCGGATCAGACTTCCCATACATCCATTCCCTAAAGGGCATGATCGGGCACTGCATCAGCGCAGCGGGCAGCATCGAAAGTGTGGCTGCTGTTTTAGGCTTACATCAGGGGTTTGTTTTCCCTTCCATCAATTGTGAAGACCCCCATCCGGCCATTCTTGAGGTCATCCCGGAAGGCCGCATCGTGCGCCAGCTGCGTGAAGACCTTCCGGTAAAAACAGTGATTAAAGCCGGGTTTGGCTTTGGAGATGTCAATGCCTGTGTTATCTTTCAATCCTTTAATGGCGCGTTTTAAACTACGACGAATGAACCAAGCTGAACGTTTAGAGGCCCTTCGCCGCATCATCAAGCCTTATGTGACGGATGAGGAAGCCTTCGGGAATTTAACCGAAGAGACCGATTTTATCAAAGACCTGAAGATCAATTCCGCTCATCTGGTAGATATCATCCTCGATGTGGAGGATGAATTTGATATTGAAATTGAGGATGAGGCCATGGAAAAAATGCTTACCGTAAAGGCCGCTTTGGCCGTTATTGAAGAAAAGGCAGGATGATTGGCAACGACATAGTCGATGTCAAAACAGCCCGTCAAAGCAGCAACTGGCACCGGCCCGGCTACCTTGGTAAGCTCTTCACAGACAGAGAGCAGGCCCTCATACATCAGGCCAACGACCCTGAACAGCAGGTATGGCTGCTCTGGGCATGCAAGGAAGCCGCCTATAAAGCCTGGTCTGCTGAATTTCATCGACGCCGGTACGCTCCCCGCTCATTACAGGTTGTTGAATGGGCTTCCACGCAGGCAGGTCATTTTCAGGCTGTTTTGCATACGCAGGAGCGCACCTACATGGTAAAGGCTCAAGCCCATAAAAGCTTTATCAGCAGCTCTACCGAAGTCGCCCCCATCCGCATTATGGACCGGCAGCTTTTGCATACGCCTGATACACTTCCAAAACAACGAAGCACTTCGATCCTCCAAACAGCAGCCGAACTTGCTGCCCGACACTTTCAATGCTGCCCCGACAAGATTAATATCCGAAAAAATGAACTCGGCCGGCCGATCCTGTATTACCTGAATGAGCCGCAAAGCGCCTACCTGTCGTGGTCCCATCATGGAGCATGGGCAGAAGTTATGCTGGGCAGCCCGGCTCATTAGATTATGAAGCAATTGTTTTCAAAAACGGTCTGCGGAGTTATTCGCCATCGCTGGTGGTGGGCGGGCATACTGCTGGTCGCCACTTTAACCGGTGCTTTCCTAACGGCGGAAAACCTCCGGGTCGACAATTCGGTGTCCATCTGGTTTCTGGAGGATAACCCTGATTATCAGTCGTATTTGAAGTTTCAGCACGAACGAGGTTCTGATGAAATCATCATCGCCATGCTGAAGGTTGAGGATGCGCTGGACAGCACACACCTTAGGTCACTTAGGGCTTTACACCAGCAAGCGGATACCCTGCCCGGTGTGCACGCTACGTTTAGCCTGGCTAACGCTCAGTATCCCATATACTCCAACCGGAGTCTCTATTACCGACCGCTTTATCCATCGGGGCGTACCCCCGGACAGGTGAGTCAGTTGCTCGAACAGCTCCCGGCTATACGGCATCAACTGATCGGGCCTGAGGGAAAGCACCTCTTCTTCTATGCGCAACTCGACCCGACGGATGAACTGGAATCAAAGCGGAACGAAATCGTAAGTCAGGTGGAAATGATGATTGAAGAGCACCTGCCCGGAGCACTTATTTCCGGTCAACCCATGCTCAATGAAGCTTTTAACGCCAGCATCTACGAGGAAAGCACCTTTTTTGCTGTAGCAACGACTCTGGTCATATTTGCTCTCCTTTTTCTGTTACTTCCCCACTGGCACTACATCCCGGTTGCCGCCGTTAGCGTGGCAGTACCTATCAGCATACTGATGGGAGTGATGACCAGCCTGGGGTATTCCCTCAATCTGATCTCCATGCTGATCCCGACGATCCTGATGGTGTACAGCGTGAGCGATTCCGTGCATATCATTAACATCTTTCACCAGGAAGCAGGCAGGCACCCACAGGAGGGACGGATCGCCCTCATTGAAAAGGCCCTGTTGCATAGCCTGAAGCCCTGTTTTTACACAACGGTCACTACGGTTATTGGCTATCTGGCGCTTACCTTGTCTCCCTTGCCAGCATTCCGGGTTATGGGGTTATTTACCTTTCTCGGCATGGTGGCGGCCTTTGTACTGGTCTATTTGATCACTGCTATTGGCTTTAGCTGGCTTCCTCAAGTTCCGGTAGCTGGCACCCGCGATGGCAGTCGGCTTCAGCATTTTCAAACCCGTTTTATCCGGAATGCGGTCAATCATATCAATGGCTGGACAACCCATCACGCCCGGTCGATCATTGGGATAGCTGCTGTTTTGGCTCTGTTGGGCATAGGGGCGATTAGCAGGCTGGAGGTCAATACTGATTCTCTGCACTTGCTGGGAGAAGGCCAGGCAAAAGCTGATTTATTCGCCATCGAGAAGGTGCTGGGCGGCAATGCCCGTTTTCAAATCAACATCGCCCACCGTCAGGACAGCAGCATGCTCAACCAGGCTGCCCTTGATCGTTTGGAAGCTTTTCAGGCGTTTGTCGGGGAGCACCCCCAATTGGCGACACCCGTTTCTATTCTGAATTTTCGCGACTTTCTGGAGTCCCGGAGCAGCCCGCTATCTGTGTTCAGCCCGGCAAACGCTGCCGATATCCTAAGCCAGCCCCCGGTTGACCGCAACGCTTTCTTCTCTCCCGTGGCCGAAGATCAAAGTGCGCTTAGCATCTCCGCGAATGTGAAGGAGCTGGAGACAAAAGCACTGGAACAATTGCTTGCAGCGATACGGGCCAACTTTCAACAGCATTTCGATCCGGCAAGGTATGAGCTATCCGTGCATGGTTTTTTGGCGCTTTTTGCACAGTTGAATACCTTCATCCTGCAAACGCAGCTTTGGTCTTTTGGAACGGCTTTTATCCTGGCCTTCGGTATTCTTTTCTATTTCGTAGGGGACTGGAAGGTCAGCTTACTGGTCATGCTACCCAACTTGTTGCCCATACTGCTTACGGGAACGGTGATGTACCTGGGCGATATTGCCCTGGAAGCGGCAAACGCCATGCTTGCCCCCATCATGTTAGGAGTAGCGATGGACGATACCATCCATCTGCTGCACAGTTATCAGTCCTACCGTAAGCAGGGGCTTGCCAGGGTCGGGGCACTGGATCAGGGGCTTCACTATACCGGAGGAGCGTTACTGGCTACGACGATTGCTCTGGTGTGTGGCTTTCTGGTAGTGGGAGCAAGTGGGGTGCTGTCTGTACAGACCTTCGGGTTGCTTTGTGCATTTACCGTTGCCATTGCGTTGATTTCGGATATTATCGTACTTCCAGCGGTTCTGAAACAGATCAAAGATTAGCCCTTTTGTTTTTTATAATCCATTGATAACGGAATGCCCACCGCCAGCGGATCAAGCTGTCAGAAGGGGCCAGTTCCTGAGCCCATTCTTCCATCTCTTTACGTTTAAATCCACGCAGTATAGAAACCAATCCATCACTAATCACCATAGGGTTGGAAACCGGTAAGGTGATCAACTGGAACAAACGGTAGGCCAGGGCACTACGGTGCAGATCATTGACTACGATTCCGAGCTTAGCCTGCTGCTGTACTACTTTTAATAATCGCAGTAACGGTTCTGTCGAAAAATGGTGAAGAAACAACGTGCAAAGGACAATATCGTAATCTGCCGTTTCCAGCCATGGAGAAGGCAAGAGCTCTGTCCGGTACTCAATTTCCGGATAGTCCTTAGAAAGCTTCCGGGCGTAGTCAATAGTGTACGCATTGCCATCGATCCCCGTCAGCCGGAAGGTACGCCCCTGCCGCCGCCCCCAACGGGCAAGAATGCGCAATAAGTCGCCGTTGCCGCATCCCAGATCCACCAGGTGGATAGGCTGACTTTTGGGTAAGTTGCTGACCAGTTGCTTCACACCATCCACGGTGATTTGGTTCCCTCCCAGCCAGCGGTTAATGCGCGCAATCTGGTCCAGGGAATCCCGTAGCACCTCGCCCGTCATGTCAAAATCATCCATGATTTCATCCTCCTGACTACGGTGACGGGTATCTACGAATAGCATAGGCTGTGGGTGTTATGCGGTTCTGTTGGGTTGTAAGTTGAGGTTTTTATCATTGCGCTCCAAATGGAAATGCTACTCGTGGTCTAAAATTGGCTGCCCGTGGGTTTGCCGAACGAAAAAGGGCAATGCCCATGGGAGGTAACTCAGTCCTTTAACCGCCCACTCGAAATAGGTGGGCCGGTAAAATAAGGCGTTGAAGAGCCGTCCAAAGTTGAGCCGGTGCTGAAATTCTGCCTGCCAGTCTTTGCTATACCCTTCTGCCAGGTGGGCCCGCTGAAAATCCGGTTGATCCAGACAGGCGAGGATGTTTTTTGCCAGAAGCCGGGCGCCCATAATGGCCATGCCCATACCATTCCCGCAAAGGGGGTGTATCATTCCCGCTGCGTCGCCTACCAAAAGAAGCTGGTCGTGCGCCTGCCGTTTCGGGGCAAATGAAATCTGACTGATGGTAAGGGGTCGTTCAAAAACAGGTGTCAGGCGGGTGAGAATGGCTTCCAATTCCGGGTTTTGGTACAATACCGCTTGTTCATATTGCGCCAGATTTTGATAAGACTTGAAGGTGCGCTGATGGGCCAGGTAGCAGACATTAATACGCCCTTCCTCTACCTTTGATACCCCGCAATAACCACCCGGAAAGCAATACAAAGCCACAAGGTCTTCCGGAAAATCACCAGCATAGTGCGCTTTTGCAGCCAGATAGGGTGTTTTTTGCCTGATGAACGCCCGGTTCAGCTTCTTGTCAAGCCGGGAGCGTTTGCCGTAGGCACCGATAACGATGCGGGCGAGGTAGGTGCCTGATCTGCGCGTGTGTACCCGGGTGTATTCCGTGTCCGTCTGTACATCCGTTACTTCCGCAAATTCAACCTCCCCGCCGGCGGCAAGGACCGCCTCGAAAAGCAGCTGATCAAGCCGGTACCGGCTTAACCCAAATCCACCTAACGGCAAGGGGGCTTCCACACTGCGACCGCTTTCTGCACTCAGCAGGCAGCGCTGAAGATGGGTGGCGCCCGCTGCTATGGGATCAACGCCCAGGGTTTTTAGGTAAGGCAATACTTCATTGGAAATGTACTCACCGCAGACCTTATGCCGCGGATAGGCTTCTTTTTCCAAAACCCGCACCTGCACCCCCGCTTGTGCCAGGTGCAGGGCTGCCGTAAGTCCGCCAAGCCCGCCACCGATGATCAGTACATCGCTGGAATTGGAATGGAGTGAATGTTGCACCTGTTTTGATTTAATCGAATGAATGGAAAGAGGGTAGGCTCAGGCAGGTTTTCTTGCGCTGTGCAATCTTCCTCTCAACCAACTAAAGCCGGAACCGACCCTTATGGTTCATTAGGGGCTTCTCTTCCAGGTCAGGCACAACAGCCTGTGCTCAAAATTTGCAGCGGCCACTAGAATTAGCCGGTCAGTTTTCCTGACCGGCTAAGAGACGCTTTACATCATTTCCTTCATCGCCTCGTACGCCTTCTCACCGTAGACCACTGACGGCCCGCCGCCCATGAGAATAGCTACGCCTATGGTCTCCACGATTTCCTCCTGCGATGCGCCGGCCTTAAGCGCGGCCTTGACGTGGCAGGCAATACAGCCTTCGCAGCGGATGGCAATGGATATGCCTAGTGCGATTAGTTCCTTTTGTTTTCCGCTCAGGGCACTATCTCCGGCGGACGCTTTGTGGAGGGTAACAAAGCCTTCGGCTACTTTAGGGTGTTCCTGAGAGAGTGTCTCTATAAATCCAGCTACTGTTTTTGCCTGCTTAAGGTAAGTACTCATGTGTATTGGTTTTTGTTTGTTTTTTATCGCTCTTCAGATGGAGAGGCTTATCCTTTGCGGCAAGCCAAACTCCTTACTTTGCACAAAGGGTGTCCTCCCATGTATGCTCTCTATTAACAATATGGATGTGTGGAAATATGTGCGAATGAGCTGTTTTCTTAAAAAAAAGAACGCCCACGAATACACGTGTTTCAGGAGATTAAAAGTGAAGATTTATGTGCTACTTCAGAGATTGAGGTAAAATACCCCTTCATGATTCATGAAAGTGCTGTCCTTTCGGTTTAGATCGAGTTGTCCTCCATCGAAATTTGTAGCAGCCCGCCCCACTTCCTGAAAAATGCAGGCGGTAGCCGCGAAGTCCCAAATGCTCCCGCCACCCTTTTCCTTTTTGGGGAACTTGAGCATGCAGGCCGGTCCGTTTTCAAGCACTCGGATGGCATTCAGCACGGCACCACCACCGGACCATTCCCGTAGACCGCTTAGCTCAAGCTTTTCTGTTTGCTGCTGCAAAAATTGCCGGATTTCGGCCGCCCGGGGCGTATCCTGCAGTTGGCGGTCGGTCACGTAAGTAAGGTGAACATTGGCGTTTTGGATTGCCCAGGGGGTGTTGTTCTTCCAGGCTCCTTCGCCGCAAATGGCGTGGTACAGGGTATTGGTGCTCGGGTCAACGACTACACCAAGTTGGGGTGTACCATCTTTGGCAACCAAAGCAATGGATACGGAAAAGCCGGGCTGTTGCCGGATAAAGGGCAGCGTTCCGTCCATGGGGTCAACGCACCAAAAAAAGTCTTTTTCAAAGCGGCTCCCATCGTCTTCGGTCTCTTCGGATAAAAGCGCCAGGTCAAATGCATCGCAAGTGGGCAGCAGATGGGACAGGATGGCGGCTTCAGCGGCTTTGTCTACAGCGGTGACGACCTGAGAGGCATAGCTCTCGCCACCTTGCTTTTGCTACACCGGTACCTCTTTACCAATGGCATTTTGGATGACCTGCCCGGCGGCAAGGGCAGCCTCCGTAGCGATCTGGGTAAGCTGAGAAAGGTTCATAGCGTAAGGCTTTTAATCACTTCTGTAGTGACGCGCTCGCTGTAGCTGTTGATTTTCCAGTGGCCAGGGCTCCACCCTTTCAGAAAACGGTGGAAATCTGCCCAGGCGACCCGGTATAAGGAGCGCCACTCTTTTTCCAGGGCGGCGCTGGGTTGTTCAAGCGCGGCTTGCAGATGGCCGAAGTAGGTATCCAGAATTTGCC
>CAZNHN010000039.1:0-15428 GCA_964572415.1 uncultured Phaeodactylibacter sp.
GTAAATACTGACATTGAGTAGGTTTGCTGTGGCAAACCACTTAATCGTCAGTATAGATGCTTTTAGAAGAAAGCAAATCCGGGGTCAATAGTTGACTTGCCACCTATATTTTTACAGACAGCCAATTGTTGGAAAATCGAAAGAGATTCCTTGCAGATATGCCCACAATTTATATTTTTGGCATGCTACCCTTAATCAAATCATTATCACACTACAATCAACATGGACCAATATATCCTTGCTCTTGACCAGGGGACCACAAGTTCCCGGGCTATTCTTTTTGATCACGAAGGCAGTATCGTTGCCACCGCGCAGCAGGAATTCACTCAGATTTATCCCAAAGCAGGCTGGGTGGAACATGACCCTAATGAAATTTGGAATACACAGTTGAAGGTTGCACAGGGCGTTCTTCGCAAGCAGGGCGTTTCCGCCGAACGCATCGCAGGCATCGGCATCACTAATCAGAGGGAAACAGCAGTGGTATGGGATCGTAATACGGGGGAGCCTATCCACAATGCGATTGTCTGGCAGGACCGGCGTACTGCAAAAATTTGTGATCAGCTGAAAAAAGACGGGCATGAGCCCTACCTGCGTGAAAATACGGGCCTTCTTGCCGATGCTTACTTTTCCGGCACCAAAGTCAAATGGATCCTGGACAACGTGGAAGGGGCCAGAGCAAAGGCCGAAGCAGGTGAGCTTTGTTTTGGAACCGTAGACTCCTGGCTCATTTGGAAACTCAGCGGAGGGAAGCAGCATGTGACGGACTATACCAATGCTTCCCGCACCTTATTGTACAATATCAAAGACCTGGAGTGGGACGATCACCTGCTCGATATACTCAGCGTACCCAAGTCTATGCTTCCGGAAGTAAAATCCTCAAGCGAAGTGTACGCCGAGACCCAAGCCTACCTTTTTGGCAAACCGATCCTCATTGCCGGAATTGCGGGCGATCAGCAGGCTGCGATGTTTGGCCAGGCTTGTGTTAAGCCGGGCATGGGCAAAAACACCTACGGAACCGGCTGCTTCATGCTGATGAATACGGGGCATGAAATGGTCACTTCCAAACACGGTCTGCTGACCACGGTAGCCTGTGGCCTCGATGGCAGGCCAATGTATGCACTGGAGGGTAGTGTTTTTATAGCCGGCGCCGCCATTCAGTGGCTGCGTGACGGATTGAAGATTATCGACGAGTCGCCGGATTCTGAATACTACGCCATGAAGGTACCTGACACCGATGGTGTTTATGTCGTACCTGCATTTGCCGGCCTCGGTGCTCCGTACTGGGACATGTACGCGAGAGGCGCTATTTTCGGCCTGACCCGCGGCACAGGCAAAGCTCATATCATTCGGGCAACCCTGGAATCACTGGCTTACCAAACCAAAGATGTGCTGAATGCGATGGAGAAGGATGCTGGCTTTCCGCTTCAGGCCCTGCGGGTAGACGGAGGGGCGAGCGCCAACAACCTGCTCATGCAGTTCCAATCTGACATGCTGGACGTTCAGGTGGAGCGCCCTAAGATCATCGAAACGACGGCCCTGGGCGCTGCTTATCTCGCAGGGCTGGCCACCGGTTATTGGAAACCGGAAGAGCTGGAACAAAAATGGCAGCTGGATATTGCTTTCCAGCCGGAGATGGCGGCTGAAGAGCGGGACCGCCGGTATGCAGGATGGCAAAAGGCAGTCAAACGTAGTATGGATTGGGAAAAAGCAGAGTAAACGTAAATGGCCATAACCTATATTTCTCCGGAGGAAGCAGTTGCGCAACGAAAGGATACTCCTTTACTGGATGTCCGCACGCCAGCTGAGTTTGAGGAAGCCCACATCCCTGGCGCATGTAATTTACCGCTCTTTTCAAACGAAGAACGGGCGGAAGTAGGCACCCTCTACAAACAGGTGAGCCCGAAACAAGCCTTTTTGAAAGGTCTTGAATTTGTGGGCCCGAAAATGCGGCATTTGGTGGAGCAGGCTGAAAAAATAGCTCCGGAAGGAAAGGTACAGTTGCACTGCTGGCGGGGCGGTCAGCGGAGTAGCAGTGTAGGCTGGCTGCTGGGCCTGAGTGGTTTTGAAGTGCAGGTCATCAAAGGGGGGTACAAAGCGTACCGGACCTGGGTTCAGGCAGCCCTTGCTCAGGTAAAAGCGAATTTCCTGATCGTTGGCGGGCCTACGGGTGCCGGGAAGACAGAAGTCATTCACGAGCTGAAAGCCGCAGGCGAGCAAATCATTGATTTGGAAAAGCTGGCCCATCATAAAGGCTCTACCTTCGGTGCACTGGGGGAGGCTCCTCAGCCAACTGTGCGGCAGTTTGAGAATGACTTGTGGGAAGCCTACCGGCAGCTCAGCCACACCCGCCGGATTTGGCTGGAAAATGAAAGCCGGGCTATTGGCAGGGTCTACATTCCGGAGGGCTTCTGGAAAACGATGACCGAAGCCCCGTTATTCGATCTGCAGGTGAGCCATGAAGACCGGCTCAACCGGCTGGTGCAGCAGTATGCGTCCTTTTCTGATGCCCAACTGGCAGAAGCTTTTGGGAGGATCCGAAAGCGGCTCGGCGGGCAGCACCTTAAGGCAGCCCTTGAAGCCATTGGGAAAAAGGAGTATCATCAGGCGGCTGAAATTGCCCTGGTCTATTACGACAAAGCCTATCATCACCACACTTTTGAGAAGGTGGGCCGGCAAACGGTTTATCCGGTTCCGGTAGAAAAGGACAACCCGGTCCAAACCGCCCGCACCCTAATCGCGTTCGCCAATCAAAAACAATACTAGAATGGAATATAAACTGACTGAATATAGCCACGGTGCCGGTTGCGGGTGCAAAATCGCCCCCAAAGTTCTGGATGAAATCCTGGCCCATGCTAATGAAAAAACACCTTTTCCGGGCCTCCTGGTAGGTAACGACAAGCGGGATGATGCAGCTGTCTTTGACCTGGGCGACGGTACAGCCATCGTGAGCACTACTGACTTTTTTATGCCTATTGTAGACGACCCGGTTGACTTTGGGCGAATTGCTTCCGTAAATGCCATCAGCGATATTTACGCGATGGGCGCTACGCCTCTGGTCGCTATTGCCATTTTGGGTTGGCCCATTGACAAACTGCCGCCCGAGGTGGCTAATCAGGTCATCGAAGGCGGGCGCATGGCCTGTCAGGAAGCGGGTATCCCGCTGGCAGGCGGACATAGTATTGACAGCCCGGAGCCGATTTTTGGGCTTGCAGTAACCGGACGGGTTAAAACGAGTGAACTCAAAATGAATGGTGGGGCCATGGCCGGTGATCTGCTCTTTTTGACCAAACCACTTGGAGTAGGCATACTTAGCACGGCGCAAAAAAAGAAAAAGCTGAAACCTGAGCATAGCACCATGGCTCGCGACAGCATGGTTCAACTTAACAAAGCAGGGGCTGTTTTTGCTAACCTGCCGTATGTGCATGCGATGACAGATGTAACAGGTTTTGGGCTGCTGGGGCACCTCAGCGAAATGTGCGAAGCAAGTGGGCTAAGTGCCACGGTGAACTTCAAACAAGTTCCATTGCTTGATAAGGAAGTATTGGATTACTACCTGGGTGAAAAATGCGTACCGGGCGGCACACACCGCAACTGGGCCAGCTATGGGCATAAAATTGAAGCCATTTCTGATGATCACCAACGCTTTCTTCTTTGCGACCCCCAAACGAGCGGTGGATTGTTGACAGCGGTTGAACCAAGCCACAGGGAAGCGTTTATCAATACGGCCAAAGCTGAAGGGTTCGCGCTGAGGCCTATTGGGGTCATGGAAGCGAAACGGGAGAAATGGGTCCGGGTAATTGATTGAGCTCATTTCTGAAAACAGTGATATGAGAAAACGCATTTTTGTTACCGGGGGCACTGGGTTTATCGGGCAGCAATTAGTCCGAAAATTATCCAGTGAAGCAAATGAAGTGGTTGTACTGGTACGTTCTCCGGAAAAGGCTGCAGTTTTCAAGCAATTGGATGTTTCCATAGTTTACGGAGACCTTGACAATATTCATGCGCTCGAAACAGGAATGAATGGTGCGTCAGAAGTTTTCCATCTGGCCGCATTTGCCAGGGTCTGGGCTGGCGATAATTCTTTCGAGAGGATCAATGTGACAGGTACTAAAAACATTCTGGATGTTGCGCTGAAAAAAGGAGTGGATAAGCTGGTTGTTACCTCCACTGCCGGGGTACTTGGGCCTGCCATCGACGGTGTTGTTCATGAGGAGACAGTCCAAAAAACGGACTTCTTTACAGACTACGAACGCACGAAGTTTGAATCAGAAAAGCTCGTTAAAGAATATGCAGATAAAGGATTACAGGCTGTGATTGTCAACCCTACCCGTGTCTATGGCCCGGGGCCACTTAATATCAGCAATGCTGTGACTAAGCTTATCATGCAATATGCACAGGGAAGCTGGAAGTTCATTCCCGGAGACGGCACCTCTGTCGGTAACTATGTTTTTGTTGAGGACGTAGTAAACGGTCATATTTTGGCTATGAAGCATGGGCGATCCGGAGAGCGGTATTTGTTAGGAGGAGAAGATATTAGTTACAATGGCCTATTTGACCTGATTGCTCAGATTCATGGCCGAAAATACAAGCTGTACCCTATTCCTCTTTGGGTTATGTTGGCTTTTGGAAAGATTCAACTTTTTCTGGCAACGTTATTCGGCCGCACTCCTTTAATCACACCAGGTTGGGTGAGAAAGTACTCCTATCATTGGCAGGTTTCCAGTGAGAAAGCAAAAAGAGAACTGGGCTATACCGTAACGCCACTGGCAACGGGTATTGGAAAGACACTGGAGTGGATTAAGAAAAGCAACAGTCCGGAAATCTAGTACGATCAGACCGAATTGCCGGCTAGTTTTTGCCCCTGCAATGCCTGTGCTATTGCTGCACTCTAAATGGTTAATCATTTGAGGCACTAGTGGATTGAGCCGTAGATGCTTGACAGTTAACGCCAGTAAGCCCTCAAGCATGAAAAGACTGTCAACTATTTCGGTCTAGTCGCACTGGAGTATTGGTTGGCCACCAGCTTTTAATCCATGTTTTTTGCATACCTCACCATCAGACGGGCTGCTTTTCGGGAGGCTCCACCCTGCCCGGTTTTTGCTTTAAGCAATTGATAATTTTTGATCATTTCCGCCCGTTGTTCGCCGGAGAGGATACCACTTAGCTCTTCCTGTAGTCGTTCTTTCCGGCAATCGTTTTGAATGAGTTCCTTAACGATTTCCTGGCTGGCAATAAGGTTGACCAGAGAAATATAGTCCACATTCACGACTTGACGGGCGATGAAGTAGGAGAGGGGACTGCCCTTATAGCAGACGACCTGGGGTACTTCAAACAAGGCGGTCTCTAAAGTGGCTGTGCCGGAGGTGACGAGGGCAGCTTCTGCATGTTGCAGCAGGGCATAAGTTTGGTTGTCTACAAAATGGACCCGTTCTGCGGCCTCTTCGGAGAGCGGTGACTGCTTTATGACCTGCTCATAAAAACCCCGCTCCTGCGAAGGCGCGCCCGCAATCACAAACTGATAATCGGGGAAGTCAGGTACAATGGATAGCATGACGTTAAGCAGGCGCTCAATTTCCTGCTTGCGACTGCCGGGCAGCAAAGCGATAATGGGGGCGTCTGTCAGCTGATGAGCTGCAGTGAAACCGGAAGGTGCTTCAAAGTCCTCCACAACATCCAGGAGTGGGTGCCCGACAAAATCGACTTCGTAGTCGTACTTCGCATAAAAGTCACGCTCAAAGGGCAGAATTACAAACATACGGTCCACACTGGCTTTAATACCATGCACCCGGCTGCTGTGCCAGGCCCAAATCTGTGGACTGATGTAGTAGAATACCCGTATGCCCTGTGCTTTAGCCCATTTAGCAATCCGAAGATTAAAGCCCGGGTAATCGATGAGGATCAGCACATCAGGCTGATAGGTCAGAATATCCCGCTTGCACATTTTTATGTTGCCCAGGATGGTGCGGATATTCTTCAGAACTTCCCAGAAGCCCATAAACGCCAGGTCCCGGTAATGCTTCACCAGTTGACCGCCTGCAGCTTCCATAAGATCGCCTCCCCAAACCCGAAAGTCTGCTGCCTCATCCTCAGCTTTAAGCCCTTTCATCAGGTTGCTGCCATGTAAATCACCTGATGCTTCACCGGCAATGATGTAGTACTTCATGAGAGGATGTATTTCCCAAAGTAAATGACCCAGGCTGCAACCAGAACAACGGTGGCAAGCACTATGCCCCGCATGGATTGAGTGGCGCGGGCTTTCATGAATTTATTCAGCGGCAGCAGGTTGAGGCAAATGGCAATGACTGCAGATGTCCGTTCCCGGAAGTAAGGGGAAAAGCCACGCTCGCTCACCACCCCACTGTTTTCCAGTAAGGCATAGCCAAAGTAAATAAGCGCAAAGCCCAGCGCTGGCAGCAGCAGCCCTATCAGCACGCCATAAAGGAGGTTGTTTTTCTGGAACATGCCTTATAGTTTTTCGATTTGCTTAAGGGTCTTGATGGCCCGGTAGTTGGTCAGGTCGTGCATGGATGGCACTACAGAGATGTAGTTGTTTTCCAGCGCCCAGATATCAGTATCATCGGCTTCGTCATTATTGGAGAAGCGGCCCGTAAGCCAGTAGTATTTTTGCCCCCTGGGGTCTTCAGCTTCCGTGAATTCTTCAATCCAGCGGGCATCCGCCTGCCGGCAGACCCGCAGCCCTTTGAGCTCCGATCTGGAAATAGCCGGAATATTGACGTTCAGCAGGCTGCCTTCTTCCAATCCGTTATTCAAAACCCATTCCGCAAGGGTCTTAACAAAAGGGACACAAGGCTCGAAGTCCGCTTCGTGGGAGTAGTCGAGCAGGGAGAGCCCAATAGACGGTATACCTTCCAGTGAAGCCTCCATAGCCGCGGAAAGCGTACCGGAATAGATGATATTGATGGAGGCATTGGACCCATGGTTGATACCAGACAGGCATAAGTCAGGTTGCCGGTCTTTCAGCACCACATGTTTAGCCAGCTTTACGCAGTCTACGGGCGTGCCTGAGCATTCGTAGGCTTCCACATTTTCGAATACCTGTTTGTTGGGATGAAGCCGGATTGGTCCACTGATGGTAATGGCATGCCCCATGCCCGACTGAGGGGAATCCGGGGCGACCACCACCACATCCCCCAGGGATTTTGCGATTTCCACCAGGGTGAGAATACCGGGTGCGGTGATGCCATCATCATTGGTTACCAGTATCAGAGGTCGTTTCATGGAATTTTTTTTGAGCCACACCCGTAACTTGGGGCTGGGCAGGTGAGTGGCCAAAAATACATTAACATGGCCATAAATAAAAACAAGGTTTTAAACTAAGAAAGCAAGTGAGCGTTTGAAAGGTTGACATTCCGAAAAATGAGTACTAACAGACAGAACAAAGGCATGACGAGTATTGGAAAAAAAGGCGTACTACTGGTAAATTTAGGCACTCCGGATGATCCCTCCCGGGGGGCGGTGTATCGTTACCTCAAGCAGTTTCTGCTGGATCCTCGTGTCATTGACTACCCGTGGCTGCCCCGGAACCTGCTGGTGCGGGGTATTATTGCGCCTTTCCGCAGCGGCAGTTCTTCCAAGCTTTACAAAATGCTATGGACGGAAGAAGGCTCTCCGCTCAAATTTTACGGGGAGCGTGTCCGGGATGGCGTGCAGGAATTGCTTGGCGATGAGTACGTCGTGGAGCTTGCTATGCGCTACCAGAATCCGTCCATCGGGCATGCCATCGAAAATCTGGAGAAAGCCCTGGTCTCGGAAATCACGGTGATCCCGATGTTCCCACAGTACGCCTCGGCCACCACCGGTTCGGTGCACGATGCGGTCATGCAGGAGCTCTCCAAGCGGCAGATCATCCCGGAT
This sequence comes from uncultured Phaeodactylibacter sp., assembly GCA_964572415.1. Lineage (GTDB taxonomy): Bacteria > Bacteroidota > Bacteroidia > Chitinophagales > Saprospiraceae > Phaeodactylibacter. The sequence goes on from CAZNHN010000039.1 coordinate 7,876, forward strand.
GTCAAAATGGTGAATTCCTACTACGACCGCCCCAGCATGATTAAGATATTCGCGGATAACGCCCGTCAGTTTGACCTTGACAGCTATGATCATATCATTTTCAGTTACCACGGCCTGCCGCAGCGGCAACTCCGGAAAGGAGACCCTACCAACAGCCACTGTACGAAAAAGGAGGATTGCTGTATGAACATTACTCCGGTGAACCAATTTTGCTATTCAGCCCAGTGCCACGCCACTACAAAGGCAATCGTGGAAGAGCTGGGTCTGAAGCCGGAACAGTACACTACTGCCTTTCAAAGCCGCCTGGGGCCGGAAGCCTGGGCACAACCCTATACCATCAAGACCATCGAAGAGCAGGCGGAAAAAGGGGCAAAACGCCTGCTGGTTTTCAGCCCGGCCTTTGTAGCCGATTGCCTGGAGACCATCATCGAAATCGGTACGGAGTACCAGGAGGAATTTGAGGAAATGGGCGGTGAGCATGTGGACCTGGTTCCCAGCCTTAATGATGACCCCAGGTGGATTCAGACCGTAGCCGACCTGGTATTGGAACAGCAGAAGGCTAATCTCAGCCGGTCGGCAGCCACAGTTGCATCGGGATCGTAAAAAAGCGGGGGAGGGGCTTTAGGTATTCCTCCCAAAACCTATCTTTGCGGCAAAAATAACAGCCCGTGAAAGAACGCCAAATTACCAACCACCTTCTAATGGTACGCCCTGCGCACTTCGGGTACAATCCGGAGACCGCCACCAATAATGCTTTTCAGAGCCTGAATCCGGACCTTACTTCCGAACAGGTAAAAGAAAAGGCGCTTCAGGAGTTTGATACTTTTGTAGCCCGCCTGCGCGATGCCGGGGTGAAAGTGCATGTAGTCGAAGATACGGTCATGCCAGTTAAACCGGATGCGGTTTTCCCTAACAATTGGGTCACTTTCCATCAGGATGGCACAGTGGCAACCTATCCTATGCACGCACCGACCCGCCGGAAAGAGCGGCGGGAGGATGTTATTTAGCAGCTCTCCACTCACTTTGAGGTCCGTAACCGGATGAAATTTGAAGGCACGGAAGCCGAAAGCCGGTTCCTGGAAGGCACCGGCAGCCTTATTCTCGACCGTCCCAACCGAGTCGCCTATGCCTGCCTGAGCCCGCGTACGGAAGGTGAGCTGCTGGAAACATTTTGTGACAAGATGGGCTACAAAAAAGTACCGTTCACCGCCGTAGATGGCGATGGGAAAGCCATTTACCATACCAATGTGATGATGGCGCTGGGGATAGACTTCGTGGTCATTTGCCTGGATGCCGTGCCTGATAAAACAGAGCAGCAATTACTTAAAGATCAGTTTGCGGCTACCGGAAAAGCGATTATCGAAATTTCCCTGGATCAGATGATGGCCTTTGCCGGCAATATGTTGCAGGTAGCCGGAAAAGACGGTACGCCTTACCTTGTCATGTCAGAGCAGGCTTATCAGTCGCTCACCCCCGGGCAGGTAGCTGCCATTGAGCAATACACGAAAATATTGCACAGCCCGCTGTACACAATTGAGCAGCACGGTGGCGGCAGCGCCCGCTGTATGATGGCGGAAATCTTTCTGGAAGAGAAGTGAACAGTAACCGGGACGAGGCTGATCTAATAGGTCAGCCTCGTCGCCGGAAAATTTATGCCTGTGCCTTAGGCGTATTAAAGCTCATCGGCGGGAACGGAGGCTGCCCGGACTCGTCGATCGGCCCAAACTGCGCTTCGAATTTCTGAATATTGTCCTGCAGCGCTTTTAGCATGCGTTTGGCATGCTGAGGGGTCAGTATGACGCGCGACTTCACTTTGGCCTTGGGTACATTAGGTACAAGCCGGACAAAGTCCAGGATAAACTCCGAATTGGAATGGGAAATAATCGCCAGGTTAGAATAAACGCCCTCGGCGACTTCTTCCGGTAATTCAATATTGAGTTTATTTTGTGGGTTTTTTTTCTGATCTGCCATGTTCCGGAACTATTTTTGTTTTCCTTTAATTTGAAAGGTTGGCAATATCGCAATTAATCTCATGCCCACAAAACATGAACCCCTACCTGCAAGCGAATCGTGAACTTTGGGACGGCTGGGCCAGCTTCCATCCGCAAACGGAATTCTATAATATGGAAGCTTTCAGAAACGGCGCATCTTCTCTGATGAAACCGGAATTGGAAGCCCTGCAACCGGTTGAAGGCAAGACTTTATTGCACCTGCAGTGCCACTTTGGTCAGGACACGTTGTCCTGGGCCAGACTTGGCGCCCAGGCGACAGGAGTGGATTTTTCAGGTACAGCTGTTGCCACTGCTCAGCGCCTTGCAGAGTCACTGGGGCTATCCACCCGTTTCGTGCAATCTGATGTACTGGAGCTTGACCTGAAGGAAGCTTTTGATATTGTTTTTACCTCCTATGGTGTGCTAACCTGGCTACCGGATCTCGACTCATGGGGGGAAGTTGTCGCCCGGCACCTCAAACCCGGTGGCGTTTTCTTTATTGCAGAGTTTCATCCGGCACTAATGATGCTTGATTTTGATACCGGAAAGCATGAATACCCTTACTTCGGTAGTGAAATGCCTTCCTTTGCTGAGGAAGTTGTTGGATCTTACGCTGACCATAAGGAGGGAAAACCACGGATGGAATACACCTGGAGCTACAGTCTGAGTAGTGTCTTCAACGCACTGTTGAAACAGGGTTTGAGAATAGAGGCATTCGACGAATACCCCTATTCGCCCTTCAACTGTTTTCCGAATATGCGGCAACGGGATGATGGTGCCTATGAGTGTGCCTCAATGGCTGGCGCACCTCACTTGTTTGCCTTAAAGGCTCGCAAACTGTAGTGGGGTATCTCCGGCTTTCCCATTGATCAGGAGAAGCCGGAGCTGTTCGCTACTCAATTGCAATTTGCCTGACCGCCCGCCCTTTAGCGGTTTGCACCGATAGGAAGTATACTCCGGCCGGATATTCAGCTGTGGGTAGCGAAAGGGTGTGGCGGCCGGGTCCGTAATCCAGGGCCATTTCCTGCATTGGCTGGCCGAGGCTGCTGTACAGCCTGAGGCGCCCGTTAATCGGGGCATTGGTTGTAAGTGCAACGGTCATTACTTCACCTGCGCCTGCAGGTTGGGGAAATACCTGAAGTGCAGTGAGCTGACTGATGGCATTTACGTTGCTGGTCTCTGTAGTATTAAAGGTGGCTACTTCGGAGAGGGGAGCGCAGAAAGAGTAGGCGTTTAATACCGTAACCCGCCAGTAGTAGGTTCGGTTCGCAACCAGATCGGTGATCAGAAGTTCAGGCTCCTCCACTACGTATTCACTTCGGATGCCAAAGGTAGGCAGCGGGCTGATTTGTACAATGTATTGGGTAGCGTTATCTACAGGCACCCAGGAAAGCAGTACCTCATCGAAGGGCAGCTCTGCACCTGCTTCAGGGGTGAGAAATTCGGTAACTGTACCCGCCACGGGCTCCATAGGCGGCACCGGGGAAATCCAATCCGGGTTTTCGTCGTAGAGGTCAGCGCGCATAGCAGCAATCTGCTCCGGTGTAAACCTAGCCTGACAGGCATCATCAGAATACCCCATGATCAGGCTGCCATCCGAGCGGAAAGTCGCACCGGCAGGGTCAGTTTGCAGAGTCGGGCTTTCTCCGTTGACGTCGCAAAACCAGCGCTGGGCAATATAGTCTGGTGGGGTATCACAGAAGCCATCGGCGGCCAGGCTGCAGTTACTGCCGTCCAGTAATTCTACGTAAGCAGTGTCTATAATTACGGTATCCTCAATCAGGGTGTCCTGAAAGAAAGTATAGTCGTAAGTGACAATTTCCGGGGCGGGGTTATTGAAATTGTGAGTTACTGAACCGTCATGGCTGACACCGCCTTCCCAACCCAGGAAAGGGTGCGGGATAGCCAGGGCGTGACCAATCTCGTGCGCCCAGGTGTTGTCATTAGGCCCTGAACAGCTTTTGCGCATTGCTATGCCGGCGTACGGCAGGTTGTAGCCGCAATTGCCAGCGGGGTCACTCACAAAATAGATATTAAGTGTGCCTTCCACATTATTGGCAAACATCATTTCGGCACCCTCCAAAACGGTTTCGTGGTTGTACCAATCCGAGTTTTGAAGGTAATTAATCTCGCCTGCCATGAAAAACTGAATATTAGCTTCTTCAAAGCTTTCATTGAGTTTGCAGAAGGCTGCCTTTAGGCCCGAAAGGCCAAAGAAACCGCTTCCGGAGTCAGTGCCCACAATGTGTATGGTCAGTGGTACATGCAAGGTCGTGTCCGTGTTGCGCTGAAAAGCCTGTGGATTCTCCTGGTATCTTTTCAGCCAGTCTGATTTGCCCGGAGGCGTGCCACAGGGGAAACTCCAGGAGGACTGAGCCTGCTGGGCCACAGCAAGCCCCAGAAAAAAAATAATAGCAGGTATTATTTTAGTCATCGGTAGGTTTTTTCCTGAAAGATAAAAAATGAGGCGTATTTATCCTGAAAGCCTTTGTAATCATCTTATTGGGTCAGGGTAAGTTTTTCAACCCACCGGCCTGTATCTGAAATAAGCTCGATAATATAAAACCCGGCAGATAAGCCATTAACTGGCAGCGTGATGGCATTGCTTCCCCTGGGTACTTCAATCTCAAAATTGCGGACGACCTGCCCGCTACTGTTGATCAGGCGCAGCGTACTCCTGCTCCTTTGCGGCAGCTGGCTCCGTACCGTTACCTGTCCTTCGGAGATACTTGCGGGCTGTGGGAAGGCACTTATTCCGTAGTCATCCGCTATCAAATCCTCACTATCCACGAAAGTGCCAACTGTAAAGGCACGTTGGGTACTGAACGAGGAGCAACCATCATACCGGCCAATCGGGCGCACCCGCCAAAGATAAGTTCGATCGGATTCCAGGTCGGTCAGCGTCAGGCTATTGGTTGTTGTGGTCAGGCTGCGGAAGTTCAGGGTAGAGTTGTTGAAAGGCAGGTAATAATCGAAATCAACGGCGTAGCCGATTGCGCCTGCTACCGATTCCCATTCCAGGGTGACAGAGCTGGTATGGCCGATAATTGCGCCGGAATCAGGTGCAATAAGCGCCATCTGGAAGGTATCCGGAATGAGGTCTGGAAATTCGGCCAGGGGAGGAAGGTCCGGGCGCTGAAATTCTATATTGGCCCGCATCGCACTGACTTGCTCCTCAGAGAAGCGGTTCATACATCCGTCACTGGCGTAGCTCATGAAAAAGGTGCCATCAGAGCGGAAGGTCGAGTCCGCAGGGTCTCGTTGCTGTACGTTGCTAAGCCCCTGGCTACTGCAGGGCCAGCGGTAGCTGATGTAGTCGGGTGGTGTGTCGCAGAAGCCATCGGCGGCATCGTTGCAGAAAGTACCATCAACGCGTTCCACCCGCCTGCCATTGATGAATTCCGGCGTATCTTCCGTGGGGTCGTAGTCGGTGCCTTCCCATCCAACAAAAGTATGTGGAAGAGAGAAAAAATGTCCAAGTTCATGTGCCCAGGTATGATCATTGGCATTGCTGCAGCTCTTGCGCATGGCAACGGCATCCGCTCCGGGAGAAAAGTAACCACAGGCGCCAGCCGGGTCCTGTACAAAGTAGCAGTTTACAGTATTAGGCACATTATTGTTGACCATCATCTGGAAGCCCTCTCCAAAAGTATGCTCATAATAAGTAGAATTGCTAATGTACCGGATATCTCCCGCAATGAAAAACTGCAGGTTGGTAGGCAGGAAGTCTTCATTCAGGGTACAAAGTGCATCTGCCAGTTGCTCCCCGGTGAAAAAGCCTCTGCCCTCATCGGTGCCAACCAGGTGGATGGTCAGCGGAATGAATTGCTGTTCATCAGAGCGTACTGCATAAGCCTCGGGCGAACGCTGATAGGCTTTGAGCCATTCGCTCTTTTCGGGTGGAGTGGCGCAAAAGCTGGTAACATCCTGTGCGGGCAGCGTCTGAATTGTCCCGAGGATAAAAAAGAGTAGTGGAGCTAGTCGTAAAATAAGTTTCATGAAATCAGATGGTGTTTTACTAAGTCCGGGTCAGCCCCGCAGTGTAGGTTACCTGCGAGGCATAATGGTTCAATGGAATTATTAATGCCCAACGGTCATCATGGTTCGTTGGGCATTAAAGTAAAAGGATAAAATGTCAGTTCTGTTTCAAAACAATTATTACCGGGTAACAACGAGGCGCTTAAACTGCCGGCCTTCCTGACTGTTCAGCCCCACCAGATAAACACCGGGTACTAAGTTGCTTGAGGGCACCTCAAAGTAGTTTTCCCCCTGCTGTACCTGCACTTCACCAAGCTGAGCGATTTCCTGCCCGGCCAGATTATGGAGGGACAAGTGGGCGGAAAATGGTTGATTGGCTTTCAGGGAAACCTGGATGCTGGCACCTTTGTGCACCGGATTGGGCGCTATGGTGAAGACATCGAGCAGTTTTATATTTTCGGTAGAGACCGTACTTCCGGTTGTAAAGGCGGCTGCATCTGTAAATTCTGTGCAGGTCCGGTAGGCACTAAATGGGCGGACACGCCAGAAGTAGTTAGTATTCTCCATAAGGCTGTTGACTACTTTGGAAGTGCCCCAAACGACCTCATCGTAAACGGTCAGGGAAGCGGAAAATGTAGGCAGGCGGGAAATTTGAAGGACGTAGCCCTGTGCACCCGGTACATCTTCCCAGGATAAGTTGACTGCGTTATAGCTTTCCACGATTTCGCTGCTGACCGGGGCAACCAGCGTAGGCACTTGCGTTATCTCATCAAGGACGGGGACATGGTTGCTGCGTATGTAGGAACGCTGAGAAGAGGCCAGGTCTGCCTGCATCAAAGAGATTTGGTCGTTGGAGAAAAAGTACTCTCCCCTTGGGCAATTCAGGAAATAGCTCATGAAAAGCCGTTCTTCCGGATCAATCAGATCACCATTGCGGTCTCTGACTTCTGTAGTAAAGTTGCAGTTATTCCATCCGAATCCAAAATTGTAATTGGGTGGCGTATCACAGATAAAGTCACCGGAATTGCCACAGTTGCTGCCATCGACTAATTCGACAGGGGTGAAGTTGTCAGGTGCGGTAGTCTGATTGACGGTGCTGCCATGGGCGGCGGCTTCCCAGGGCTCAAAATCCCAGCCATTGAAAGGGTGGGGCAGGCTGAAAAAGTGGCCAAATTCATGCGTCATGGTGATCTCTGAGGCACCAACATCGTTTCTCCGGATCACCAGCCAGTCTTTAAACGGGGAGTAATAGCCGAGTGTGGTACCTATGCCTCCACCGCCTGTGTTTGCATTGCCGGGCATGAATACATTAATGGCACGGTTGTCCCGTTCAAATTCCATGATGGTATTTTGAGTATTGATATGATTCTCAAATACGGCATTATTGAATATTTCATTGAACCCATCTTTGATGTAAAATTGGATATTGGCAGACTCAAAGTCTTCGTTGAGCGCACAAAGTTGGTCGAGTACGCGGGAAGGCGAGACCCGCCCGGCACCGTTTGCCAGTCCCACCAGATGAAATTTGACAGGTACATAGCTGGTATTCCTTTCTGTGATCAGGCCTGCTTCCAGAGCCGCCTT
>CAZNHN010000039.1:15460-28660 GCA_964572415.1 uncultured Phaeodactylibacter sp.
CAGGAGGCGCTCGGTTACAAGTTGGGCCGCTTCGTGGTCAAGCCCGCAGGGTGGGTGAACCTCCTGTGCCTGAGTGGAAAAACCAATCATTAGGGCGAATGCAATTGAAATATAGAATCTTTGAAACATTAGTAGAGTACATTTTTGCTGAGAAAGCCCTCTGGTAAAGAGGGGAAACTTATTCTAAATGAAACTTCTGACGAGCGTATTTTGATGCGCAAAATTAGGAAAAAAATAAAATCCAATTTGTCTATCGGATGCCAAACTGATAAAAATGTATTTCCACCTATTCCGGCCTGACAGGTATTGTACTCTATTTAGGGGTGATGAACCGCAATGGGCGATATGACGAAAGTTACTTCGCAAGATGAAGATAATTAGTTAAGTTTGCCTGACCGACACATAGAAAAGTCAACTAGCAAAAACCAATAAAAAATTATGAGTAAAGTAACCGTAGTCGGCGCCGGTAATGTAGGCGCAACCTGTGCCAATGTTTTGGCTCACAAAGATCTTGTGAATGAAGTCGTCCTGCTCGATATCAAAGGCGATATGGCGCGGGGCAAAGCGCTGGACAGCTGGCAGCAGGCCCCCATCGATTATTACAGTACCCGGCTGGTTGGTACGGAGGATTATGCGGCTACTGCTGATTCCGATATCGTAGTGATTACTGCAGGAATTCCGCGTAAGCCTGGTATGAGCCGTGATGACTTGATCGCGACGAATGCTAAAATTGTGAATATGGTGTCGGGCTCTATCATGGAGCACTCCAAAAATCCCATCATTATTGTGGTTTCCAACCCACTGGACGTAATGACCTACGCAGCGTACAAAGCGTCCGGTCTTGATGCGTCCCGGGTATTCGGAATGGCGGGCATTCTGGACACCGCCCGTTACCGGGCATTCCTGGCTACCGAGCTGAACGTGTCTCCAAAGGATATTCAGGCGGTCCTGATGGGCGGCCACGGTGACACAATGGTGCCACTGCCCCGTTACACAACGGTAGCTGGTATTCCTGTCCTTGAATTGATTGAAAAAGAGAAGCTGGATGCCATCGTGCAGCGCACCAAAGTTGGCGGTGGCGAGCTGGTTAAGCTTATGGGCACCTCCGCATGGTACGCGCCGGGAGCGGCAGCCGCTCAGATGGTGGAGTCTATCGTGCGGGATGAGCAGCGTATTTTCCCTTGCTGCGTAAGACTGGACGGGCAGTATGGTATCAATGACATGTTCCTGGGCGCACCGGTTAAACTGGGTAAAAACGGTATCGAGCAAATCATTGAACTACAGCTCAATGATGATGAAAAAGCCCTGCTGAGCGAATCTGCCGATCACGTTCGTGCAGTGATGGAGGTTTTTGAAAAGATGGACATTTAATAATACATCCAGTAGGATTTAGGATGATAGAAAAGGGGCTGCCTTAATCATAAGGTAGTCCCTTTTCTGTACATGAATCAATTTCCCGGATTGGCGCTGTTGTTAACATCTCCTGACTTAATACCGATAAAGTCGAAATCCGGAATATTGCCGGTAATGTTACTAATCATAAATACCCCCGGCAGGGGAACAACCATAGGCGAGTTAGCGCCATTCAGCGGCCATGCGGCTGGTACAAATCGCCAGTTGTCTACAGCAGAGAAGTCAATATCAATACCGAGAATAACTTTGCGTATGGCAATTTGATCCAGTACGGATATGGACTGGGAGTTATTTACATCAGCAGCAATTGCTTTATAGGGGCTATCTAAATTGACCAGCCCGAGATTATGCTGACCGATCCGAATTAAGTCAAGGTTGGAAATACCTTCCTGAATGTCATCTTCTTTATAGGCATGCAGCCCAACTACAGCACCAGCCGGCACATCAAAAAAGGTGAAGAGCCCGTCTTGTCCGGTAGTAACAGTATCGTTTACTACCCCGGAAAGAAAGACTGTGGTATTAGCTACCGGGACGCCCAGTTCGGTCATAACCTGCCCTCCAATACTAACCATGGAAGGAGGAGCAGCATTCAGTCCCCCAAGGGTATCCGCCCCGGTGCCTACAGGGTCCAGCCAGTCCATCAAACGGGTATCGGGTGTACTGCCTCCATCCCAGGAACGCGTTAACCGCCCGTAATATGCGCTGGTTTGGTCACAGCCATTAAACCCGCCGTGTAGTTGCCCCCTGATTCTTCCAAGGCTGTCAAAAAGCGCGCTGCCGGAGGACCCTAACTCAAAAGTGCCCAGGTTGAAGTCTACATCAAAGTGGTGGTTGGGTGGTGTGGCGCCTGCCTGCCAGTTAATGGCGGATGGGTGAATTTGAGCCTGATCATAAGAGGAAAACTTCTTAATGTCCCCGCTGGGGTGGTGGAACATCACACCATTTTCCGGCACACCGGCACTACGGTCCCATCCCGCAAAGTAGGCCTCAAAATCAGGTGGGATATTGTTGTTTAGCTCAAACAGAACAAAATCACTTGCCCTCCGGCTTGCCCTTCGCTGACAGCCCATAAGCGACTGAAAGGCGGGCTCAGAGGAAGGGGTGCCGCAACTTTCGCTTTCATAGTTGAAATCGAATCGCCACATATCGTACAAGGGGGTGTATCCCTCATCGCAGTGGTAAGCACTAAGGACGTAAGGCGTTTCATCTTCGGCAGTATTGTTGATCAGCGTACCGCTACAGTACCCGGTTCCTTCCTCAAGTACCATAACGATCCGGCAAACACTGCGTTGGATATCCCGAAAGCCAGCCCCGGACTCACAGTTGGCATTAGGGTGGCAGTCCAGGCTTGTTCCAAAGCCAAAATTCAGTACGCTTCGTCCGGTAGGTTCCCGGTAGCCGAAGTCTACACGGCGGATATGAATCCTGCCCTGCAAACGTGCGTGTGCCGGTTCCCGGTAGATGAGTGTCGCGGTAGCCCCTTTGCTGAACCCGGAGAAAAACTGCCCGCCCGGCTGATTATCCTGAAAAGTATAGGTAGCTTTTTGAGTTTCTTCCGGGCTTTTCATTTCAAGAGTGCTGCCCGGAGGCAGGTAAAAGGCATCGTACACAAAGCCCAGCCCCAGCGCGCCGGGAACAGTCACGGTACAGGTCCAAATGGCACTGCCATCCTGCTGAATTTCCCAGGCGCCCGCATTGTCTAAACCAAAATCGGCATTGATTGGGGCGGCTACCCGGCTATGCAGCCCCCTGTCCTGATCTTCCTGCAGGAGGCGGCTAACATTGGGTGGCGTCAATTGTATAGGTTCGGGGGTAGAGGGCACACCCTTTTGGGCGGCAGCCCAGTGTACGAGCATTAAGCCAAGTACGGGGAGTAAAAGCTTTAGTTTCATAGGATTATGTTCTTAGTCATATTTGTATGCAGGAGGGTGCGGACTCAATCTGCAATACTCAAAAGTACAAAGAACTTACCGTATGGCAATGAAATCCGGCAGATTCCGGTTACAGGGATTCTTTTACAGGCTGTTCATGTAATCAATAATAGTCCGGACCTGTGCTTCCGCAAACCGGTCTACGATTTCCGGGTTCATAAGCAGCCGTGCATCCTGATAATTATCAAAGAACAAATGTTCGATGAGGACCGCAGGCATGACCGTGCGGGTAAGGACATAAAAACGGGCTTCTTTGTCATAATCTCCATCTGACCGGTCGGTGCGCATGGTAATACGGTCGCCCAGCAGGTTGCGGACATGACCCCAGTGGGCATCCGCAATACGATCGGAAGCGGTGACACCGGGCGAGGTGTAAATTTCATACCCTCTCGCACCAACTCCGGATGCATTGGCATGAGTGGACAGGAAAATGCCCCGCCGGTAATTCCGGTAATACCAGTTGGCCTGATCAACGCGGTATTGCAGGGGGAAGTCCACATATTCGTGGTAAACAGGGAAATACCGGATGCCCAGTATTTCAAGCTTCTGAATGACCAGGGAAACTATGGTGCGGTTCCATACCCCTTCGTAAAACCAGGAACCATTGTGAAACTGCCCTTGCTGATGCTGAAACTGTTTGCCCGGAGCAGTTGTGTATTGCCCGGATGGATCTATAGCGCCGTGCCCGGCATCCAGAAATACGCAGAAATTGTCATTCATGACCGTGTTCGTTTGGCGTAATATAAAAACAAATAAGATATGAATTACAGTATTCACTGGTTAAGGTGGCGACATTCCCTTCGTTTTTAGCTTTTCCAGTCTTGTTGTTCGTATTTTTTTCCTTTTTTTGCATTTGTTGATTTCAGCACTTGGATCACCCAAAAATAGACTATGAAAAAGTTTTTTCTTTTATTCCTTAGTAGCGCCATTCTTCTCGGATTAGGATGCGAACGCCAGCAGTTTGGGCCGGAGCCGGCTGAAGACCGGCGGGAGGAAGACGAGGTAAAGATTCTCAACTATCTGGAAGAGAATAACCTGATGGCTGAGGCAGAGCGGCACGAAAGTGGGGTCTATTACATTATTGAGGAGGAAGGAGAGGGGAGTACCTTTCCTACCCCCAACTCCCAGGTACTTGTCAGATACAAAGGGTATTTGATTGACGGCACCGTCTTCGACGAAAGTGAGGAGGATGATGCGGTTCAGTTTAACTTATCGAATGTAGTTACCGGATGGCGGGTTGGTGTTCCGTTAATTAAAAAAGGAGGGAAAATCCAGTTATTTATCCCTTCCAACCTTGGATATGCCAACAGAGCTCAGGAAGGAATTCCGGAGTATTCTGTTTTGATTTTTGAAATAGAACTGGTCAATTTCCTGTAATTGAGGAGAAGGCAGTAAAGGAAAGAGCAATGCATAGAAGTTGGCACTGCTCTTTCCTGAAGGTTACTCGCCGGCAAAAGCTCTGTGGACCGCTAAGGGACGGTCGGTTGCCAGAATATCAGCGCCTGCTTCAAACAGCTTATGGTAAATATGCCCACCCTTTGCGGTAGCTTTTTGATCCAGGTTGCCGATTGTGCCAATAATAATTCTGATACCGGCATCCTTTAATTGCTGATAAAAGTCCGCACTTCGCTCGGTAAGCCCGGTAAAAGCCATGAGGTTATTGGTGTTGAACGGACCGTCCAGGTAACGTTGCAATTCTTCCCTATTTCTTATGTTGACGGATATATGAATCCTTGGGTCTTCCAGGTAAGCTCGCAGGGCGTCTTCATAATTGTATGTAATTACAGAGGCATAATCGATAGCGCCTCTGTTCCGCACCATTTGAACTACTTTTTCCACAGGCACCCCACGTTTTATATCCAGTGTGAGTTGACGCTCTTTGGTGGCCCAGCCAAGCACGGCCTTCAGGCTTGGTGGATGGTAGCGAGTGATAATGCCGTAATCATCCCTGAGGTATAGCAGTTCTATCTCTTTCCAGGGCTTAAGCTGTGTGGCTCCTGACCCGGTAGTTGTCCGGTTTAGGGTATTGTCGTGCATCAGGAATAACACGCTGTCAACGGACATATTCACATCACATTCGATGATCACCGGTGCCTGCTGCGCAATGAACTGAAAAGTTTCCAATGCATTTTCCGGGTAGCCCGCAATAAAGCGACCTCCCCTGTGCGCACTGATCAGAGGTCTGCTTGCCGAATCGTTGATTGAAGAAACAGTAGTGGAAGGAACACGTTGTTTGTAGGCAAAGGGAAACAGGTCGAACGAAGGGTTCGACATTTTTTGCCCCCCGAGGGCAGGTGCGAGCAGTAGTAAGCCCACACAGATTAAAAGTGTTCTCATGAGTTTGGGTTAGGTTTTTGTGCATTTGTTAGGCTAATAACGAGGATAATAAGGTATTTGTTTCTAAATCCTATAGAAAAAAAACGAATCGTATACGTATTAGGTTTCGGGATAAAATTTGGAGTGCCTGTCTTTTCTTAGAAACGTTTTGGCATAGCCCCCCAAACGAAAGTATAAGGTTTTGACCGGGAAGTGTGTTGTGCCGGGGCAGGAGATTTTTATACACAAAATAAAACCTTATTTACATTAACTTAACATACCGTATTTACCTTTGCGTAAATTATAGGAAATGCCCTGTAATGATTTAAATTTCAGAACTCACTATTTTTTACACTCCGAACTTTAAATTTCAACTCTTATGAGGACCAAACTCCTTAGTTTGTGTGCATTTTTGCTGCTAAGCCTGGCAGTTAATGCTCAGATCACGACTAGTAGTATCAGCGGTCGTGTCGTTGATACCGATGGCACAGAACTAGTTGGTGCTACCATCCGTGCCGTACACACGCCTTCCGGTTCAACTTACGGGACTTTTACAAACGCCTCTGGTTACTATACGATCCAGGGTATGCGTGTTGGCGGCCCGTACGAAATTGAAGTCACCTATGTTGGGTACGAAAGCCAAAAGCAGGAAGGGATTTTCCTTACGCTGGGCAACTCTTCCATCATTGACTTTGAACTGAGCGATGGCGCAGTTGCTATTGACGAGGTACTCGTCTTAGCGGATCGCGACAGCCGCTTTACTGATGGCAAAACAGGCTCTGCCGTGAACATTTCTTCAGAAAAGATCACTGCACTGCCAACCATCAGCCGTAGCATCAATGACTTTACGCGTTTGACGCCACAGTCTAACGGAACGTCTTTTGCGGGTACCAACTCCCGTTTTAACAACTACACCATAGATGGTAACATCTATAACAACAACTTTGGTCTTGGCTCTGCACAGTTTGCAGGCGGCAATCCAATTTCTCTGGATGCCATCGAAGCGGTTAGTGTAAACCTGGCACCTTACGACGTGCGTTATTCTGGCTTTACCGGTGCTTCTGTCAACGCAGTGACCAAGTCTGGTACCAACAAGTTTAGTGGTTCTGCCTACTACCTCATCCGCAACGATCAGATGCAGGGTAACAGAGTTGGCGATTTGTCGATAGACATTCCTGACTCCCGCAACGAGATTTACGGTGCTACACTGGGCGGGCCAATCATCAAGAACAAACTGTTCTTCTTTGCTGCTTACGAAAGAGAAGTGGAAACCTCTCCTCCTCCTTTCATCAAGAGTGCTGCACGGCCAGGTGAAGAGCCAGATGGTCTGGTAATCTCACGCGTGCCAATTGAGGAAGCCAACTTCGTACGTGACCAGATTCAGAGCCTCTATGGCTATGACGTTGGTGCTCCCGATGGATATGGTTTCGCTTCTGAGCAGCAGCGTATCAATGTTCGCCTTGACTATAACATCAGCGAGAATCACAAAGCGAGCTTCCGCTTCAATGATTACTCTTCTTTCAGCGATGTGCCTACCAACAACAACTCGATTCGCTTCATTCAGACCCGCTACCGGAACACTACCCGTCAGGGCGTGGAGAACATCAACTTCCGGAACAACAACTACACTAATGACCGCAATGTGCGCTCATATGTAGCGGAACTCAACTCTCTCTTCGGTAACAAAGTGTCCAATCAGTTGAACGTAGGTTACACTCAGATTGCTGACCCCCGCCGTGGTATTCCTGGTGATCAGGCCTTCCCCTTCATCGAAGTTCTGGAGCCGGATGCTTCTGGCAACCTCCTTTACTACATGAGTATGGGTAACGAGCTGTTCAGCGTGGGTAACCTGCTTGAAAATAACGTGCTCAACGTTACCAATAATACTACTTTCTTCCTCGATCGCCACACGGTTACTGCCGGTGTCAACTTCGAGTACATGACCTTCGACAATGCCTTTAACCCGGTATTCAACGGCTTCTACCGTTTTATCGGTTATCAGAACTTTGTTGATGCGGTCATCAATCAGGATCAGTCTGTGTTCCCTGACGCTTTCGCAAAAAGCTACGCACTTGACGGCTCTACCACGCCTCCTACTGATGAGACCCGGTTCGGTCAGATTGGTGTATACATTCAGGACGAATATCAGGTCAATGAAAACTTCAAGCTTACTGGTGGTTTGCGCGTAGACCTGCCGTTCTACCCAATCGATCTGCCTCAGAACGAACTGCTCGCTGCAGAGAACAAAACATTCACGGACAATGATGGCGATACCTTTATGCCTGACGTAAGTGTATTCCCTGATGTCAACCCACTGTTCTCTCCACGTGTAGGTTTCAACTATGATGTGAATGGTGACCGCAGCACGGTTATCCGTGGTGGTACAGGCCTGTTCTCCGGCCGTATTCCTTTCGTATGGCTTTCCAACCAGGTTAACGGCTCCGGTGTAGTTCGGGGTGGCCTTGGCTTCGAAGGTCAGGAAGTAATCGATGAGGGTATCGTCTTTAACCCTGACGTAACCGCTTACAATCCTGAAAATCCAGGTCAGACGCTTTCCAATGAGCTGAACCTGACAGACACAGACTTCCGCCTGCCACAGGTTTGGAGATCAAACATTGGTCTTGACCAGAAACTGCCTGGTGGTATTGATCTGACGTTGGAGTTCATGTACAACCGTGACGTGCACACGCCTGTTGCTTACAACGCCGTACTGCGTGATGCTGACGAGACCTTCAACGGTCCTGATCAGCGTGGCTACTGGACAGATCAGCCAGGTTTGAGTGGTTACAGCAATGACGAAGACTTCCGCAACGTTTTCTACCTGACCAATGCAAGCGAAAAGGCAGACTACTTCGCGGCGACTGTTCAGCTTTCCAAGCAATTTGATAATGGCTTCTTTGCCATGGCTGCTTACACGCGTTCACGTGCACGTGATCTTGATGCAGCTGGTGGTTCTCAGGCCGTTTCTCTGTGGACAGCTACTGTTCAGGAAAACCGTAACAACCCGGAGCTTGGTTTCGCTGGATTCGATCAGCCTAACCGTGTAATTGGTAACCTCGGCTATCAGAAGGGAGGAACAACACTTAGCGTATTCTACGAAGGCGGCGACTTTGGCCGATTCTCCTACACCTACTCTGGTAACTTCGGTGATGCTTCTGATCGCTTGATTTACGTTCCTAATTCTGCAAGTGAGCTGAATTTTGAAGCCTTCGAACTTGACGGTGAGACCATCTCTGAGTCTCGTCAGCAGGCATTGCTTGACGCTTACATCGACCAGGATCCTTACCTGAGCGAAATTCGCGGTGAAGTAGCTGAGCGAAACGGCGCACTCTTGCCTTGGGTGAACCGCTTTGACTTGCGTATTCTTCAGGATGTGAACTTTTTTGGAAAAGAGGACATGCCTAAGCTGCAGCTTTCTTTTGACTTTATCAATATTGGAAACATGTTTAAGAGTGAGTGGGGTGTGCCTGAAGTGCCATGGCAGCGTAACCTCCTCAACTACCGCGGTGTGAACGATGCTGGCGAGCCGGTATACCGTTTGAACACAATTGGAGGTACATCTGAGTTTCCAACTGAAACTTACCGCACAACAACCAACGTTCTTGGCAACACCTGGCGCCTGCAGATAGGTGCGAAAGTGATTTTCTAAGCGTTGATGACGTTCCGTTTTTGTGCAGTTGCAACAGAAGTGCCTAAGCTACTTCTTGCTATCTGCGCTTAGTTTACGAAACACTTATGACGAAGCGTCTGCCGGCACTGCCTGGCAGGCGCTTCGTGTTTTTGGACAGCCCAAAAACCGGCGCTCATTTCCTCAGTCAAATACTTAACACAAAGATTTAGGCTGGCATTCAGCCATTTGCTTCCATTTCCCCTATTTTTGTGCTGCACTCAGTCAAAACTAAAATTCCGATTTATGAAAAGAATGATGACACTTTCCCTCCTGCTTACCGCACTTTCGTGGTCCGTGCAGGCCCAACAGAACTTTGCCGTCGATGTGCAAAGTAACTTTTACAGCCCCGAAAACCTGACTATCAGCGTGGGGGATACCGTTACCTGGACCAACCTTAACGGGTTCCATAATGTAAATGGTGACCAATCTGTCTATCCGGATAACCCGGAAAGTTTTAGCAATGGGAATGCAAGCTCCAGCGCCTGGACTTTCCAGCACGTCTTTACCCTCCCGGGCATTTACACCTATCAGTGCGATCCGCATGCCGGGTTGGGCATGGTAGGCACCGTTACGGTGCAAAATGTACCCGCCGGCAACCCTGCGCTTATCCTTACTTCCGTTTACGACGGCCCCCTGCCCGGTGGCTTGCCCAAAGGTATCGAAGTTTATGCGACCGCTGATATTGCCGACCTGAGTGCCTACGGTGTAGGTTCTGCCACCAACGGCGGTGGTACGGATGGGGAAGAATACACCTTCCCGGCTGTTAGCGCTTCCGAAGGGCAATACCTTTATCTCACAAGTGGGGACGGTATGGCCTTCCAGGAATTTTTTGGCTTCGCCCCGGATTTTACGGATGAAAGTGGTGCTGCCGTAAGTATCAACGGTGACGATGCGATAGAGCTTTTCTTCGAAGGCAACGTCATCGACGTCTTCGGTGAGATCAATGTGGATGGCACCGGCACAGCCTGGGAATACCAGGATGGCTGGGCCTACCGGGTTGATGGTACCGGGCCGGATGGCAGTACTTTTGTGCTCGGTAACTGGTCCTTTAGCGGCCTGAATGCGCTGGACGATGAGGCGACCAATACCGGTGCGGCTGTTCCCGTACCGGTTGGTACCTACAGCCCAAGTGGCACAGCTATGATTTCCGCCAATAATGATGTCGTGACTACCGATTTTGAAACCGGGATCACCATTGATATCCTGGCTAATGACCAAACCCCCAACCCGCTGACTTCCGTGGAACTGACGACCGGGGCAAATACCAATGGGACAGCCGTGCTCAACGCAGACAATCAGGTGGACTACGCTCCGGATGCCGGTTTCTGTGGCGAGGCGACTTTCGATTATGAAATTTGTGATGCGGAAGGTTGTTCCTCTGCAACCGTTACGGTGAATGTGCTCTGCCCTGTGGATTATCCGGAGTACCCCATTGGTACGGTGACCACCACTGATGCGGATGGCGCAGCAGATTCTCTTGGTGTGACCTGCGCCCTGCGTGGTGTGGTGCACGGGGTAAACCTCCGCCCGGAGGGCCTGCAGTTTACCATCATTGATGAGGCTGGGGATGGCATCGGTGTGTTTAGCGGCAATCAAAACTTTGGCTATACGGTCACCGAAGGTGATCAAGTGCTGGTGGAAGGTGCGATCGATCAGTTCAATGGTTTGATACAGATTGAAGTGGAGAATGTCACCTTTATTTCGGATGGGAACGCCCTGCAAACTCCTGATATCATCACCGCGCTTGGCGAAGCGACCGAATCTCAGCTCGTCACGATTGAGAATGTCACCCTGGTGGACCCTGCTGCATGGGGAGATGGCTTCTCTGGCTTCAACGTAGACGTCACTGATGGCACCAACACCATCACCGTGCGTATTGATAACGATGTGGAGCTCTTTGATTTGCCCGCTCCAACCGGCACTTTCAATGTGACGGGTATTGGCGGGCAGTTTGACAGCAGTTCACCGTTTGATGAAGGCTATCAGCTGCTGCCCCGCTATATGGCAGATATTGACCCTTATGACTCAGGCAGTGGTGGATCAGACTTCCCACCCTACAGCATAGGCACGGTGACTACTGTAGATAATGATGGTGTGGCCGACTCCCTGGGCGTTGCCTGCGAATTGCAGGGCATCGTATATGGTGTCAACCTGCGCGGCAATGGCCTGCAGTTTACCCTTATTGATGCATCCGGGGAAGGCATTGGTGTATTCAGTGCCAGTGAAGACTTTGGCTATACGGTTACCGAGGGCGATGAGTTGGTTGTCCGGGGTATGATTGAGCAGTTTAATGGCTTAACGCAAATTGCATTGGAGGAACTGGAGATAGTGAGTGCAGGCAACAGTTTGGTAGATCCGGAATTAGTCACCGTACTTGATGAGTCAACCGAGTCTGGGCTGATCAATTTATTTGGTGTGACGCTTGTAGAGCCATCACTATGGGATGACTCTGGTGCTTCTTTCAATGTAGATGTGACAGATGGTGTCAATACTTTCACTGTCCGAATTGACAATAACACCACATTGGCAGGCACGGCTTCTCCTGGTAATTCCCCGCTTTCCATTACCGGCATCGGTGGTCAGTTTGACTCCGACAGCCCGTTTGATGAGGGTTATCAGATCATTCCCCGCTACCTGGAGGATGTACAGTTTATCGATAATACGGTGGATCAGGAGCTTGGGCAGCAGGTGAAGGTCTTCCCGAACCCTGCAAAAGGTACGGTAGTGGTAGAAACCACAGTAGATGTTGAACAGGTTACCCTCTTCAATGCTGTGGGGCAGCCTGTGCAGCAACTGCGCAACCTTTATGGTGCGCATACGCTCAACCTCAGCCAACTGCCAGCGGGCCTCTACAACGTTGTGTTCCGCAATGGACAGCATATCTGGACAGAGCCACTGATGGTTAGATAAAGATCAAAAACAACCTGCAAGGCGGGCCCTGGCAACAGGCCCGCCTTGTTAATCTTCCAACATGGAAAAACCATATCAACTGGGAATCGCCCTTTCCGGAGGAGGGGCACGCGGTATTGCGCATATCGGTGTGCTTCAGGCTTTAGAAGACCATGGCATCAAGCCGGATGTCCTCTCTGGTACCAGTGCCGGAGCTATCGTAGCCGCGCTGTACGCATCCGGCAAATCGCCGGTTGAAATACTGGCATTGGTCAAACAGGCCAGCTTGTTCAAGTTTTTTAAAGTGGGGCTGCCCTACGCTGGGCTTACCAAACATACCTACCTGCAAGAGCGCCTAAAGGAAACCATTGCCGAGGATAGCTTTGAGGCGCTCAAACTGCCTTGCTATATTGCCATTGCCAATCTGAATACCGGTGCGTGTGAAATCCGGAGCAGAGGGCCGCTTTTCGACGTGGTTGCCGCTTCTTCTGCCATCCCGCTCATTTTTCAGCCAGTGGAAATTGACGGGCAGCATTATGTAGACGGGGGGCTGCTTGAAAATATGCCGGTGGCAGCTATTCGCGAACAGGCCGGTTTTGTGATCGGGGTGAATGTTATGCCAACGCTGATTGCTGAGAATAGCGAAGTGAAAAATGTATTCGGCATCGCCCAGCGTTGCTTCGATTTATCCATTTTAGCCAATACCCAACATAGTATTGATTTATGCGATCTGCTCATCGAACCCGAGGGCATTCGGAAATATACCATCCTGCACCTCAATAAATACCAGGAAATTCATGATATCGGCTATGCGGCTATGAAGGCAAAGATGCCTGAACTGCAGGCTGCCTTATCCGAAAAAAGCGCTAATTAAGGAATACGGATTGCTCGTTCACATCACGGATTCGAACATCAATGTCTTCCATAAGCGTGGTGGCGAGGGAAAGGCCCACATAGTCCACCCGTATCGGGAAAGTCTTG
>CAZNHN010000040.1:0-8839 GCA_964572415.1 uncultured Phaeodactylibacter sp.
GGCCGTCAGCGCCAGTAGGTGACCACTTCGTATTGCGTATACCTGGTAGTTTTGGCCTGCACATTATTGTGCTGGAGTATATTAACACACACGCTGTGAGTCAATATACTCCAGACATTTTAATGCTTCAACTCATGGAGGAATAAGCCTCGATTATTGGCATCTTTGGTTAAAAGATAAAACGCTTTTTGCTCGGCATGGTAGAGCCAGGCTTTTTCCGGACCACCAATAATGGCATCTTCTGGTAGCATGTTTTGGAGCGCACCCGATGAACCACCAAATTGCAGCAGCTGCGGTTTCGCCTGCATGCCAACGCCACTGTTGGTAAAGAAGTAAACAGTAGCTTTATCATCTATGAAAACCCCTTTTGTATCTTCTGGATTTGTTGCCCCATGAGCAACTCCAACGCCTTTTGCATCGTAATCAAATAGAAACAGGCCCTGATTTGCTGTTGCTTCTCCATCCTGGATTGTAGCAACTAAGGTGTACCGATTATCTGAGCCCGGGAGCACACTTAGCATTTTGAAATTTGGTGCCGTAATTAGCTTATCCGATGATATACCACCGGCATTGATGAAATTATTATCAAAAAATTGCTCTCCTACTTTTTCCCCTTCGGCATTAAATGTCAGAAAGGTAAATCCGCGCTGACCGGCATAAGTGTGAAAATACACCAATGTGATCAGGTCGGATGCAGACAAATTGATGATACCTGCCAGCTCAGCATGCTTAGCAGGCAGCTTAAAGTCTGTGGTATTGCTGAGCTGCCCGGTGCTGGCATCCACAAAGAACAAACGGCGCATTAAAGCAGCTGATTGTTCTTCTTTTTCCTGTCCTTCCCCTATGAAAATAAAAGCTTTGGCAGCTCGTGTATTGGCGTTAAGATAGGGACCTTCCTCAAGAGCAAAAGCCGATGTAATCTGAATAGGAAGGTCACTATTGATGACTTCCTGATTTACTACTGCTCCGTTCCGGTCAAAAGAGAGCAATTGGAATTCGTAGAAATGACTTTTTTCTTTACCAGGCTCTTTTTTATACTTTAGCCCTCCCAGCATGCTCATCAAACCGCTTACGGGGTCTGTTGCATAGGGCACCGGCTCGGCACTGGTTAATCCTGCCTTGTATGAGATGTTTTCAGCAGGGAAAAGGAGTTCTTTTTTAAATTTATGTACTTCTATTTTCTTTTTGTAGGCGAAGGCTGGCGTACTCCATGCTTTATCTGCATCCTCTAAAGTATAGTTCGTGGATGCTACGTAGCCTATTTTTCCACTCGGACTTACGTAAGGATTAGTATGGTAATACGTCGTAGCAGCGGCCTCATTGCCTATCTTTACGTCGGAGGCATAATCCATAAGCGAGGGTAAAGCCCCTCCTTTAACATTAGCGCTACTGATCATTGCCCTTAAATCACTGAGAGGGAGTTGGTCTTCCGGGCCAGCCAGCATGACAGCATCCTCTTTGGTGCTGCTGTAGTAAGCAGATCCCTCCGGGTAGTTGCTAGCAGTGATGTAGTTTACCTTGGGCGATATCGGTTGGCTTTGATCCAGCTTCAATAAGCCACCGGCAGCTACTTCCCTAAGCTGGAATGTTCCATCGGGCGACTTTACCCCTGCCTTTGTACGGAACTCAAATACGAGCTCCTCATTAGCCGTAATACCATGAATTTCTCCAAGCTCGGGAACAATTGGCACCGTACTGGAGTATAATTCAGTAGTGGTAAGGCCACTTGCACTTTGACCCTTCAAAGCACTACTTGCAAACAAAAGGAGGCTTACCCCGATTAGGAATAATTGAGAGTGGAATTTCATTTGTACGCTTTTGTGATTAAATGAAGAAATAAGGTTGTAATCTTAACCTGCTTTATAGATTGTCCAAAAATAGAAATTGAAGCCGCCCGTATTGTGGGTGCGTTTTTCTATTCATGCTACAATACTTATCCTTTTACCAGGAATTATTTGATTTCACTCCGGATTCCGATGGTTATCGCCGGCGGATACGGAATGATAAATCAGACCAGGAAAAGAGTAAGAACGATAGGTTAACTTTTAAGTGTGGAATAGGTGTTTTTGCAAAAGGAATTTTTCTCAATCAGAAGTTGATCGATATTTATTTAATCTGTGCTAATGCAATAATACACAATAAACCTTAAAAGACAATGTGCATTGCTGAGTATTGAATTTAATTAGGCAATTAAGGCAAAGGGCAGCTCAGCCGAAGTTAGGACTCAAACAACAAAAAAAAACGGCCGTGCCAAAACTACAAGAGTGGCACGGCCGCTGTATTTTCAAAATACTATTCTACAACCACTTCACCAGCGGCAAATCCTGACGGTGCGCCAGCTGACCGGATTTCGGGAAGGCCCGGAAACCGTATTCGTACACACCCGCCAGCTTGGGGTCCAGCTCGCAGTGGTAGGTGGCGACGCCGTCTTTGACTTCCTTCAGTTGAAGTTCCTCCTTGAATTTCAGGTTGAGGACTTCTTCGTCTATCCGGTTAAAGAATACGACTTCCACGCCTACATCTTCGGCAGACACTCCATTGAGGTAGAGCTTGAGGTCAGCGTAAAAGTGCTCGCCGACCTGCAGGGCGCGGTTATCGCTGTCAAAGGTATCGGCTTGCGCCAGCTCGATGCGGTCCCAGCGCTGCTCCATCGTATGCTTCCACTTTGCTACCTGACGTGCACCGGCGTAGTTGTCGGCACGGAGGGCACGGCCCCGCTGCGCCAGCTTGTGGTAGAAGCGCTCGTAGTAGTGGTCGAGCATCCGCTTCATGGTGAAATCGGGGGCGACCTCCGCGATGATCTGCCGGATGTAGCTGACCCACTTTTCGGAAATGCCGTTCTCATCCTGCTCGTAGTAGGTGGGCAGGATATCAAACTCCAGGATATTGTAGATGGACTCGGCGTCCAGCTCATTTTGGAGGTCCTGATTGTCGTAGGTGCGCTCCAGCGGCAGGGCCCAGCCTGCATCCGGGCGGTAGCCTTCTGCCCACCAGCCATCGAGTACGCTGAAGTTCATCACGCCGTTGAGAGCCGCTTTCATCCCGCTCGTACCGGAAGCTTCCTTCGGGCGGGTAGGGGTATTGAGCCAGATGTCCACACCCTGTACCAGCAGCTTGGCCATCTCCATGTTGTAATTCTCGAGGAAGATCACCTTGCCGCGGAATTCCGGCCGCTTGGATACATCGATGATGTGCTTGATCAGCCCTTGTCCGCCGCCATCAGCCGGGTGTGCCTTACCGGCAAACAGGAAGATGATCGGGCGGTCGCTGTTGCTGACGATGCTGCTCAGGCGCTCCAGGTTGGTGAACAACAGGTGGGCCCGCTTGTAAGTGGCAAACCGGCGCGCAAAGCCAATCACCAGCGCGTTGTCCTTGATGGCATTGATCAGCTCAAAAATACTGCGTGGGTTCTCGCCCCGGCGGGTCAGGTCTTCCTGCATAGTCTCCCGCACATAGTCGAGCAGGCGGGCCTTAAGCTTGCGGCGGATGCCCATGATCTGCTCAGAAGGGACATTGTGGATTTTGCGCCAGTACTCCTTATTGGACTGATCGCGGAGGAAGCCGTTGCCGAAGTTTTCCAGGTAAAGGTCATTCCATTCTTTCGCAATCCAGGTCGGGTAGTGGACAGAGTTGGTCACGTATCCCAGGTGGAGTTCCTCGGGGTGGTAGCCCGGGTAAAGCACTTTGAACATCTTCTGAGAGACCGCCCCGTGCAGCTCACTTACTCCATTGACCTCCTGTGAAAGGCGGATGGCCAGGTGGCTCATAGAGAACAGCTCATCGTGGTTGTGCGGGTCAATTTTGCCCAGGGCGACGAACCGCTGCCATTCGATGCCGAGTTCCGCTGCATAGCTGTAAAGATATTCCCGCAGCAGGTCTTCGTGGAAATAGTCGTGCCCGGCCGGTACCGGTGTGTGGGTGGTGAAGAGGGAAGAGGAACGCACCGTTTCCAGTGCCATTTCGTAGCTCATGCCCTCGTGCTGAATGTAATTCTTCAGGCGCTCCAGGTTGAGGAATGCCGCGTGGCCTTCGTTGCAGTGGTAGATATCGGCATCATCGTGCCCTAAAGCCCGCAGTGCACGGATGCCCCCGATGCCCAGGAGAATTTCCTGGCGCAGGCGGTGCTCATTGTCCCCACCGTACAGTTGGTGGGTCAGGGAGCGGTCGTGCCAGTCATTCTCATCAATGTCGGTATCTAGGAGGTAGAGCGAGATACGGCCTACCTTCAGCTCCCAGACTTTGGCGTAGACCATGCGGCCTTTTAGCCCAACGCTGATTTTTACCCATTCACCCTGCTCATCGCGCACCGGCTGAATGGGCAGTTTGGTAAATTTCTGTGGTGGGAAGTTGTTGATCTGATCACCGTGGAGGGAGATCGCCTGCTCGAAGTAGCCATAACGGTACAGCAAGCCCACGGCCACCATATTGGAATTGTCGTCCGAAGCTTCCTTCAGGTAGTCGCCGGCCAGTACGCCAAGCCCTCCGGAGTACAGGCGCAGGGAGATGTGCAGCCCGTATTCCATGCTGAAGTAAGCAATCTTGGGGCTGCCCGCTTCCGGGCTGACTGCTATGTAGGCTTCAAATTCCCTGACCACACCTTGCAGGCGCTGAAGAAAGTCCTTGTCATTCACCAGTTCTTCAGCCCGCTTAGGCGAAAGCTGCTCCAGCAGAGCAACGGGGTTGTAGCGCAGCGCAATGTACTGCTCCTTATCAATGTACTCGAAAAGCGCAATAGCTTCCTTGTTCCAGGACCACCAGAGGTTGTTGGCGAGCACCTTCAGGGGCTGCAGGGCATCCGGGAGTGTAGACTCAATGAAGATGCGCTTGAGTTGTATTTTATTGTCTTTTAATTGGCCAATCATACAGAATGGTTTTTAATGAGGCTGCAAAAATAACCGGAATTCACCGGAAAGTACAGGTATTCTTGTGAAAAGTACACTAAGTTTCATTTGGGGCCGATGGGCGATCAAGTTTCCCGGCCTTTTTTGAACATTACCGGTGTGGGTGGATTTCAACATCAAAACCAATAACCATGTCAACTAAACGAGTCCTCCTCACCTTCACTTTCTTCAATTTTCTGATGTTGGGCTATGCGCAGACCAATGCCCTGACCGATTTCAACCAGAACCGCCTGCAGAAACAGAAAACCAGCATGATGGTGTTGGGTGGCTGGGCAGTAGGCAACATCGCCCTGGGGGCTACATTAGCCAGTCAGCGCACCGGCGAGAGCCGTTATTTCCATGGTATGAATGCCGGCTGGAACCTGGTCAACCTGGGCCTGGCCACCGCCGGGTACATCGCTGCCACCAAAGGTGACCCCTCTGCCTTAAGCCTGGCCGAAAGCATCAACGAACAGCATAGCGTACAGAAAATCTTCCTGTTCAATGCCGGGCTGGATGTAGGGTATATGCTGGGCGGTGCCTACCTGATGGAGCGTGCCAAAAACACCGAGGACAAGCCGGAGCGCCTGCGGGGTTTTGGGAAATCCATAATCCTTCAGGGCGGTTTTCTTTTTGTTTTTGACCTGGCCGCCTACTTCTGGCAGGCGAGTGGGAATGACGACCTGCAGCCCTTGCTGCAAGGGCTTTCCTTCACGGGTAACAGCATCGGATTCCGGTACCAGTTTTGAAGTTATAACGGTAATTTGTAAACATAGGTGGTTGATTTCCAGTTTTATAGAAAATCAAGCATCACGATATGAATAAGATTGCAATTAAGTACGGACTGTTATTATTAGCCAGTTTTGTCGGGCTATTTTTATTAATGCACGAGGTCATTCAGATCCGGAATTATAACCTGAGGATTCTTAATGGTTTCGCGCACATCGGATTACTCTATATGGCTATCCGCCGATACCGGCGTGAAAATCCGGATACTGTTAATAATTATGTATCCGGTGTGGTAACCGGAATGTACGCCTCTATTATCGGGGTATTACCGTTCACCGCTTTTGTTATGTTCTACCTCATTGGCGACAATACTTTCATGAATTATATCCAGGATACCATCCCAATTGGAAAGTACTTTAACCCATTCACAGCGAGCCTTTTTGTCTTCACGGAAGGGATTGCGGTGAGCCTGATCGGGTCCTATATTGCCGTCAGGGTAATTGACATGAATTTCGAGCAAAACCACTCAGAAATATCTACGGAATACGCTGAATAGTACTATTCCTGAAAAGAAATTGAAAAGCCGCTCCGGATATCCGGAAGCGGCTTTTTTAGTATGCTATTGTGACGTTGCAAAGCTTAGGCCCTTTTGCAGGTGCTTAGCCCAAAGGGCGCATAGAGCGGGCAGAAGCTAATGGCACTGGTAAGTACAAACACACCGGCGAGCACCAGCAAAACGATGCCCAAAGTGCCCGTAATGGTATTCGTAAAGTACAATGCAGCAATGATCACAGCAATTAGGACGCGGACCAGCTTGTCGGTGTTTCCCATGTTCTTTTTCATGACGTATTAGGTTTTAATGAATTGAATCAATGCGACCATGCCCCAGATTAAAAGCAGGCAAGTCAGGCAGACTGCAATTAGCTTTGCGATATTTTTGGGGCTCATGGCCGTTGTTTTTGTTGATTCAAAGATAAGGGGAGATTAAGGACGATGCCGGTGACCGCAGTCACCACACAGGGGAAAAACTACAGAATTTCAATACCCTCCTCCAGCAGGCGTACGCTGCCTTCTGCCTCCAGTTTTCTCAGTGTCCGGGTAATGACTTCTCTGGCAGAGCCCAGGTCTTCGGCGATTTGGCGGTGGGTGAGGTTTAGCTTCGATTGACTAGTGAGGCGTTTACGGTCGTTGAGGTAGGCAAGCAGGCGGTCTGGAAGACGATGGAAAAGCACCTGTTCAATATTTTGCAACAGTTCTGTATATCGGCGCTGGTATTGCCGGAAAAACAGCTGGTTCAGCATAGGATAGTGGCGCAGCCATTCGTGAATTTGCCCGCTCGGTAACAGAAGCACCACTGCATTCTCCTCTACTTCTGCCACAATACTGCTTGGGCGGTCTTCCAGGACGGCACTGAATGACATCACACAGCTTTCTTCAGGTTGGATGTAGTAGAGCAGCAGCCTCTTGGCTTCCACTTCGGCATAGACTTTGAGACGGCCCTCGAGTACCAGCGGAATGGCACTTACGTATTGTCCCTCCCGGAGTAATGTGGTGCCTGCCGGAAACTGCTTCAGCTGACCATTGCCAATGAGCACTTCCTGCAAAGGCAGCGGTAGAAAGCGTAATTTACGTTGAAGGTATGGTTTGGCAGGCTGATCTTCCATAAAAGAACCGGTTGTTAGGCTCCC
Organism: uncultured Phaeodactylibacter sp.; assembly: GCA_964572415.1. GTDB lineage: Bacteria > Bacteroidota > Bacteroidia > Chitinophagales > Saprospiraceae > Phaeodactylibacter. The sequence goes on from CAZNHN010000040.1 coordinate 7,298, forward strand.
AAATTACTAAACTCGCCTAACAACCGGTATCCGGTACTACTATATTTCTATCTGCAGCCCGATACTCGGCACCACTGTACCTGTGGCATCGTTAATGGTCTTCAGCCGGAACTGTTGCTGATTGATGGGCGCGTCCGGGTTGACGATGACGCCACCGCCAATCGGCTGCCCGTTCTCATCCAGCGGACGGTCGAGGATGAGCTGATCATTGCCTACGCCATTGCCGGTAACGTTCTCGATGTCCAGGAAGATATTCAGGCTCCACTTATCGAAGAACCACTTTTTATCCACCCGGATATCAATGGCGCTGACCAGGTCGGCACGGCGGGTGTTCAGCAGGTCGAAATCCCGGATACCCCGTCCGTTAGCCTGCCAGTTGAGGACGAAAGCAGAAGCCTGCCGGTCGAATGGCGTAAAGGGGAGTCCGGTCTGAAAGCGCCAGTTGACGCCCACCTCCCAGTTTTTCCCAAAGCGCTTACCGAGCACTACATTAGCGATATGACGGGCATCCCAGGACGATGGCACGAAGTTGCCGTTCTTGTCCTCAAATTCGCTCCAGCCCAGGGTATACGACGCAATGCCGTAAAAACCTCTGTACAGACGTTGCTGAAAGAGGAACTCCAGCCCATAACTGCGGCCCTCAGAACGGGGCACTACAGGCTCGTTGCCCAGTACCCCAAAGTCACCGCCCAGGTTAGCCAGCGTCAGGCTGTCCCGAAGCAGGAAAGGGTAGTCATAGTAATACTTGTAGTAGCCCTCGATGGAAATTTTGGAATTGGAAGCCGTGTTGTATTCGAAGCCTGCGACCACATGGTCGTTGCGGATGTACTTGATGCCGTTCTCGCGGTTTACAAACACGCCGTCCTCCTGATAGCCCAGTATTGTATAGGGCGGCAGCTGGTAGTAAATGCCGGTGTTGAAGTTGAAGGATAACCGCTGTGTGAGGGCATAGGAGGCAGAAAAACGAGGGGAGAATTGTTCGCCCAGATTGCTCATCTCGGTGCTGTAATCATTGGCATCCATGCGGAAGCCCAGGGAGAGGGTCAGGCGCTCATCCAGAAACTTTTGGCTGCCCTGTGCAAATAATTCGTAGCGGTTAAGGTCGAAGTTGGAGGCAAAGTCGATGGTCTGTGGCCCTGCGCTGGTGAAAATGCGGTTGAAAGTACTCACGTTATACTTTACATACTGATAGCCCAGGCCATAGTTGAGCTTGAAGTCGCCAAAGCGGATATCATGCTCCACCCGCAGCTTGTTTTCAATTTCCTGGGATTTGTAGCGCAGGGTCAGGTTCTCCTCGCTGCTGTCGTCGTTGTCCAGGTATTTTTCGCTCTCGTTATTGAGCATATTCCGGCTGACCACAAAGGTCCAGAAGCCATTGTCGGCGTAGTGTTTATAGACAAGGCCGTTGGTGTAGTTCCACTGTGGGGAGACTGGCAGCTGATTGAGCAGAAATTGTTGCTCTTCGGTCTCGTTGGCATCCAGGTTGAGTTGAAATTGATCAAGGGCGCCCAGCCCAATGAAGGTCAGCTCGTTTTTCTTATT
>CAZNHN010000040.1:8849-17018 GCA_964572415.1 uncultured Phaeodactylibacter sp.
AAACTTGTGCTTCACCTTTACCTGAAAGTCATTGTAAGTCGGCAAAAACGGAAGTCCGATCACATCAAAGAGGAACTGCAGGTACGACCGGCGGGCGGAAGCCAGGAAAGTGGTTTTGTCCCCAATCGGGCCCTCGAGGGTCACGCCAACATCAGTTGCACTCATCAGAAAGGTGCCGCCGATGCGGTCATCCCGGCCATCGCGCTGCTTGAACTCCAAAACTGAACTCAGGGTGTTGCCCCGGTTGGCCGGGAAGGCGCCACTGTAAAATTCCACCTCACGGATAAAATTCACATTGATCAATCCTACCGGCCCACCGGAAGCACCCTGCGTGGCAAAGTGGTTGATGGTCGGCACCTCCACGTCATCAAGGTAAAAGCGGTTCTCATTCGGTGCACCGCCCCGGATGATGAGGTCATTGCGAAAGCCTGCGGGGGTGGTCACACCGGGGAGGGTTTGAATGACCCGGGAGATATCCCGGTTGCCCCCCGGATTTCGCTGAATCTCCGCTACACCGATGGTACGCAGGGAGAGCGGGCTCTCTTCAGTTTTCGTAAAGGGAGAGGCTTTGACCACGACTTCCTGAAGGTCTTGCGCCGATTCGCTTAGCGCCAGATTGACGGTGGCTGGTTTGGAATTAGTGACCTGCACCTCGTACTCTGTCTTGTTGCTGTAGCCCAGGTAGGAAGCGCGGACATCGTATAATTTGGGCTCCAGCCCGGTGATTTCGTAATTGCCGTCGACGTCAGTCGTAGTGCCAATATCGGTACCCAGCAGGAGTACATTAGCAAAAGGGATAGGGTCATTGTTCAGGGCGTCGGTCACCTGCCCCTTGATGATGCCCGATTGTGCCGAAAGGGTCGTGCTGAGCATCAATCCGAGCAATAAACTGAAAAGGTGTTGAACTTTCATCAGATTCTTTTGTCGTGGTGATGTTTGATTCGTTTATGGCAGCAGAACATTCCGGACGGGAAAGTGTTGATACGACATCGAACTTTTTTAGTTCAAAATAGAACTTTATGAAAGCCGAAGAAGCCAAACAGGTTATTGACTGGCTGGGAGCCTATCAGGAGCAGTATCAGGAAGAAACCCTTTCACCGGTTACCTTTGGAGAATGGCTGCAGCAGCAGGGGGAGGCTGCTCCGCAGTCGGCAGGTTTGCCGCCTAATACAGATGGTCTGATCTCCATGTTCTTCGGCTTTATGGCCAATTATGCGGCCTACTACGCCCGGCGCGTCTTCCGCCACCTTGATTTATACTCTATGACGGATTGGGCATTCCTGGCTACACTGGAACGGGAGGCCCCACTTACCAAAACAGCACTCATTCAAAAAAACATACTGGAAAAATCGACAGGGACGGAAGTGCTCAAGCGCCTGAAAAAACAGGGCTATATCGAGGAACTTCCTAACCCTGAAGATCGCCGTGCCAAGTTGGTCCGGCTGAGTAGCAGGGGGCAGAAAGTGGTGGCACAGGCGAACGCCCGCATTATGCCGATGGGGAAAGTCATTACGGGCAATCTGACCACAGCTGAAAAGCGGCAGCTTTTGGTGTTATTGCAAAAGCTGCATCAGTTTCATCAGCCGATTTTTGAAGGCGCAGATGAAAAAGAGCTGCAAAGTATGTTGAAGCTTTAAGTATGCCGGAAGAGCGAGTAGTCCGGTTATTCACCCCGATTTTACCTTCCTGCATGCTAAAGGCGAAAAACAAGTAGTCTATCCCAAAGGAACTCACTTCTCATTCTGTTTGGGTAACTTTTAAATTGAACAGCCGGTTGCCTGACAGTTTTCACGGTAGAGTGCCACCCAGGGAGTGAGCGAAAAGGCTGTAAGTATGGCCCGGTACCGTTTGAAAAGCAAACTGGAACTCGATAATGATCTTGGGCTGTAGCCTTACCTGCGCCAACTGCTTTTGCAATAAGCTACTTTTGGTTACTTTCGTTTAAACGACTGTACCATGCGAATTCTGATTGCCAGCGACACTTTCAAAGACGCACTCCCTGCCGAAGCGGTTTGCCAGGCGATTGAAAAAGGGCTGAAAACTGCCAATGACAAATTCCAGGTGACTGCCATGCCGCTGGCCGACGGTGGAGAAGGCACTGCGGCCATCCTGGCGCATCATACCGGGGGGCAAATGGTGGAAGACCGCGCCTCCAATCCACGCTTCGAACCCATAATGGCCCAATATGGTATGTCTGGTGATGGCAAGACGGCCTTTATAGAGATGGCATCGGCTTCCGGCCTTCAGTTGCTGAAACCGGAGGAAAGGAACCCGCTGAAGACGTCCACAATGGGTACGGGCGCTTTAATTATCGCTGCCATGGGCCGGGGCGCGGAAAAGATCATCCTGGGCCTTGGGGGCAGCGCCACTAATGATGCAGGGATGGGCATGGCTGCGGCTCTGGGCTACCGGTTTCTGGATGAGCATGGGCAGGAACTGGAGCCAGTGGGGGAGAACCTCAGCAAAGTGCACCGTATTGACGACCGTATGCTATTCCTGGATCCCCGGCAGATTAAAATCATTACCCTTTGTGATGTGGATAACCCGCTCTTTGGCGAGCAGGGTGCCGCCCGGGTGTTCGCGCCTCAGAAAGGAGCGGATCCTGCAGCAGTTGAATTGCTGGATGCCGGGCTTCAGCATATCGCTCCGCAAATGGAAAAGCTTGCCGGAAAACCCATAGCCGAAGTACCGGGCAGTGGCGCTGCCGGAGGTATGGGCGCCGGGTGCCTCACCTACCTTGGCGCAACGCTGCAGCCGGGCATAGAAACCATCATGGAGGTGGCGGGTTTTGAATCTGCCCTAGATCAGGCTGATCTGGTCATCACCGGGGAAGGGCGGCTGGACGAACAAACCCTCAGAGGCAAGCTCATTAAGGGTATCACGCAGCGTGCCCGTCAGAAAAATGTACCAGTCATTGCTTTGTGCGGTGCCCTTCAGGCCAGCCCTGAGGCGGTCCGCTCAATTGGGTTACACGCAGCATTCTCCATCCAAAACCGGCCGGTTGACCTGGAGACGGCACTGCGGGAAACAGCAAGCCGTTTGGAGGAAACGGCCTTCCATGTCGGCCAGATAATTTGGCAGGATTAGACAATTGCCCTTATCGTTTTTCCCGGAAATTGCTTCAAAAAAGATGAAGCAGGCCTGGATGATGTTAATCTTGCTCTGTGGAACAGGGCTTGCCTGTGCGCAGCCTCTTGCTGTAGCGCATGCTCACTCATTTTTACCGGATACCATACAAATCAAAGACACCTGGTGGGGCGGCCAGCGGTATCAGTTGGAAGGGGATTACCTCAGACAGCGGGAGCTGAAGGCTATGCTGCGGTCAGACCGCGAAGCCTGGCGGTCCTGGCGGAAGGGGCAGTGGTGGCACTGGGGCTCAGCGGCTGTCTTTGCCAGCTGCTTTTACGTCGTGCGCACGGATCAGCCAAACTGGAGCTGGGCTTTGTTAGGCTCCAGTGTGCTTATGCAAGGTATTGGCTACGGACAGAAGCATCAGAGCGTAGCCCGGTATAATCTCAACCGGCGGTAAGGTCACTTCACGATGAGCGGCAGGACATACACGTTTTCCTTACTCAACACCTTTATATAATAGGTGCCTCCGGACAACCCACTCAGCTCTATACAGCCTGGCATTTGCCGAAAGGCACCCTCTGCCACTACCTGCCCGGTAGCATTGAAGCATTGCCAGGGGAGGGGGAGCGGCAATTCCGGTGCAGCATGCAGACAGGTTTGAGCATTTGCAGGGTTTGGCGACAGCCAGATTTGTGGTTGCCCTGCCTCGTTTGCTGTGGAAGAGGGCTGTAAGAAGAGGGTCTCTGTCACCGCCCGGGAGCAGTTAGGGTTGGAGGCATTGAGCGTGACCTCGAAGGTGCCGGGCGCAGGGAAGGTGTGTACCGGATTGGTTACTGTGCTTGTTTCCCCATCCCCAAAATTCCAGGAGAAGAAATCAGCATCCGTTGATAAATTGGCGAAAGTGGCGGTCAGCCCATCCGTTTCGTAGGTAAAGGCGGCGGTTGGGCGGGTGTAAATCGTGACTTGGTCTTGCACCGTAATCTGTTGGGGCGCAAATGCACTGAACAGGGTAAGGCTAACATCATAAGTGCCCGGCGTTTCATAGGTAATGGTGGGCTTGGGCTGCGTGGAGGAAGCAGGCGTACCTCCGGGAAAGGCCCAAAGCAGGCTGTCAAAGGTACCTGTGGACTGATTGACGAAGCCAATGCTCCGTGGGGCACAGCCACTGCTGCTGCCGCTCACGCCAAAGTCCGGCACGGGCGCGCTGCCCACGGTAATGGTTTGTTCAGATATAGATGACCCGCAGGCGTTGGTGACCGTTAAGGTGACCGTATAAATGCCAGAGGTGGTATAAGTATGAGCGGGCGATGCAGAGGTGGAGGTATTCCCGTCCCCAAAGTCCCAGTTGTAGGTTATGGCCTCCATGCTGGCAGGGGAAAATGTAGCGGTTAGCCCATTCAGGTCTACCGTAAAGTCAGATTGAGGCGGCACCCCGCTGATTACTTCAATCACATTGCTGTATACGGGTGGGAAGCAGCTGGATATTGCCGACAGGCGGAAGCTCAAGCCAGCGGCGGCAGCCGGGTTGTTGAGGAGCAGATTGGGGGTGTTGACACCATCATAGGCGGCATTATCAGGCACGGGCATAAAACCGTTGCCGTTGTCGAATTCCCAGATCAGGGTGTTGAAGTTTCCATTGGGCAGTGTGTTAAGGGTAAGGGTTTCGGCACAAGCGGACAACGTATCCTGATAGGTGGATACGACAGGCGGCTGTGGGATTGGCAGGGTGCTCAACGGGAAAGTCAACGGCTGCTCCAGCAAGCCATTGGTGCCTGAAGTAGCCCCATTTGGTGATTCCGGGCATTCGGAGGAATTGAGGGAGAGGCCGGGCGCTCCACCGTAAAGGAGGATATCTGTCTCAAAACCTTCGGGGGCGCTGATATAGCCGCCACTGCCACCACCGCCCGGGCCGAAACACTGATCCTGATTGTTGTTGTTGGCGCTGCCGCCGTTGCCGCCCATCGCCGAAAAGGTGATCGGGCCGGTGATGTTGTTGGTATTCAGCAGGATCATACCACCCGCACCGCCTCCGCCGGCACCATCGCCTCCGGCATTTTGGGCGTGTTCCCCATTTGCCACAATGAAACCGTTACTGCTTATGATTTGGCCCGCTTCCAGCAAGATGATGCCTGCGCCATTGCCACCATTAGTGGCTACGTTGTTGTTGCCATGGCCCGCCCCGCCGCCGCCGCCCATAAAAAGCCGGTCATCATTGGGCAAAGCCCAGCCTGCGGCACCTTCCCCAAACCCTTTGCAGCCCAGGAAGTCGGGATTATCGTTTTCTCCGCCCCGGCCACCAGCCGTGAGCAATGCGCCACCGCCTCCGCCGGCATTATGGTCGTTGCCGCCCCCGCCTCCGTTGGCAGCGGCGCCCCGGCCCCGGGGCCAGGCCATGGGTACACCACCTATGCCTTCTCCTTTGAGCCCGCCTCGAATGCTGTTGGCATCAAAGCGGTAGTCTTCATAATTGATCAGCCAGGTACAGCTGCCATCGTAGTCCAGGGCAGCGCTCCCGCCCCGAAACCCTTTCCCCGTCGCAGTAAGGTGCCCATTTAGCGTAAGCGTACCTGCCCGGAAGGCTAATATGCCGCCGGTTTGCCCGTCCCATGCTTTGGCGGTTACCGAATCGGTGACTACAGCTTGCTCGTAATAGGGAATACTCACCACCTGTACGTGGCCGGCTACATTATAGGTGTGCAGCAGAGAATGTGTGAGCACCAGGTCATTGCCCTGAACCTCCTGAATGACGGCCTGCTCCCAGAGGCCCGCTGTCCCCAGCTCCGTCAGAGATCCAAACTGGGAATTGTCGGCAACAGAGATGGACGCGCCCTGCATTTGGGCGATTAACAGGGTGTCTCCTTGCTGAAAATTAGCAGCATTGCTCACGGTCAGGCGGGCGGTACAGGTGTCAATAGCGGATACCGGGCCGTAGTGGTTGATGATACCGGTAAGCGTATCGGTCTGCGCAAATAAATTTGATAGGAGAAATAGGGAAAGCGCGAGGCAGGTTGCCGTCTTCATAGTTATGGAATTATGTCTCTCAATTAAGACAAGATAGCCAATTCCCGGGACTTATACTACGCTTCTTCGTCTTCAGGAGCCAGCTGCACCTTCAGCCCGCTGAGCTCAGGCGTAATGCGGAGCTGACACCCCAAACGGGAGTTGTCTTCCACAAAGAAAGCCTGATCGAGCATGTCCTCTTCGTCTTCGCTCATTTCCGGTAATTCATGGTCGCTTTCCACATAAACGTGGCAGGTAGAGCAGAGCGCCATGCCGCCGCAGGTACCTTTTACCGGCAGTTCATACGCCTTGCAGACCTCCATGAGGTTCATATTCATATCTGTTGGTGCCTCAAGTTCATGCGCTTCGCCCTGCCGGTCAACAACGGTGATCTTTACGTCCATAATCTTTGTAGCTGTTTTCGCAGCGCAAATATAGTGTATCCGCCGGGGTTGGCAACTGCCGGGCGGATTAATTCAGAAAGGTCGTTTTTTGGTAAGGCCTCCGGCTGCTTTCTGGTTTTGTTGATTTTTTTGTTTCGGTTTAGGTTTTTCAAAATTATTGGTTTATCTTTGCACGTCTAATTGAAAGACCCTGACAATACTCAAATATCAGTACGATGGACGCTATTAAGTTTGTAGAAGAGCAGCTGTTGGAAAAGAAGGATTTTCCAACTTTCCGCCCCGGTGACAATATTGTGGTAAGCTACAAAATTGTAGAGGGCGATAAAGAACGTATTCAGGATTTCCGTGGTGACGTGATCAAGATCAAGGGCCATGGTAGCAACCTGATGTTCACCGTTCGGAAGACCTCCAGCGGCATTGGTGTAGAACGTATCTTCCCGATCGTTTCACCGAATATTGTAGACATTAAGGTACTGAAGCGTGGTAAAGTACGCCGTGCCAAGCTGTACTACCTTCGCGACCTTGTGGGCAAAAAAGCTCGTATCAAGGAGCGTGCACGTGTAAAGTAAAAAATATTCAGCATTTCGCTGATAGCCTATTATCCGGTCAATTTTCCCTTTGTGGAAAGCTGACCGGATTTTTTGTGCCTGTTTGTGAGGTGCTTTATCGAAATTTGGCAGGTGAGGATTAATCCACCCGGAATTGTTTGATCATCACAGCTCCGCTCTCTTCCAGGTTGGAGCTTACGATGATGACCTGTTCGCGCTCCCCGTCATCTACGGAGACGGCCACGGTATTCGGCCGGATATCACCTAGGTCGTCTGCGTGAAGGACGAGGAAGTTGTCTGCCTGCGAAAGTGTAACCGGGATGCCGATGCGCCGCTTAGATACGCGGTGCTTATTGAGAATACGCTCTCCGTTGAGGAAGAGCGTAGCGACATCGCCGTCCACGGTTCCATTGTCCCAAATTTTAATCCGGATATTTGGGCTGCTCACTTCCAGAACCCGCTGGACTTTGATCTGCCGCTGATTTTCCAGCTGATAAGGTTCGGCGATGGCCTGCCGGGTTTGTACGATTTCCCTGGTCAGTATGGGTTTTTCAAGGTATAAGGCACCACTGGCGCAGGGACCGGATTCCATATCATAGCCTTCAATGTAGCCCTTCCAGGTACCCTCGAGGACGAGACGGCTGCCCTCCCGGCGGTAGGCCAGGTCGCCTGATTTAATGCACCAGGGCCAGGCCGGGTCTTCCTTTTTTAAAACGGAGCCTTCCTGAAAGTGCAGTTCGTTGCTGTTGGCATCGTAGGTATACTCGAGGTCCATGTGAGCGCTGCCACCGTTGCCTTCGGATACGATGTAGGACCCTCCCAGCCCGCGCGGGCCCAGGTCCACTTCGAAGTAGAAGCCATAATCGCGGTCAGATTGAGAAAGCGTGCCCGTCCATTTGCCGGCAATCGAAGGCTTTTCTTCCTGCACAACGGTATCCTTTATGGTTTTGACCGGGCGCTGCAGGAAGAGTTGGCCCGGCGTACAGCCATCGGCGCGCCAGGGGCCGGATAGGGTAGGGATGCCGTCCTGCTCTCCTGCCCGTAGGGTCGCGTATTTAATGCACCACTGAGGCGATGCGGGCTCGATCTGTTCGACCTCCTGAAGAATGAGCTTTTGTCCGTCCCAGAAACCGGTGAGTAGGAAC
>CAZNHN010000040.1:17028-28577 GCA_964572415.1 uncultured Phaeodactylibacter sp.
TAGGCCTCGCCATTCAGAGAGGTGCCGTTCTGCTGCAATTGGATGCGGTAGGCAAATGTATCGGTTTTGCCGGACTGGGAAAGATGCCCTTCCCACTGCCCGCCCAAATTTTGTGCAAAAAGTGCCCCCGAGGCCAGGAGCCAACCGATTATCAATTGCCATCTCATAGTTTTCCCATTCTTCGGAGCCTGATTGTCAGATCGCTATAAAGGTAGTGATAAGGATCAACTACTGCAACTGATCTTTATCAATGCGCGCCCATCTCCGGAGGCATACCTTGGAAGTATTAAATCATTAAAACGGAATCCACCAGAAACTAAAAAAGAATGACACCGCAGCCCTAACCGCTGCCAAAATCAACCAGCCTAACCGAACTAGAAAATTGAACTTATGAAAGTACAAGTGAATTCCACCTTCGAGGTAAACGAATACCTACATGGGGTTATTGAGGAGAAAGTCAGCAAATTAGCCAATTATTCAGACCAGATCACGGAAGCGGAGGTCTACCTCAAGATTGGGGAAAAGCGCCACCGCCAGCCGGAAGATCAGATTGTGGAACTGCGCCTGACGGTGCCCGGGCATACTTTTTTTGCCGAGGATCACAGCGATGTTTTCGAAAAGGCTGTAGCCGGTGCCGCTGATAAAGTGAAGCGGCAACTGTTGAAATACAAAGAACAAGTTACGAACCATCATTGATCTAAAATTGGGAGCACAGCGCTCTTCTAGTTTACTGATCGCTATTATCCCTTCATCTTTTGGAAATAGCGCTTTGGCAGAGGCTTTTATTTATACGCTTAACAAAGTGGTTTGCGACATCGGAGCAGGCCACTTTCCAGCGTTTATGCCGACATTAAGTAGGTTTGCTGTGGCAAACCACTTTATCGTCGGTATACATCAGTTCCGCTTACGGAGCTTCTCAGTTAATCCAGCCTTTGCCTACTCCGCCGGGCAGCAGCATTCTATTGTCACCTTGCCTCCGCTGCCCGGCGATTTTTTTGCCATGTATGGAAGGGGGTGACCAATGTCACTATCTGCCTGACGAAAGTCACCTTGTTATTTGATCTAGATCACAAACCCCGCCTCACAAACCCCTTTACTTTGTCTTTGTAATCGGAAAACAACCTTTAATGATGATTTGTAAGCACCACAATCGCTGCCCCTGAGCAGATTCAAAAGGGCTTTTTTTGCCCTGAGTCATGAATTAATGATCATATATTAAAACAACAATCTTTTACTTCAGTCCAAACCTTGTAAAAAATTTTTAACCAATGAAAGTAGAACAAATATATACCGGATGCCTGGCCGAAGCGGCTTACTACATTGAGAGCAATGGCGAAGCTGTTATTATTGACCCTTTGCGCGAAACAGACCCCTATATTGAGCGCGCAGAAGCTGACGGTGCACGCATTAAGTACGTTTTGGAAACGCACTTCCATGCGGATTTTGTTTCCGGTCACCTGGACCTGGCCAATAAAACCGGCGCCACTATCGTATTCGGCCCTACTGCCAAGCCAAACTTTGAAGCACACATCGCTACTGATGGCGAAGAACTGAAAGTGGGTAATGTAATTATTAAGGTGCTGCATACGCCTGGGCACACTATGGAGTCTTCTACCTTCCTGTTGTTTGATGAGGAAGGCAAAGAGCATGCGATCTTCACCGGTGATACCCTTTTCCTGGGTGATGTGGGCCGTCCTGACCTGGCCGTTAAAACAGACTTATCCCGGGAGGACCTCGCCGGCCACCTGTTTGACAGCCTACGCAACAAGATTATGCCACTGTCTGATGAGGTGATTGTGTATCCTGGCCACGGTGCCGGTTCGGCTTGTGGTAAGAAAATGAGCTCTGAGACCTGGGGCTACCTGGGTGATCAGAAGAAGACCAACTACGCCCTGCAAGCTATGACCCGCGAGGAATTCGTTAAGGAGGTAACCGATGGACTTGTGGCGCCTCCACAGTACTTCCCCAAGAACGCGGTGATGAATAAAATGGGCTATGATTCCATCGATGATATTTTGGCCAAAGGCCTCAATCCGCTGAGCGTACGTGCCTTCAAAGCGGCATGGGCAGAGGAAGAAGCACTGGTGATTGATACCCGTCATCAGGATGACTTTGCCAATGGCTTCATCCCTGGCTCGATCTTTATCGGTATTGATGACAACTTCGCGATGTGGGTAGGTGCGCTGATTACGGACCTGCAGATCCCCATTCTGGTTGTTGCCGATGAGGGCCGTCAGAAAGAGGTGGTAACCCGTCTGGCCCGCGTAGGCTACGACAATCCAATTGGTTACCTGGAAGGCGGCTTCGAAGCCTGGACAGCAGCCGGTGAAGAAGTGGATACGGTAGAAGAAGTTACAGCCGAGGACTTGGCTGACCGCTTTGACAAAGAAGGCATGAACGTACTGGATGTGCGTAAAGCCAGCGAGTACAACGCTCAGCATGTCGTCGGTGCCCAAAACTTCCCGCTCGACTTCATCAACAGCAACATGAGCGAGGTCAGCCGCGATAAGCGCTACTTCCTCCACTGTGCAGGGGGCTACCGCTCTATGATCACGGCTTCCATCCTGAAGTCCCGTGGCTACAACGATGTTGTTAACATCAAGGGCGGCTACAAGGCTCTGGTGGAAACCAATCTGCCAATGACGGAATTTGAAGAGCAAATCACAGAACTGTAAGGCAAGCTTTTAAGATTGTTTTATTGTGAATTAGCTACGGCCCGGTACAATCCTTTTGTGCCGGGCCTTTGACATTTTTATTGCCCATATAATTATCGGTTTTCTTAATTTTGTACAAAATGAACACCGGTAAACTATGGAAAATTTTCTCGCATTTTTTGAAACCATGCCCGCCTGGCAAAAGCTGGCCTGGGTTTTCGCCTGTTTGTCTGTCAGTTGGGTACTGGAAGGTGCCGTGCCGCTGGTCACCCTCAATTATAAAAAGTGGAAGCACGCCGGGGTCAACCTGATCTTCCTCAGTACCTCCCTGGTGATCAATTTGCTGTTTACGATTGCCACTGCAGGGGTGTTTATCTGGGGCGCACAGTATGAATTCGGGCTGCTGTACTGGCTGGATTTGCCGGTCTGGGCGGAGCTCATCCTAGCCGTGATGCTGCTGGACCTGGTCGCGCAGTACCTGGCCCACTACCTGCTGCATAAGGTGAAGTGGATGTGGAAATTCCACCTGGTTCACCACAGCGATACGAAAGTGGACGCCACCACAGGCACCCGGCACCATCCTGGCGATTATGTCATCCGGGAGGTCTTTGCGTTGTTTGGTGTGGTGATCTTCGGTATTCCGCTGGCGTTTTACTTGTTCTACCGCATTGCCACCATCCTTTTTACCTACCTCACGCATGCCAATATCACGGTGCCGGCCTGGCTGGATAAGCCGCTGAGCCTGCTCTTCATTACGCCCAATATGCATAAGTTCCACCACCACTTCGAGCGCCCCTGGACGGACTCCAACTACGGCAATATCTTCTCGCTTTGGGACCGTATGTTTGGCACCTTCGTATACGATGACCCCCGAAAGGTGCGCTACGGCGTGGATGTGCTCAGCGATGATTTGGATGAGAATGTGGGCTATCAGTTCAGAGTTCCTTTTGATAAAACCATCAAGACTGATTACTAAAGTCGGTCAGGTGTGGCAATGAGATCAAATGCCCGGCGTGTTTTGCCAAACATTCACCGGGCATTTGCAGTTCGGGATAGTATGAAGACACTAAACTTTTCCCACAACGACAAAATGCCCATCATTGGACTGGGCACCTGGAAATCCAAGCCCGGTGAGGTATACGAGGCGGTACTGACGGCCCTGAAAACCGGCTACCGACACATTGACTGTGCACCCATCTATGGCAATGAGAAAGAAGTAGGCAACGCGATCAGGGATGCGATCAAAGAGGGTGTCCTGACCCGTAAAGAGCTTTGGGTGACTTCCAAGCTTTGGAATGATGCCCACCGTAAAGACGATGTCATCCCGGCCTTACAGAAGACCCTGTCTGACCTGCAATTGGATTACCTTGATCTTTTCCTCATGCACTGGCCCGTTGCCTTGCAGCCGGGGGTGATGTTCCCAAAAGGCAGCGATGATTTTCTGAGCCTGTCCGAAGTGCCGGTGACCGAAACCTGGCAGGGCATGGAAGCCGCAGTAGATCAGGGGCTGGTACGCCACATTGGCGTATCCAACTTCAAATTGGAGCGGGTGAAGCACCTGGTGGAGAACAGCCGGATCAAGCCCGAGATGAATCAGGTGGAATTGCACCCCTTCCTGCCACAGGATGAGCTGTTGAAAGGCTGCCAGGAGCTGGGCGTACACCTTACAGCCTACTCGCCGCTGGGGTCTAAGGACCGTTCTTCAGCAATTAAGAAAGACGATGAGCCTCTGCTGCTGGAGCACCCGGCGGTAAAGAGAGTAGCCGAAAAGCGCGATTGTACGCCCGGTCAGGTCCTGATCAGTTGGGCGGTGCACCGTGGTACGGCAGTTATCCCAAAGTCGACTAATGCAGGGCGCATTGCGGAGAACCTGAATTCCGCTCAGGTAGCACTAAGCGTAGAGGATATACAGTTTATTGCCCAGATTGGCCCGGAGTACCGCTTTGTGGACGGGAGTTTTTGGGCTATGGAAGGCAGCCCTTACACGCTATCAGATTTGTGGGGATAATCCGCGAATTATTCCAGGATCATCCTGGCCTCTTCAAAAAGGATCTGTGCTGAGTCCAGTTGGGTAGCCCAGGCTTTAGCCTGTTGCTGCCCTTCCTGTTTGAGTTGCTGCAGTTCCTTCAGGTCGGACGTAGAGAGGGTTCCGTTTCCGCTTTCTTTGATAGCATTTAGGCGGGCAGCACCTTCCTGCCACCGGTTGACAAAAGCAAATGAAGCTTCAGATGCTTCGCCAAGTGTTTGCAATTCCTTTTCAAGCCGCGTTTTAATATCCGTCACAGGAGCCTCCGGCAGCGAATCAAGTGCCATAAGTAATTCCTGAGCGCTCTCCTGAGCTTTAAGAATACCTGTAACCTGATCGGTTACCAGGGCGGTCGTGCTATCCCAGTCCGATGAAAACAAGGTCACCTCATCCTCTTTTGGGGGCTTTTCTCCTGAGCAGGCGCTCAAAATCAATAAGGTTAGGCAAGCAGTCAAAAAGCGCATAGGTAATTTTTAAGCTAAGATAGGAAATTGGTCTCCAATCCGGGAATACTTTCTTTATTGTAGATATTACACTAAGTTCTTACCTTCGTTGGGATCAACTCAAGCTATTAAGATGACCACCTCCAAAAGATACGTGTGTATTCACGGCCACTTCTACCAGCCACCCCGTGAAAACCCCTGGCTGGAAACGGTAGAAGTACAGGATTCGGCTGCACCCTTCCACGACTGGAACGAGCGCATTAATTTTGAGTGCTATGCGCCCAATGCTACCGCTCGCGTCCTCAATGGTGATCAGCGCATCATTGATATCGTCAATAACTACGCCCGCATCAGCTTCAACTTCGGGCCTACCCTGTTGTCTTGGATGGAAAAAGCCGATCCTAAGACCTACGCCCGTATCCTGATGGCCGACCGCGAAAGTCAGACTATCTTTGGCGGGCATGGTTCGGCTATGGCACAGGCGCACAGCCACCTCATCCTGCCGCTCTGTAACCGCCGCGACAAGGAAACGCAAATTGCCTGGGGCATCGCAGACTTTAAGCACCGCTTTCAGCGTATGCCTGAAGGGATGTGGCTGGCGGAAACAGCGGTGGATACGGAGACCCTGGAGGTTCTGGCAGAACAAGGGATTCAATTCACTGTACTGGCGCCCCGACAGGCCAAAGCAATCCGGAAAATCGGCGCAGCAGACTGGGAAGAACAGGGGCATGCAGCTGTGGATACCCGCCGGCCTTACCTTTGTCAGTTGCCTTCCGGCAAAACAATCACCTTATTTTTCTACCACGGCGGCATTGCGCAGGGCGTAGCTTTTGAAGGACTGTTGAATAATGGTACCGCCTTTGCGAACCGCTTTCGGGAAGCCTTCACAGATACAGAAGAGCCACTGCTGGCCCATATCGCTACCGATGGCGAAAGTTATGGTCATCATCACCGTCACGGCGAAATGGCGCTGGCTGCCTGTCTGCGCTCTATCGAAGAGCAGGGCATCGCCACAGTGACCAACTACGGCCAGTACATGGAGCTCCACCCGCCCACTTATGAGGTGCAGATTCATGAGAATAGCTCCTGGAGTTGTGTGCACGGGGTGGAGCGCTGGCGGTCCAATTGTGGCTGCAATACCGGCGGGCGGCCTACCTGGACACAAGACTGGCGGGCACCACTGCGGGAAACGCTTAACTGGCTGCGCGACCAGTTGATGCCCATCTACGAAGCAGAGGCCGGGAAACTGCTGAAAGATCCCTGGGCGGCCCGCAACGACTACATACAGGTGCTCCTGGCCCGCAATGACAACTCAGTGGATGCTTTTGTAAGGGCACACGCCAAAAAAAGCCTGGATGAGGAAGCATTGACACAACTGCTACGGCTGATGGAGCTGCAGCGCCATGCCATGCTCATGTTTACCAGCTGCGGTTGGTTCTTCGATGAGGTATCGGGCATTGAAACCAATCAAATCCTGCAGTATGCCAACCGCGCCATCCACTACGCCATTCAGGTGGCCGAGGTAGATTTGCACGATGAATTTGTGTCCAGGCTGAAACAGATTCCAAGCAATGTTTATGAAAATGCAGCAGAGAGCTACCAAAAGTACGTGGCTCCTGCCCGGGTAGATTTAATGCGGGTGGGCATGCACTATGCAGCCTCCTCCATTTTTGAAGAGTACCCGGAACACCTGGAATTTTTTAACTACACAGCAGACAGTGAAAGCTTTTACCGGCTTTCTGCCGGGAAATACCGGCTGGCTGTGGGCCGGACGACGGTGCAGTCCAAAACTACGCTGTCCCGAAAACACTTCAGCTTTGCGGTACTTTACCTGGGTCAGCAGAACATCATAGGCAATATCTCACTGGATATGAGCCGGGCAGACTTTGATCAGATGGCGGAAGGGGCTAAAGGCGCTTTCCGAAGTACCAACCTGGGTGAGGTGATCGGGCTTATGCAGACCTATTTCGGTCAGGAGAAATTCTCGATATGGGAACTCTTCACTGATGAAAAGCGAAAAATCCTTCGGCAAATCACCGAGGATAGCCAGGAACAGGTGGAAAAAGCCCTGCGCGACATCTACGAAGACAACTATCAATTGATGATGGGGATGGCGGTGAGCGATATACCGGTGCCGGAGTACTACCGGAGCGCGGTTGCCTTTGTATTGAACCACGACCTTCTGGAGCTATTCGGGAACGGAAGCCTTAACCGCCGGGAATTGCGCCGTATCTATGCTGAGTTCCGCCGTTGGAACATCACTTTGTCTAACGAGCAGGCTTTCAAGCTTGTGGTGGAAGAACGCGTGTTCCGTGAGCTGCAGCAGCTGCAAAGCGGGGAAACCGGGCTGGATCAATTGCAGACCCTGGTGGCTGTTTTACAAACCATAAGTCAGTTGGATATTTCCATGGAATACTGGCAAAGCCAAAACCTTTACTTCTCACTACTGAAAGACTACCAATCTGGTGCCCGTTCCTTCCAGGACGAAGACTGGGAAGGCGCTTTTATGGCATTGGGAGAACTACTGAGCGTGGAGGTTTAATTCAGCTGCAACAGTGCGTATTTCAGCCCAGGCTGCTTCTACATGCCGGGCTTCAACGTAGGTTTGCCCGATGACCATGCGCAAAACGTACCGGTCCTCAATTTTGGTGTGGGTCAGGAATAGCTTACCCCGCTGATTCACCCTTTCCACCAATGCCTGGTTGAGGGCGTTGAGGGCTTCTTCCGTCTGACTATTCGGCCGGAAGCGGAAGCAGGTGAAGTTGAGAAACGGAGGGAGAAGCAGCTCAAAGTTCTCTGACTGTTCGACCCATTCTGCAAACTGAGCATTGAGCGCAATGTGGTGCCGCAGTCGTTCCTGCATCCCTTTCAGCCCAAAACTACGCATGACAAACCATAGCTTTAGCGCCCGGAATCGCCGCCCGAGTGGAATACCCCAGTCCCGGTAGTCATTGACCTGCCCGCGGGTGCGGGTCTTGAGGTACTCCGGCAGGATATCAAAAGTACGTACCAGTATATCGGCATCTTTCACATAGTAGGCTGTGCAGTCGAAATTGGTAAACAGCCATTTGTGCGGATTGAAAACAAAACTGTCGGCCTGTTCCATCCCCTCGATCATCCATTGATACTCAGGCAGGATGAGGGCAGAACCAGCATAGGCCGCATCAATGTGGTGCCATACGTTATGCCGGGCGCAGATA
Source organism: uncultured Phaeodactylibacter sp. (assembly GCA_964572415.1). GTDB lineage: Bacteria > Bacteroidota > Bacteroidia > Chitinophagales > Saprospiraceae > Phaeodactylibacter. Next base: position 25,352 of record CAZNHN010000040.1, read on the forward strand.
GCGCTGATCTCCGGGATGGGGTCTACGGCAACGGTGCCGGTAGTGCCCACAGCAGTGACCACACAACAGGGAAGGTAGCCCGATTCCATATCTTGCTGAATCTGTGCCTCAAGCGCATCCGCCCGCATCCGCATTTGCTCGTCCACAGGAATTTTGACCAGGTTTTTACGACCGATACCAGCTATTTTTACTGCCTTTTCAATCGAGGAGTGGGTTTGTGTGGAGCAATAAACGCGCAGGTTGGGCGGCACACCATTTTCATTGGCTTCGAAGTTGGTCACCTTTTCCCGGGCCGTCAGAATAGCCACGAGGGTCGCGGAAGAAGCCGTATCCTGAATAACCCCTTCCCAGTCTTTTGGTATGCCCATCGCCCGCTGCAGCCATTCCATCATCCGCTCTTCCAGTTCCGCTGCGGCCGGGGAGGTTTCCCAAATCATGCATTGCGCACCCATAGCAGCGGTCATCATTTCGGCGTAGACCGATTCCACAGAACTGTTGGCAGGGAAGTAGGCGTGGAAGTTGGGGTGTTGCCAGTGCGTCATGCCGGGCAGAATAATGCGGTCCATGTCCTTAAGAATAACCTCCAGCGGCTCCCCTGATTCAGGCATTTGTTCCGGGATTTGCTCATAAATATCACCGGGTACTACCTGTGATTTTACGGGCAGTTTCTCCAATTGGTCGAAGTACTGCTGTATCCATTTGGTAATATCAGGTGCGTGGCGGTGGAAGTCTTTGCGGTCGATCATGGTTTGGAAAGCAGATTTTAGAAAGCACTATTATACGGAAAAGCGCGCTGCGCGGCGGTGTTAATGATATGGTAATCGTGATTTTTTATCAGCTTGGCAGGGGAGAGGCGTCTATTTTTATCCCAAAATCACCCGATATGAGAAACTACCTTATTGTGGTTAGCCGGCCTTAGTTCATTGGGGTAAGAACACAGATTAGACTGATTGCGCAGATTTCCACTGATTTCCGGGCGGGTCCTCCAGCGGGGCGGGCCCATAAGAACGTGGCATGCTAGTATGGCGGCATGTGATTGCCAGGATCAGCGTGATCAGTCAGATCAGTGGCATCAGTGTACCCTTGTCCTGTGTGGAGGGTTGGGACACAGATTAGACTGATTGCGCAGATTTTCACTGATTTCCGGGCGGGGACATGCTCGTGTGGCGGCATGTGATTGCCAGGATCAGCGTCATCAGTCAGATCAGTGGCATCAGTGTACCCTTGTCGTTATCAGAAGATACAGACCGCCCATTTCACCGCAACCTCTATTGTTAAGAGAAAGCAAACAGGAGCCCTGTTTTAAATCGTATTCAATACCTTTACCGCAAAAAGCATGCGCCAATTATTGCTGGGCTTAGCCGCCCTGACACTATTTTCCGCCTCCGGGTGCTATTCCTTTAAGGGGATTAGTATTGACTATTCGCAGGTGAAGACCTACTTCGTAGAGCAATTTGACATTACCGCACTCAACGCGGAGCCTACGATTGCCATACGCCTGACGGAAGACCTGAAAGAAAAAATCCGGACCGAATCCCGCCTGACACTGGAGGAAATCGACCCGGATATCTCTTTTGAAGGTACCGTGACGCGCTATACGGTGACGTCTGAAGCCCCGCAGCCCGGGGAAGTAACAAGTATCAACCGCTTAACCATAGAAGTAGCCGTGCAGTACATCAATAATGTCAATGAAGAAAAAAGCTGGGAACGCAAACGCCCCTTCTCCTTTTTCTTCGACTTCGGCACTTCTCAGGCCCTGGCAGATGTAGAGGAAGAAGCCATTAGCACCATCAGTCAGCAGATGATGGAGGATATTTTCAACGCTGCCTTTACGGACTGGTAGTTAAGCCGTCACACCGGCATACAGCTCGTCCCGTTGCGCATGTATTGCATCTGACCGCAGGTAGTCATCGAAGTTCATCAGGCTGTCGATAATGCCATTGGGGGTGATCTCGATGATACGGTTGGCTACGGTCTCCGTCAGTTTGTGGTCATGGGAGGTGAAAATCATATTGCCCTTGAAGTCTGTCATGGCGTTGTTAAGTGCCGTGATGGACTCCAGGTCAAGGTGGTTAGTAGGCTCATCCATGAGAATAAAGTTGGGGTGGGTGAGCATGATCTTGGACAGCATGCAGCGTACCTTTTCCCCGCCCGAGAGTACAGACGACTGCTTGAGCACCTCTTCTCCTGAAAACAGCATCCGGCCCAGAAAGCCCCGGATAAACTGCTCGTCCGGATCTTCGGAGTACTGCCGCAGCCAGTTGATAAGGTCGAGGTCACCTTTGCCAGTGAAGTACTCGTCGTTTTCATTCGGCAGGTAGCCTACGTTGATGGTTTTGCCAAATTCAATGGTGCCGCCATCCGCCTGCGCTTTGCCTGCCATGACATCGAAGAAAGCCGTCAGCGCTGTGGCATTGCGGCCCATGAGGGCAATTTTCTCCCCTTTGTTCATGGTGAAGCTGACATTGGAGAAGAGGGGGGTGCCATCCGTACCCTGAAGGCTTAGGTTCTCGACCTTCAGGATTTGGTCGCCCGGCTCGCGTTCCATTTTGAAGTTGATGTAAGGGTATTTTCGGCTCGAAGGCTGAATATCTTCCAGGTTGAGTTTTTCCAAAGCCTTTTTACGAGACGTGGCCTGCTTGGATTTGGAGGCATTGGCGCTAAAGCGCTGAATGAATTCCTGCATCTCCTTGCGCTTCTGTTCGATCTTCTTATTCTTATTGGCCATCTGCTGCGCCATGAGCAGGCTGGACTCGTACCAGAAGGTGTAGTTGCCGGTGAAGATTTTGATGCGTTTGAAGTCGATATCCACCACATGCGTACAGACCATGTCCAGGAAGTAACGGTCGTGGGATACCACGATCACCATATTCTTAAAGTCAGCCAGAAAGTCGGCCAGCCAGGTAACGGTTTCCGCATCAAGGTCGTTGGTAGGCTCATCGAGCAGGAGGATGTCCGGATTGCTGAACAGGGACTGCGCCAGGAGCACCTTCACCTTTTCCCCACCGCTGAGGTCTTTCATTTGGCGGTAGTGGAGGGACTCGTGTATGCCCAGGTTACTGAGCAGTTCGGCCGCATCGCTCTCGGCATTCCAGCCGCCCATTTCCCCAAACTTGTTTTCCAGCTCAGCCGCCAGCAGGCCATCGGCTTCTGTGGCATCGGGATCCATGTAGATGGCATTCTTGCGCACCATGATGTCGTACATCTCCCGGTGGCCCATGATAAC
>CAZNHN010000041.1:0-5911 GCA_964572415.1 uncultured Phaeodactylibacter sp.
TCCCAAATCATTCCCAATTTGCCCTCGTTTTCCCGGCGGGGGCAATTTTTTTTGCAAGGCTTGGCATTAATTCATATATTGTGATCGAAAATTCATCCCCCCGTATTTTCTGTTTATTCCGGAGAAACGATGAATACAGTTCCCCCCACAGTATTCAATTTCTCCACGAGCTTTGAAAGGCTAGGTTACAGCTTAACCAAGCCAAAAACAAGGAAGATGGCAGTTCGCTGCTGTCTTCCTCTTTTCTATACAACCATACCCTGAGAAAATCGCCTCAAACTTGCGCAAACGCTGTTGTCCAGCGTCCACAGAGGTCGTCTGCCCGGGCTTTAATGCCTTCCCCTTACGATTCATTTAACTTAGAACACGCTTAGCGGTTGCTGATAATCCCTGGGTTTCTCTACCCCACCATGCTGGCTGTTGGATGGTCGCTCGGGACTACTTGATTTACCTGTACACAATCATAAACCCATATGAAGATTAAAAACCAAACCCTGATTTTAGCTTGTGCCCTCCTCTTTTTTGGAAAAGTCTTGCTTGCGCTGCCTGATAAAAGCATATCTGAACGCCCAGCTTCTCCTTCTGCAATTTGTGATGACGAAGTCAATGTCTCTCTGACCGGTAACGGTGAAGCTATTGTATTTGCCGGCACTTTTGATGAAGGCAGCAACGACAACGTTTGCTTTGCCGGCGTGAAGGTCCGGCGCATGGGGCAGAGTTATGCAGCTTTTGGGCCCTTCGTCACTTTTGATTGTGCCGATATCGGGCAAACAGTCATGGTGGAATTGCTCGCCATCGACTGCGCTGGCAATACCAATAGCTGTTGGTCCGCAGTAACGGTTGAAGATAAACTGGCCCCAAGCCTGCATTGCCCGCCTACCCAATCCGCGGCCTGCCATCAGTCGGCAGATTGGGATTACGTCGGGACACCGAATGCCTATGACAATTGCGGTATCGCGAGCCTGAACTTCAACGACCAGGATAATACGAATTCATGCGGGGCAGGTCAGATCGTCCGTACCTGGACGGCCACGGACAACTACGGCAATGCCAGCACATGTACACAGACGATTCACCTCTACGACAATACCCCGGTTGAGGTGCACTTCCCACCCGATTACGTCACTTATGATTGTACCACGGTAGACGACCTGGCACCGGAAAACCTTCCGGCGCCCTTTGACCGTCCGGAAATTCTGTACGAAGATTGCGAGCTGATCGCCACCAACTACGAGGATTGGGTCTTTACTGCTGCATCCGAATCTTGTGTCAAGATTCTCCGTGAATGGAAGGTGATTGATTGGTGTACCTACGAATTCGGTGGTAGTACCGGGATATGGAGTGAAACACAAATCCTGAAAATTCAGGATACCCTGCCTCCGGTTTTCACTTGTCCTGATGACCTGGTCGTGCCTACTTCATTCACTGGTTGCACGGCAAGTTTTTCTTTGCCTCAGCCTACGGATATTCAGGACTGCCTGCCCGGAGTGGAAGTACGTGCTTCGGGCGATCTCGGCAGCGGGTTTCAGTATTCCGGGGTTCCCGTTGGCGTTTACGAAATGCAGTATATATTAGAAGATGGCTGCAATAATACCAGCAGTTGTGCAATATCTGTAACCGTAGAGGATGCTACGGCGCCTTCGCCAGTTTGTTTTGGAGGGGTGACCATCGCTCTGATGCAGGGGGGCATGAACGAACTTTGGGCCTCCGATATAGAATTAGGCAGCAGCTACGATAATTGTACCAGTTACGAAGACCTTGAATTGCGCCTGGGCTTTGAGCCTGATCCGGGGCAAACCCTGCCACCCGCAACTGATGCCCTCACTTTTACCTGTGACCAACTGGGTACCAATGTGATTGCACTTTGGGTGGGGGATGAAGCAGGCAACTGGGGCTATTGCCTGACGAGTGCAGAGGTACAGGATAATGCCGGCGTCTGCCCATCGGATACGACTACCATTGATTCAATGGCGGCAATCGCTGGCCATGTTTACGATTTCCAGGGCGATATCATACCAGGTACGGAGGTGCGGCTGAGTGAACTGGATACTGTGATGACTGATACCCTCGGAAGCTATCTTTTTGGTGAAATGGCCATGGGCGGCAATTATGAAGTCACCGCTCAAAAGACGGATGACCCGAGAGCTGGTATCACTACCGTAGATTTGCTGACCATCGCCCGTCACCTCATTGGCGCAGACACCATCACCAGCCCCTATCAACTGGCTGCTGCGGATGTAAACCAGTCCGGAACGCTGGACTTTGACGACGTTATGATGTTGCACTTCATTCTGCTGGGCGTTCAGCCTGAGCTCACGGACAGTTTAGGATGGCGTTTCATCCCGGAGTCTTTTGTATTTCCAAATGATACCTTGTTGACGGTGGGCTACCCCGAAGTGATCAGGATCGATACCTTAGGGGCAGACTTCATGGATGGGCACTTCGTGGGCATCAAAATGGGTGATGTGAATGGCAGTGCATCTGCTGACACCTCCTCTGCTTTCCATACCCTGCAGAACCGGAGCCTGGCTACAGCCGATATGGTTATCGGGGACAGGCTTCTCCAGCCGGGCCGGGAGTATCGACTGCCTGTCTTTGTGAATGCTGCCACGACTGGAGGACTGCTACAGCTTATCCATCCCGGGATTGAAGTGACCGGCGTGGAAGCAGCTTCTGCCGAGGCCGTTATGCCATATCCTGCTCCCGATGGTTCGGCTACATTAAGCTGGCTGGGAGCGTCTGTTTCCGGGCAGCCGGCATTTGTATTGAAAGTCAGGGCACGGCAAGCGGTTCGTTTAAGTGAGGCTTTACAGTTATCAGCCGGAAGCCGTGCGGTAAATGATACAGAAGCGTATGCGCTGCATCTTGATTTTGAAGCATCTGCCTTCGGCAGGCAGGTTATGGTAAGCCCCAACCCTTTTCGGGAAGAACTGCTGGTAACATTCACGTTGCCCGCGTCAGAAAAGGTCGAAGTTCGGATTTGGAACACCCAGGGGCAGATAGTTCTGGTACAGTCACATTCGGGCTTTGAAGGTGTAAACCAATGGGCGCTGCCTGCTCATCAGCTGAATACGCCTGGTACTTACTTCTACCGGCTGTCTTCGGAGAGCCTGCAGCATCAGGGAAGCCTGATTCGAATGCCATAAAGATTTTTTATGTAAGTGTAATCGGGGGGGCAATGACGTTAAGGGCTTCCCGAAAAATAAGTTTCCCAATTGGGTTTTGCTTTGATGAGGGACAAAACCAACCATCGGGCGGGTTTTGGGACTTATCAAGGCAAAAGCTACCAAAGCAAGTGGGAAACTTATTTTTGCCCCACTACTAAGTTGTTGCCCCCTTTTTAGTCTGTGAATCCCGTGCTTTTGAGTTGCCAAAAATGTATATTTGGAGGATGACTACGGAAGCACAACTCCTGGAATGGAAGCAAACCTGGCGCCACCTGCTGAGCGAAAGCCTGGGTAGAGCGTTTGACTCAATCGAAGAGCGATTGCCAGCGGGCAGTGCAAAAGCAGATGACTTACTTTTGCTCAAAGCACAACTCAATGAAGCCAACCGGGCCAAAGTCATGGGCGTCAAATCCAGTGAAGACCTGCAGCTGGACTATAACCGCATCCGTTTGCATCTGCTGGAATGGATCGATGGGTTGGAAATTTCAGATTTCAATACTGTTGTACACAGCTTAAAGCCTAAAGGAAGAGGCGTGCTGCTGCACAAAATCCCCCGGCAGATGGAAGTGGGCAGGGAAGAAGTCTGCGTCATTCGCCTGGCCTACGACCGCGCCGTCATCGCAGATAACCTGGAACTCACAGAAGCCGTAGAGGTGAAGGAAGTAACCGTTTCGGAAGTCATGGAAGCGGAGCTGATCGACGCCAACAGCGAACCGGCATTCCGCATCCGCACCTATCACGATGAGCGGCAGTTTCTGGAGGTGGGAGCCTATACGGAGTGGAAGTTTTATGTGGAGCCGATACGGGAAGGCACCTTCCGCTTGTTGCTCAAACTGACCGTCATCGAAGAGGTGATGGGCGCCCGCGAACGCCGAAATATCACCTGGGAAGAACAGGTGCAGATCGTCACAGAATCTGATGTAACGGAACCGGCTACATTCCGTGCTGCCGGCGTGGCCATATCTGCGCCCGGCGTACCTCCGCTAAGCCCCACAATGACAGGCGGTGGTGCATTTCCCGGAGCACCCTCCGTACCCCGGCGTATCGACCCGCTTTCCCCGGCTGCAAAAGAAGAGCAGGCAACCCGCCCCTCAGGAACGGTTAATCCAAAACGGAGTACGGCGCAACAACAGCAGCATCCACAACCAGCTCCTGCAAAGGCTAAAGGCCGAAGCCTGGCCCGCAGGCTCTCCATTGCGGCCAGTGTAGTGCTGATTGTTGGCTTTGGCGGCCTGTACCTGCTCTCCACCGGTGAAAAAAGCGCTGCAGAAGAGCGGTACCCGGATGAGGAAGTACCGGGCAAGGTTGTGGAACCAATTGAGGTGCCCGTTGCTTTACCTTCGGGTGTGAGGTGGTCTTCCACCCTCAGCAACCGGAAACTCATTCGGTCAAACGCACTGCCGGCAAGGCCTGCTGCACCTGTAGTGTTCGAAGTCTGCGTGGCCGCATCCGGTGAAGTAGTGAAAGTAAGGCCGGTTCAACAGAGTGCCGCTGACCGGCAATGGGTAGCACAAGTGGTCCGCAGCCTGAATTCCTGGGCTTTTGAGCCTGCCGGTGGAGAGGCTTGCGGTACCCTCACTTATCTACCTGAATAATCCGAATTCTTTGGAAACTGGTCGATCAAAATTGTCCATCTTTGAATTTCTGTGTTTTTTCACCCCTTAAAACCAAAAAGGCTTAAATGACCTACGATAATTTCACGACAAAATCCCAGGAAGCCATTCAGAAAGCCCAGCAAATCGCCGGGAGTTTAGATCAGCAACAGGTCGGCACCGCCCACCTCGTCCGGGGGATTCTGGAAATAGAAGAAGACGTTGCCACTTTTCTCTTCAGCAAATGCGGTGTGAGCATGACCACCCTGCGCAAGGGGCTGGAAAAATCCATCGGAGCTACCCCAAAGGTAAAAGGCACCGAAAAACAATACCTGACCAAGCCTGCCAATAAAGCCCTCAGCCGCGCCAAGAAACTCCTGCCTGACTTTGGTGACGAGTATATCTCTATTGAGCTCATGCTCATGGGCATCGCCCTGGGCGATGATGAAACGGGTAAATTACTGCAGGCAGAGGGCGCTACGGAGGAAGCCCTTCGCGCTGCCATCGAAGAGCTGCGCAAGGGGCGAAAAGGAAATCCGCCGCGTGCTCCATATCCTGAGCCGACGTAAGAAAAACAACCCTATCCTGATCGGCGAAGCAGGCGTAGGGAAAACCGCCATCGTGGAAGGCATTGCCTGGCGGATCGTACAGGGCGATGTGCCCGAAAACCTCCGCGAAAAGAAAATTCTAACCCTCGATATCGCAGCCCTGATTGCCGGCGCAAAATACAAGGGGGAATTCGAAGAACGCCTGAAAGCAGTGATTAAGGAAGTCGCGGACTCCAATGGCGAAGTCATCCTGTTTGTAGATGAAATCCATACGCTTATCGGAGCAGGCGGAGGCAATGGTGCTATGGATGCGGCCAATATCCTCAAGCCGGCCCTGGCGCGGGGTGAGCTGCGGACCATCGGTGCGACCACCCTGGATGAATACCAAAAGTACTTTGAGAAAGACAAAGCCCTGGTGCGCCGCTTCCAAACTGTCCTAATCGAAGAGCCGAGCGTGGAGGATACCATCTCCATCCTCCGCGGGCTGCAGGAAAGGTATGAGGTCTATCACAAAATCGAGATACTGGATAGTGCGCTTATCGCCGCTGCGGAGTTGTCTCATCGCTACATCGCCGACCGCCATCTGCCGGATAAAGCTATTGAC
>CAZNHN010000041.1:5921-7807 GCA_964572415.1 uncultured Phaeodactylibacter sp.
CATGGCTCAGCCCGTCCCGGACGCGCCGTGCGCGCTCTCGAGCTTGCCGCGGTAGCGGGCCTCCAGGGTCGCCTCGGAGACCCGGTGCAGTTTGTCGACGTGCGCGACCTGGTGCGCTTCATCGTGACGCTGGCCGAGAATGATCAGTCCGGAGTTTTCAACGCGACCGGCCCTCAGTCCCGGCTGTCCATGGCGGGCATGCTCGATGGCATCCGCGCCACCTGGAAGAACGAGAAGGAAATCGTGGATACGATTCAGGGCATCAAAAAGCGCCTGGAGGAACTGGAAACCGAAGCCGCTAAAGCCGAACGCAACAGTGATTTCGAGCTGGTAGCCAAAATCCGCTACGGCCAGATGCAGGAACAGGAAGCCATGCTCAAAGCGGCTGAGGAAAAACTGGGCGAGCTTTCTGAGGAGAAGCGCTTCACCAACGACGAAGTTTCCGGCGATGATATTGCCGAGATCGTTTCCCGCTGGACGGGTATTCCGGTGACCAAGATGCTGCAAAGTGAAAAGGATAAGCTTCTGCGCCTCGAGGATGAGCTGCATAAGCGCCTGATCGGTCAGGATGAAGCGGTACGCGCAGTAGCCGATGCAGTGCGCCGCAGCCGGGCTGGATTACAGGATGTGGATCGCCCCATTGGCTCCTTTATCTTCCTCGGCCCCACCGGTGTGGGCAAAACCGAACTGGCCAAAGCCCTTGCGGAAGTCCTTTTTAATGACGAAAAAGCCATCACCCGTATCGATATGAGCGAGTATCAGGAGCGGCATGCGGTTTCCCGCCTCGTGGGTGCGCCTCCGGGCTATGTGGGCTACGATGAAGGCGGGCAACTGACTGAAGCGGTGCGCCGCCGACCCTATTCCATTGTACTGCTGGATGAGATCGAGAAGGCACACCCGGATACCTTCAATGTCCTCCTGCAAGTCCTTGATGATGGACGCCTGACAGATAACAAGGGGCGGGTAGCCAATTTCCGGAATACCCTCATCATCATGACTTCCAACATGGGCGCCGAGGTTATCCTGGAAAATTTTGAGGATCTGATCGAGTTGCCTGAAGACAAACAGCCGGAAGTGCTGGATGCTACCAAAGATGAAGTTTTCGACTTGCTGGAAGAAGAGCTGCGCCCGGAATTTCTGAACCGCATTGATGAGCGCATCATGTTCCTGCCGTTAACCCGGGAGGAAATCAAGCAGATTCTCCACTTGCTACTACGAAAGGTGAAAAAAATGCTTGGCGACCAGGGTATGTCCATCGAACTGACACCGGCTGCCGAAGACCTGCTGGCCGAGATGGGCTACGACCCGCAGTTTGGTGCCCGGCCCATGAAGCGGGTCCTTCAAAAGGAGGTGGTCAATGAGCTGTCCAAGCATGTACTGGCGGGCACTTTTGTTGCGGGCGACACCATCGTGGTAGCTGAAAAGGATGACGAACTGACGTTCGAAAAGAAATAGGTACTTCTGTCAGGCAACTGCATGGAAAAAAGCCGCCAACTTCGCCTCGTCAAGTTGGCCATCGGTGCGGACTCCACTGCACAGGTCAATGCCAAATGGCTGTACTGCCTCAATGGCCTGCCGGACGTTTTGGGCGTTCAGGCCACCGGCGAGAAAAACCGGAGTCCGGGCTTGTTCCACAATCCGGCGGCTGAGTGACCAGTCGTGCGTACGCCCGGTGCCCCCCAGTTCCTTGATTTTGAGGTTGGGGTTGCCGCTGTCGAGCAGCAGTGCATCCACCGATTCCGATACCCGGACAGCTTCCTCAACGGAGCCCTCATCAAGAACATGAATGACCTGAACGAGCTTAACCGCCGGCAGTGCCGCCCGGATGTCCGCGTAGGTGCCTTCCGACAGGGCGTCCACCAACTGCAAGGTGTTGGTGCGAACCC
>CAZNHN010000041.1:7817-28403 GCA_964572415.1 uncultured Phaeodactylibacter sp.
GGTGGGCGACGTTCGCTTCCGCTTTTGTCTCGCTGGTCAGTAAAAAGGTAGCAATGGGTGGAGGCACCGAGGGTACGATTTGGGCGATAACATCATCGGTAAGCGTGCCCGGGCCGCTCGGCATAGGGCCTACCAGTCCAAGTGCATCGGCTCCGTACTGTACGGCGAGTTGAGCCTCCTGGACATTGCTGATGCAACAGATTTTCACCCTTGGAGATACTGATTTATACATAGGCCCCTGTTTTATACCGACGATTAAGCGGTATACCCTGGGGTAGCATACCACTTCGTAGTGCGTATAGCTTCGCTGCTTCAGATACTAACCCGCCTTGCTATTGGTTTGACCCTGACAATAGCAACGCTGCAGTGTGCCCGTTCGGTCAGTTGGGTCGTGAAATTGCCCACTACCATACGTTGCAGAAAGCCTACTTTAGTAGTGCCCACGATCAGGAGGTCAAATTCACCCGACTTTTCCACCAGCGTATCAATGGGGTTGTCAGAAGCCATGACCTGCGTGTTGTACAGCGCCCGTGCGGAGTGCCGCTGAATGGCTTCGATGAAAATCTTGCCGGACTCTGCCTGTTGTGCAGCGGTAAAGTCCTTTGGCAGAATATTGAGAAAAGTAACCGTTCCGCCAAACTGTGTGGCTAATGCTCCCGCCAGGCGCACCATCAGGTTGAGGTTCAGCCGGCTACCCAGGGAGACCGCGATGCGCTTGGGTTGGAAGGTAGAGCCAGAGCCCTGAAGGCGGAAGAAGATGAAATCAGTAGGCGCTTTATTCAGGACCTGCTCCAGGAGGTTTAGGGTAGCAGCCTTTGCCGAATTTCCTGCGTAGCCCATGACGGTGATGTTGCAGTTTTCTTCTTCGGCAGCATGTACTATGCCCATGCCCAGCTTATGGGAAGCACGGATAACGGGTTTGACTTTTACGCCTTTCGCAGTTGGCCATAGCGCAGTGCGTTCGAGGAGTTCCAGCGACTGATCGGATTCAGAAAGGGCAGTTCGGAAGTCGACCTGTTCAGGCGTATTTACCACGTGCAGGGCTACAATTTCACCACCTTTGGTGGCCAGTAAGGCATGGCAGAGCTCAAAAATACTTTGCTGGGTATTGGGATTTGCCACCGGCATGAGAATCCGCTCGGTACTTCGCAGCTGAATCCGCCGCCCTTCATCCGCCAGTGTTAGCTGAAAGCCGGTCTCCTGCCGGAACACCCGCTTGCGTGCGTAGAAAAAGTACACCCCCGCACCAATCAGGGTGAGTTGTAGCCCAAAGAACAGGGACAACCAGTCGAGCGTAAACAGTAGGCCCAGATTGGCGATAAAGGTGAGTTCCGGCAGTATGCGTTTCCATAGAGCCCTTGGGCGCCGCTCCGGTTGCGTGCGGTAAATTTGCCGTAAGGCCAGTGATACGGGCAACAGGGAGACCAGCAGGCAGAAGTTGGCGGCTTTGGCGATAAAAGCAAGGTCGAAGAGCAGCAAAAAAACAAGAATCAGGATGCCTCCGGCGAGGATCGCAGCTCTTGGTGTCTTCGCCCCTTCGTGCACTTTGCCCAGCAGGTCCGGCACAAACCGGTCACGCCCCATCGCGTAAATCTGCCTGCCCTGAGAGAGCAAAGTGCTGTTGAGCGCTCCTGCAGCCGCAAGGACTCCTCCGATGGAGATCAACAGCCATCCAAAACCCCCAAAAACGGCTGTGGCTACATCTGCCAGAGGCGCACTACTCTTCGCCAACTCCTGCCAGGGCACTACCATAATGCTCACAACGGCCACCAAAAGATAGAAAACAAAAGCGATCCCCATGGAAAGCTTCATAGCTCTGGGGATGGTCACAGTAGGTTCCCGGATTTCATCGGCATTATTAGCAATCAGCTGGTAATATGATGCCTATGGCGCTAAAGGTGCCGCTATAGCCGGTTTGAAAGGTAGGAACAGCCAGCTCAGGCTGCAGGAACAGTGCGGACCCCAGCAGTAAAACAATCAGGATCGCCAGATTACCCCAGGTCAGCAGGTTTTGAATGCGGTCAGCACCTTCTGTACCTTTAGCATTGAGGTAGGAAGAGAGTAGTACCAGCCCTCCGGCAGTAGCCTTAACCCCAAACGCAGGCACCTCATAGCCAAAGAGCGCTGTGAAGTATTCCGCAAAACCAATGGCATAAAGCCCGCAGGCAAAGATGCTGCCGAGGGCAAGGAACCAGCCCGTCACAAACCCACCCAGGCTCCCCAGAGATTGATAGGCGTAAGCATATCCGCCTCCCGAAATGGGGACGAGCTTCGCCATTTCCGCAAACAGGAGGGTGGTCAAAAAAGCAAGCCCTCCGCACAGGATATAGGATATCCAGACCGAAGGGCCCGCTACGCCCGCTGCCAGGCCAATGAGCACGTAAACGCCAGCGCCCATCAGCGCGCCCACACCAATCGTGGTCGCTCCGAAAAGGCCCACCGTGCGCTCAAAGGTGACCGGGATGAGTTTTTTGTGAAAGATGTCGCGCAGACTGTTCGCCATAGTGCAGTTGGTTTTGGATCACCCTCAATTAACAACACCATTGCGAGTTTTGCCTATAATTCTTTCAGGTTTATCACTTCAAAATTGCGAACCGCGAAGTAGTCATCAAGCCCGTAATCGGTATTGATAATAATTCCGCCCAGCAAGGCAACATGATCGACATGGAACTCCTTTTTCGTGTCGTTGAGGTACTGGTGAATCTTCTGGTCAATAATTTTGTAGGCGGCTTCAGTGATAGCTATTTCCGGATGCTCAGCCGCAAGGATTTCCTCCCGGTGGGGAACCAGGCTCTTCTCCAGCATCATTTGCTGGTAGTCGTCATCGTTAATCTCGGGCCTGTATTGGTCGTCATTGCGGAATCGGTTCAGCGCAAGCATGAGTGCGCCACAGGAGTTGCCGGGCTTATCCTGACGGGGACGGTACATTTTACCGGTTTCGCCCTCCAAAGTTACCCCAATGTGCGGGCCATAGAAGATAAAGGCAGAGCCTTCATCCGGGATGTGATGGGCAAACGCCGTCATCCCGGTTTGTCCGGCAAAAGGGAGTCCACCCAGGCCGCCCATAATGAAAGGGCCGAACAGGACATTAAAAAAGGCTGTTGAGGGCAGATTGATATCATCCGAACACAGCGAAGTCGCCATAAGCATTTTTGATAAATCCAGGCCATATTCATCTTGCATCCGCCCCATATAACGGACAGAAGTGTCTTTGGTATCAATAGCATCGGGAAAAACAGCTTTGACAATTTCGTCAAATTTTCGTTGTAGCATGTCAGTAGTATTGGTTAATGAAACAGGCTTTCAGTTTGGGCGTTACCGGGCGGGCAAGTTAGTAGTAACCCGAAAAGGCTTCAGTAATGTTGCTCACTAAACAAAAAAGTGACTTTTCCCTAAAGATAGACTTACAAAGGGAAAAGTCACTATTTTCTGTAAAATACCTATCAATCCTATAGGATAACAGGTTGAACTACTCTTATTCTTCGCTTTTCGCCTCTTCGAGGTCCAGGGGCTTACGGGGCAGCATCTCATCGCGCATGGCCGTATGCATTACAAAGGAGGCGATAATTGTTGCTGCCTGCCTGAGGTCGTCTTCCACCAGGTGGTCCAGGTTGTCCATATTGCTGTGATGCGTGCGGGAGAAGTACGCCATAGGGTCCTGAATAAACTGAAAACCCGGAATGCCTACGGCATCAAATGCGAGGTGATCGGTCCCCCCGGTATTGGATAAAGTAAGCGTACCGGCTTCGAGATCCTTGAAAGGCTCCAGCCAGGAACGGAAAATCGGGCCTACGGCCTGATTGCCCTGCAGATAAACGCCACGGATCTTGCCGGTGCCATTGTCAAGATTGTAGTAAGCAGATACTTTTTCCTGAGCCGGTTTGATCGACTGCGGATTGTAGGTACCTTCCGGAAATTCCGCATAATGCTCGCCCACATAGCCCCGGCTGCCGTACAGTCCCTGCTCCTCGCCGGTCCATAGTGCCAGGCGCAGCGTACGGCGGGGCTTAACGCCGGTTTCCCTGATCACTTCCTGCAGGATGCGTGCGGCCTCCATCATAACCGTGGAGCCTGCGCCATTATCGGTAGCGCCGGTAGCCGCATGCCAGCTGTCAAAGTGGGCACCAAAAATGACCACTTCATCCTTGAGGTCTGTACCGGGAATCTCGGCAATGATGTTGCGCTCCATGCCATCGTCCGGATTATAATAGCGGGCCTTCAGGTCGAGGCTGAGCTTTACCGGGATACCTTGCTGCAACAGTCGGAAAATGCGGTTATAGTGCTCCACGGCCAGTGTGATCTGAGGGACGACCTTAGTGCCTTCCTCCCGGTAACTGCCCCACTCGCTGGTGCGGGCACCCGATACGAAAACGGTGCCCAGATCTCCTTTATAGCTGCGGTCAAGCACTGCGATCGGGTCCTCTTCTGCCAGGGTTTCCCACAGGTATTTGTTGAAGGAAAAGCCGCCAGTCGTGCTGTAGTTCCGGCGCGGGCGTGGGGTAGGCATATCGGCATTGGCCATATCGAGGAGGTCATCGCTTTCGTAGCGGCGGGCCGGCGCATCAAACCACTCCTCAATGGAGCGCAGCGTATCCACCAGCACAATTTTCCCCTTTAGCTTGCCTTTGTAGGCATCAAGTTCTTCCTTAGTGTTGGCTTCCAGGTAGATGACCTCGGCTTCATCGGCCTGCACAGAAGGCGACCAGGCTTTGGGTACACCAATGACGGACCAGTAAGTGGGGGTGTGGGCGTGCATTTCAAAGTGCTGCAGTTCCCAACTGCGGCCAAAGGGGCCCCACTCCTCAGTATGGACATTCTCCAGTCCCCATTCTTCGAGCTGGCTGATAGCCCATTCGGTGGCTTTTTCCAGCATGGGCGAGCCAGTGAGGCGTGGGCCGTAGACATCCATCATCAGCTGAGCGGTCTTCATAGCCTGGCTTTGATCGAGGCCGTGCTTGCGGATGGCCTCGACGAGCTCTTCATTGACCGGTTCCTGTGCCCAAAGCCCGGAGGTTCCGATCAGGCAGGCGAAAACAAGTAACAGTTTTTTCATACGAGTATTTCATTTTTGATGTTCAAACAATCGTCGCTAAGGTAACAAATGCCAGGGGGCTATTCCTGCGAATTTTGGTCAGCGGCCCGCCGGAGCATTGCCTGAAAAGCTGTACCTTTCGGGAAAACAGTACTATGCAGGTGCGTTTGCTCCATATTGATACTGCCCTTCTTAGCCAACATGTCCTCGTCCGCCGCTTTCAGGAAGGGGATGGGGCTACGCTATATGAACTGGTGGAGGATAATTACAGCTTGCTGTACGATGCTTTCCCAAGGACGCTTCGGGAAATCAGCGACCCTGAGCATGCTGAGTTTTTTGTCCGGCGCAGGCTGTCGGACTGGCACCTGCAGAAAGGCTACTGCTTTGGCATTTGGCACAACCAAACCACTGAGCTGATTGGGCTGGTTCGCTTGTTTCATATCGATTGGGAAACGCCAAAGGGAGAAGTCGGCTATTTTATTGACCGGGAATACATGGGGCAGGGCCTGATGACCGAGGCGCTGCGGGTCGTGCAGCAGTTCGCTTTCAGGCAATTGGTACTGGAAAAGCTGCTGTTACGCACGGCTATGGAAAATGTAGCAAGCCAGCGGTTGGCACGAAAGTGCGGCTTTCGCCGGGAGGGAGACCTTCGGGGCGATTTCCGAAAGCTAAGCGGCGAGCTGATTGATACCATGCTCTTTGGGCTGACCCGCTCTGAATATTTAGGGGTCTAAAAACCCCGTGATTGTGTTCACTAATTATTTCTGAAAAATCAACCCCAAATGCCCATTTCCACACCCACTCTGGCCGCTGAGGCCGTTCTGTTTGCGCTCAACTCGGCCATCAAGCTCAGCCGGAATGTGCAGCGTGCTTACGCACAAAGCCTGCAGGGGCGTATCCTGGTCCTTCCGCTGCCCGATTTTGATACGAATATCGACCTGGCTACCATGATCGCCTACTTCGAATGGTCGCCGGAGCTCCTGGACAATTTTGATGACCTAAAGCGCCTGCACCGGCGGGCGATGGAGGAATTGCAGCTCCCGGAAGGAGACTTAAAGCGCTACCGGCAGTACTACCTGGGCTTCAAGCAGGTAGGTGAAGGCAAGGTGCTGGAGTTGCAGTCGCAGGACCTGTGGAACCTTTTCCGGGTCCGGCAGTGGCAGGAGGGCTACCTGGAACGCGACAGTGCGCTGAAGCTTGTGGTCGGGAGCCTGGTGGAAATCGGGATTGACTACTTTCTGGACGTGCCCGGCGCATTGAATCAGCACTCTTCCAAAGGGCGCATTCTCCGCCACTTCCTTAGCGCGTTTGATGATATCCAATTTGCGGAGGGACAGCCTTTGTACGAGCAGTTCAATGCCATGTTGCTACCCCGGCTTTTCGCCGCTGCTGCGGAAACGGTCGGCGAGCTGGCACCTGAAGTCAGTGAGGATGAGAAAGTGCAGCTGTTCATTCGCACCACCACCCGGCAAATTGCGGAAGACCTCTACCAACGTTCGGTCGAACTGAGCTTTGAGGATCAGGAAGCGCTCATCAACTGGGGGCAGTTGCTGCTGCGCAGCAGTATCCGGCATGCAGGTGAGTTCGTAGCTGCTAACCCGGAATTACTGTTCAACACCAACTACCCGAGCAGCCGGATCATTGAGCGGAGCACGGGCGTCCTGCTGCGTGCTATCCTTGATGACGATGCGGGCCGGTTGAGCCTGCGGGAGACACTGAGTGTTAACACCCTTGATGAATTGGTGCAGGTGACGTTGCAGGTAGTCGCTGCTCATCCCAATCTGATCAGCGGAGAGCGTAAACTGGAAGACCTAATTGCTCAAACTGCTCATGCGCTACAGGAGACGAACCTAAACCAGCCTGGCCTTTTGCCGGAAGTCCTCCGCATCATACTGGAGCAGTCCGCCGGGCAGTTGCCTGCACTTTGGCCCACAGTTGAAGGCACTGCTGAGCACCTGTTGGTCAGTGCCCTTCGTCAGGTCCTCACGGTGATTGCCGGGAATGCGGAGCAAAACGGCTGGGAGGCCGCGCTCACCCGTTCAGATTGGCGGGATCTTCTGGAATTCCTGCTGGCAGAAGTAGTGGCGAACCCTGCCTGGATCAATGAAGAGGTACGGGGTCGCCCTGTGCTTGCAGAAGTGGTGGATGTGGTTTTTCGGGCACTACGGCATTTGCCGGAAGGCGAACGCTTGTCTCCTGAAGTCTTGCACTACATCATTCGCCTCAGCCTGCGTACCGCCCTGACAAGCGAATCCGTCCTCGATACCCTGCCCTGGAGTACAGACGAGCGGGAAACCATCATCCTTGAGCAGGCGTTGCAGCTCATCTTTATCGTCGTTTATGATAAGAAAACCCCGAAGCTCAACCGTCTGGAACTGCTGGAAGAACTGTTGGAATACGTATTGGAGACCATCATCGCAGAGCACCCTAACCGCGCTGGATTGGTCCTCACAGAGCTGGTCTTATTTGAGAGCGGTATTGTCTACGCGCAAGGCTTCAATGCCGACCTTGCCGATGACCTGATCGATGCGGCCCTTTTGGCCTTCGCAAACTATCCCGAGCTGGTTACCCAAAACGAAGGGATGCAGCATTTGGTCCGCAGCCTGGCCCGCGCGGTGGACAGTGCCGGTTTGCGTCAACCGGGGTTGTTGCCCTTCCTGCTACGGCTGGTCCTGGAAAAAACGGGCGAACATGCGCATGTCCTCATCGATGCCGACACCGGAACACCCAGCCACCTGTTGGTCATGGCTACCCGGGAAATATTAGCTGCACTGACCCGCCGGGAGGATCGGGAAGGGCGTTGGCGGCCGGGGCTAAGTCCGGAGCAGGGGCTTTATATTCTGGAGTTACTGCTGGAAGAAGTCGTGCGCTATCCGGACTGGATTACCGGAGCAACGGAAGAGGGAACGATATTGCGGACCGTACTGGATACCGTATTTGATGTACTGGAAACAGTGCCTGCCGGTAGCCGATTGTCAACTGGTACCCTGGAGCTGGTCATTCAGGGCAGCCTGTATGCGGCGGTTCGGAGCCCGAAGGTACTGAGTGCAGTACGTTTTGCTACCGATAGTTTGGAGCGAAGCATTCTGGAGCATGCGTTGCGCATGGTGTTCAGCTTTACCTTCCCCACCAAAAAAGATACGCCTGCCCACCGCCTGCATCTTTTGGAAGAAATTTTGTCCTACATAATGGATGGACTGTTGCTGCGCTATCCAAACGAACGCGGGCTCATTCTGATCGATCTGGTACTATTTGGCCAGAACGGCATCAACTTTAGCGAAGGGTTTGATGAGGTACAAGCCGAACAACTGGTGGAGTCTGCACTTTTAGCCCTGGACCAGTATCCGGAACTCGTTGCCCGCGACCGGGTCTTACAGTTGCTGGTATCCGATGTTGCTGGTGCCCTGCTCGACAGTGGGATCGGACAGCCTGCCCTGTTGCCGGAGTTGCTGAGGTTGACTATTGAAAGTACAGCCGACCATCTCCATCTGGTACTGGATTTGGAGGAAGAAGAGCCGGTCAACCTGCTCGTCATCGCCCTGGAGCAAACCCTTAAAGCTATTGCGGAGCCGCCCCGTTCGGGCCGATGGAAGCCGCGCCTGAGCCGGGAGCAGATTTTGGATATCCTGGAACTGATTTATGAGGAGATTCTGGATCACCCCCAATGGGTAGGGCAGGAGCCTTTGATTTACGAGGTACTGGAAGCGCTGTTCCGTGCTCTGGAAGCCGTGCCGCCCCGTCAGCCTTTGTCTTATCTGGTGGTACGTATGTTGCTGCAGGCGCTGTTGGAGGCTGCCCGCCGGGACTGGCGGTTTATCGTTAAAGTGCAGGCATCAGAATACGGGCATTACCATATTTTGATGCGTTTTGCGCTGGAAGACCTTTTCATTTTACTTTACGATTCGGAACAGAACGAGGCAACACGCTGGCATCTGTCACAACGCCCGGTCATTGAGGCGCTGTTAGCATACTTCCTGTTATTGGTCTCCGAAGAAGGCGGTGATTTGGAAGCGGTAGCCCGTGCCAAAGCCAAAGTACAGGAGGTCATCAACCTTTGGCAGCAAGACTTCCGCCGGACTTTTGAGGAGGTACTGGAGCAGTTGGGTGAATAGCGCCATAACCTGAAGGTTCCCGCTACACTTCAGAACGGTGTGCCCTTTTCATAATAAGATGTTTTGCAGGGAAGAATGGCTTGCTGCCGGACTCATTTGAAGATCAGCTTTAAGGATATGTTTGGTTGGGGAGGCTTTTGTTAGCTGCTGCAATATGCAACAGCCCCGGACATTGACACTTGCCAACATCCGGGGTTGCTAAATTTGTCCCCATGAAAAGGTTGAGGGGTTACTCTCCAGCCCCTATCGGTCGCTGCGGCGTGTACGGTGCACCAGCTTCATCCAGTGCTTTCTCAATGGCTTTGACTTCCACTTCAGTCAGTTGGCGCATCCGCTTGAGGATGGGTTGTGCCTCTTCCTTCACGATAGCGAGGGCATCGCGCTGCGTCTTTGTGGGGGCAGAGGTCGAGCCCCACATCTCGTAAGTAAGCCAGCCCAGGCGGTCCATGATGCCCATGGGAGTACCCTGATCAAGCTCGGAGGCGATACGGTCGCCATTTAACAAGGTTTGCAGAGCTTGTAGCTCCTGCTCTGCCTTGAGTACCCGTGCACGAAGCTGTTCTCCGGCTTTAGGCGTAAGGAAGAGAGCGTGGCGGATGGCCTTCAGCCGCTCTTCGGTTTCCCGTAGGCGGGTGGTGGCCCCGTCGAGGCGGCGGTTAGTCTCCTGTACTTCGGCCTGGAAGTTGAGGAGCTCCTCCCGTGGCTCAGCGGGCAGAGTGACACCGCCCAGGCTCTTCAGTTTAAACGGTTGCGGTTCAACCAGCTCGGTCTGTTCACTGCCTTTCACCTGATAAAGGGCAACGAGATAGTCGCCGGGCGCAGCCAGCACACCGGAGTCATCATTGGGGGAGCCGGGGCGGCGGATGGGCGATACATCCGGCATACGACCGTCCCAGGTGATGCGGTGCAGCCCTTTGCTGACTGAAGCTTTGAGCTGCCGCTTCATTGTTTTCGTTTTGGCATCCATGATGACGAAGAGCAAGTAAGCATCTTCTTCCTCCCGCTCTGCCTTTAGTTCCTCGTAGGTGGGGTAGCGGATAGGCTCGCCCTCTTTAATCTTTTCCTTTTCGTCCTTTTGGCGCTTAGCCTTTAGGGTCTCTGCGCTTTCCTTAATATAGTAGGTGAAAGTCGCACCAATGGGCGGGTTCTCAGCCATGTAATAACTGGCTCCCTGAAAGCCTCGGCCGGAATACCCAAGTGGATCGCGCTCAATATAGACGAGCCCGTCCTTAATTGGGAAAATGTGGGCTTCTGCCTCCAGTTGCTCCTCACTGATTTGCCGCAAAGGCGAGTAGTCGTCCAGCACGTAGAAGCCGCGGCCGAAGGTGCCTAGTACGAGGTCATTCTCCCGCTTTTGAATGGCGATGTCCCGCACCGCAATAGTCGGCAGGCCCGCGCCCAGTTTTTTCCAGTGCTCCCCACCGTCCGGGCTAAAGAAACAACTGAATTCTGTACCTGCAAAAAGTAAACTGGCATCCACGTGGTCTTCGGCCAGGCTATAGGCAGAGCCACGCTCGGGCAGGTTGTTGCTGATGGAGGTCCAGGTACGCCCTTTATCAGTACTCTTGAAGACATAGGGCTTGAAGTCGCCGTATTTGTGGTGGTTGAAGGCAGCGTAGACCACGTTCTCATCGTGCTGGGAAGCCAGCAGGGCGTTTACGTAAGTACGTTCCGGTGCTCCTTTGATATTGTTGACATCAATTTGCGTCCAGCTTAGTCCTCCGTCCTCTGAAACTTGGATCAGCCCGTCATCGGTGCCTGCGTACAGCAGGTTTTCATTGAGCGGGCTTTCCGAGAAGGCGACGATGGTGCCGTAGGGTGAGGTACTGGCATTTTTCGCTACAGCGTCAATGCTCTGAATGCGCCCCATGACCGGCAGGGTATTGCGGTCGAGCTGACGGGTGAGGTCATCGCCCAGGGTGGTCCAGGAATTGCCACGGTCGTCGCTGCGGAACAACTTATTAGCAGCAAAGTACAGCCGGGTTGGATTATGATGAGAAATCATCAGTGGCGCATCCCAGTTCCAGCGGAAAGCATCTTCGCCTTTGCCTGGCTTGGGCTGAATACCAATCTCTTCTCCGCTCGCCCGGTCGTAGCGCACGAGCACACCGTATTGGGACTGCGCGTAGACGATGTCCGGGTTTTCCGGGTCGATAGCCGATTCAAAACCATCGCCGCCGTGGGTGACAAACCAGTCGCTGTTGGTGATGCCGTTGCTGTTGCGGGTGCGGCTGGGGCCGCCCAGGCTGAAGTTGTCCTGCGTGCCGCCGTAGACGTTGTAGAAGGGCAGGTCGTTGTCGACTTCCACCTTGTAAAATTGCGTGACAGGCAGGTTGGGTTTGTAATTCCAGGTTTTGCCGGCGTCAAAGCTTTCGTAAATACCGCCGTCGCAGCCCACCAGGTAGTAGTTGGGCTGTTCAGGGTCGATCCAGATGCAGTGATTGTCGACGTGTTTGTTGGGCTCGCCCACTCGCTGAAAGCTGTTACCGCCGTCATTGGTATAGTGCATGTAGGTGTCCATAGCAAAGACCATCTCCGGGTCGGTGGGATGGGCAACAATTTCAGAATAGTAGTTACCCCGTGTGAAGTAGCTGTCTTTTTTGCTCCAGCTGGCCCCGCGGTTATCAGAGCGGTAGAAGCCGCTGCCGTTGCCGGCTGCCTCCACCATAGCATAGAGGTATTCCGGATTGGCAGGAGAGATAGCCAGGCCGATGCGCCCGATATCACCCGAGGGCAGTCCTTTGTTGGCTTTGCTCCAGTTTTGTCCGCCATCGGTAGTTTTGTAGATGCCGCTGCCCGGGCCTCCGCCTACATAGGTGAATACGTGCCTCCGCCGCTGCAGGGCTGCGGCATACAGTACATCGGGGTCACGTGGGTCCATAATCAGATCGGTTGCGCCGGTGTGCTCATCCAACTCGAGAATGAGCTCCCAGTTTTGTCCGCCATCGTTGGTTTTGTAAACGCCACGCTCGCCTCCGCTGCTCCAGAGTGGGCCGATTGCAGCTACGTAGACGGTGCGCGAATCGCGTGGGTCTACGATAATTTTGCCGATGTGCTCAGATTCCTTCAGCCCCATATGCTGCCAGCTCCGGCCGCCATCTTCAGATTTGTAGACGCCATCGCCGTAGGCTACGGAGCGCTGGTTGTTGTTTTCACCGGTGCCCACCCATACGACGTTTGGATTGTTGGGGTCTAGCGTAATGCAGCCAATAGAGTAGGAGCCCTGACTGTCAAAAATGGGCGCGTAAGTGGTGCCCGCATTTTCGGTTTTCCAGACTCCGCCGGAGGAAGTGGCTACATAGTAGACAGCCCGGTTGTCCGGGTGTACGGCAAAGTCGGAAATCCGGCCGGAGGTCAGGGCCGGGCCGATGGATCGGAATTTCAGCCCGCCAAGGGCGGCTGTTTCGAGGTAGTGCTTTTCTTGTTCTTTTTCGTCTTTTCCTTTTTTCTGGGCATGCAGCGGGACTGCGAGCAGCAGACTTAGGGCAAAGAGCAGGGAAAGTGCTTTCTTCATTTTGTTTTAGGTTGGTTCGGAAAGAGTTACAAAGTAAGCGGTTTTGCTATCCCCGCCAAAAAATGATCTCAAATTGGACTTTTGTGTGACTAATCAATACCCCGCCCGTCTCAAGGCTATACAATGAACAACAAGTGCGCTATCTACTATGAGGAAGCGCGATAATCCCAAAAAGCCATGCCCGGTGTGCCTAGTCATGCCGGGCTTTCTTTTTGGCAGCAGGGACAGAAAGTGCGGATAGCGCCCTATATTTGCGGGTGGCTGGTAGGCCAACAAAACGAAGCAATTATGGACCTGTTTACTATCCTTACTATTCTGATCGTTGTAGCTGCAGTCTTTGGCTATATCAATGTCCGCTTTCTGAAGCTGCCCGTAACGATAGGGCTAATGGTCATTTCTCTGGGGTTCTCTCTTTTAACTATGGCGGTCAGTCAGTTTTATCCGGCTATTTTTGAGTGGGAGAAAAGCCTTGTGGAGCAAATCGACTTTTATAAGGTCCTGATGCAGGGGATGCTGAGCTTTCTGCTTTTTGCCGGGGCGCTGCATGTTGACTTCGGTTCGCTGAAAAATATGCGTTGGCCCATATTGCTGTTTGCCACCCTTGGGGTCATCACTTCCACTTTTTTGGTTGGAGCGCTTTCGTTTTTCCTGTTCAATGCGCTCGGCATTTCCATTTCCTTTCTTCACTGCCTGCTCTTTGGCGCGCTGATTTCTCCTACAGACCCAATCGCCGTCCTGGGGATCCTCAAACAGGCAGGCGTGCCAAAAAGCCTGGAAACTAAAATTGTTGGAGAAAGCCTCTTCAACGATGGGATTGGAGTAGTGGTATTTATTACGATTTACCAGCTTGCCCAATCCGGAGCCGGTCATTTTGATGCGGGAGAAGTAGCCTTCCTGTTTCTCGAAGAAGTGGGCGGTGGCGTTGCCCTTGGCTTAGGGCTGGGCTATCTCGCCTACTACATGATGCGGACCATTGACGACTATGAGGTTGAAGTTTTGGTCACACTGGCTATGGTGATGGGAGGCTATTTACTGGCCAGTGCGCTCCATTTTTCCGGGCCACTGGCCATGGTGGTTGCCGGGCTGATGGTTGGTCACAAACGATTCCGTACTTCTTCCATGTCTGAGGAAACGGAGCGCTATGTGGATAAATTCTGGGAGCTCATGGATGTGTTATTTAATGCAGTTCTTTTTGTACTCATCGGGCTGGAAATCGTTATCCTTGAATTCAATTCACAGTATCTGATAGCAGGCTTAATTGCTATCCCTATGGTATTGTTGTGCCGGGCGATGGCTCTTGCTACGCCTATTGCGTTGTTCCGAAACCGGCTGAATTTCTTTCCAAAAACGAATCTTATTATGACTTGGGGCGGGCTCCGGGGCGGCATATCTATTGCGCTTGCCCTGTCACTTTCTGAGTATATGAGCCGGACACCGATTCTCACCATTACTTATATTGTCGTCGTCTTTTCCATTATTGTTCAGGGGCTTACTGTTGGCCGGCTCGTTAAGAATGTTCAGGGAGCACAAAGCTAAACCTCACACCATAGCGCCAATTTCTATCGTAAGGCGCTTAGAATCAAAAACTTTAAGTAAAGCCGCTTCCGAAGGGGGAAAAAAGATGTTAAGAAGTTGGATTTACATTTGTCTTTTTATTATATTTGTAATATTATGATGTTTTGATAGTGCTTCAGAGCGTCTTCTTCCCCATAGTTCAAGCTTCTTACAAGCATATTTCTCCCCACATAACAACGCTATTAACGACCATTGCCCAAATATAAAACAGCAGTGAGGGCTTGCCCTTTCTGCAAAAAAAACTAAGCAATCCATGAGAATACCAATACCTCCAATCTAAGGCATTGCCTGAGGAACACCCAGCGACGACCACTTTAAAAAGATGACCTAAACACTTGCAGCCCTTACCCAAGCTGTAAGCGGTACTGCTTTCACAGAAAGTAAGTACTGGTAACTGCACAAAAACATGAGAAATAGCATACTATCACTGGTATTCTTGCTGCTGAATAGTACCCTTAGTTATACGCAGCAAGCCACGCCCTTAAGGCTTCAGGCCGTATCGCTTACAGCAGATGCGGCTAAAGCCCTGAGCAATCAGGCCCGGGCAGCGAAATCCTGGCAGGAATACACTTTCCAGGGGGAGACGTTTTTGATCGTTCAGTTTGCAGAATTGCCTTCCAAAGCGGAGCGGGCAAGCTGGGAAGAGCGGGGGTTACGTTTTATCCAATACCTGCCTGACCAGTCTTATCTGGTAGGTTTATCCGGGCCACTATCCCCCGCTGACCTGCCTTTTCCTATTTTGCTGCCTATGCTGGGCACCTTCAAAATAGCTGGAAGTTGTGCTGCTGCCATTAACCGAAGCAACGGGCCTTTAAAAATATCAGTACATCCTATGCCCGGCCTTGATGCCAGGGCGCTGCTGTCAGAGCTGCCCGCTGCATTCAAACCTGAAAAGCTCCAAAAGGGATTTCTGGAAGGCACCGTAGAGGTGGAAGCCATTCCTGCCATAGCTGCCCATCCTGGTGTTTGGTTGATAGAGGCGGCTGAGCAGGCTCCTTTTCCGGAGGGGCTTCAAAACGGTGCCGTGGTTGGGGCACCGTTTGTGCACAATGTCACTGAAGGCGTATTCACTGGTGAAAACGTAGTTATTGGTATTGCTGACGATGGAAATGTATTCCATAAAGACCTCAAAAACCGGCTGATTGTAGACCTTGGTGATGACTTTGGGACGAGCCACGGGGAAATGACCACGAGCATTGCTGCCGGAGCCGGCAATCTCCTGCCCGAAGCGCAGGGCCTGGCTCCGGCAGCTAAAATACACCTGAGCTTTATTCTGGATTACCTGCACCACGAAGCTGCAGTAGACAATTACAACCAGCACAGAGTGACCATCACCTCTACCTCCTATGGTGATGGTTGTGGGGGCTTTTACAGCTCTAAAGCAGCTGCGCTTGACGATCAGATGCACTTATTCCCGGTGCTCATGCACTGTTTTTCAGCAGGCAATGCAGGTGGTAGCACTTGCAGCGAGGTCTACGGGCTTGTTGAATTTGACCCTGTTATGCCTTTCGCCAACCTCACCGGGGGGCGGAAAGCCGGGAAAAATGGCATCACAGTCGGGAATGTGGATACAGACGGAATCCTGGCTCAGAGCAGCAGTGTTGGCCCGACAGAAGATGGTCGTGTCAAACCAGATATTGTTGCCGTTGGGCAAAATACTATTGCCAACGGCCCCGGCAACGGCTACATTACAGCCAGTGGCACTTCTGCCTCCGCACCGGTGATTGCCGGTATCCTGGCACGGCTGACTCAGGCTTATCGAGCCCTCTTTGGCGGACAGGATCCTCCTTCAGCCCTTCTGAAGGCGGCCCTTTTGAATGGTGCCAGAGATATTGGGCGGCCCGGGCCTGATTTTCAACATGGCTGGGGCCTTGCAGATGCCGGAACTGCCCTCGGGATCATTCAGAACCATCAATACCACGCTACGAAACTGAGCCACGGTGGGGAAAGAACCTTCCCACTGACCATCCCGGAAGGGACTGCAGTAGCTAAAGTGATGGTAGTCTGGCATGATGTTGCAGGTTCTCCTATCGCTCAAAAAGCCCTGGTGAATGACCTCGACCTTCGCCTGACCGGACCAGAGGGGCAATTGTATCTTCCTTTAGTGCTTTCCAGTTTCCCTCATCCCGACAGCCTTACCGCCAATGCCAAGCCTGGTGTGGACCGTCTCAACAACGTCGAGCAAGTGGTGCTTAAAAACCCTGCTCCCGGTACTTACACCATTAAGCTGGAGGGGCATCTGGTACCCGAAGGGCCGCAGTCTGCCGTTGTCGTATATCACTTTGAACCCCTTGGTTTAGATATTCGCCACCCGGTAGCCGAAACGGCTATCGCTCCGGGTGAAGAGCTGAAAATCGTTTGGGACAGAAACGGAGGGACAGCACCATTTCATCTGGCTTACCGTGCTGAAGGGGCGGGAACGTGGACTACCATAACCAATAATATTCCAGGACATAGCTGGCTGTATAATTGGGAAGTCCCTGCCGGCTTATCGGGTCTTTTTGAGCTCCGGTTGAGCAGTGGAGGCGAGGTGGTTACCTCTCCGTCTTTTACTGTATTGAGTAAGCCAGGGTTTTATATTGAACAAACCGGAGTGCATAAAGCAACGATACGCTGGGCAGCGGTGGAGGGTGCAGCCAGTTATGAGGTTTTTGAGCTCGGCGAGACCTACATGGAGTTAATTGGCGAGACCCCTGATACTGCTCTCGAATTTAGTATCCCTCAGGGCAGTGGCAACTGGTTCAGTATACGTGCTAAAACAAGTGAGGGGAACGTGGGGCTAAGGGCGCGTGCTCATTTCTACCGGCAGTCTGTTTGCAACAATCAGGCTGTACTCAAGCTGCATCTCGATAATAATCCAGGAGAAACCTCCTGGACTTTGGTGGATGAGGCCGGACAGGATTTGATTATCGCGGGGCCCTACCCGGATGAAATGGCAGGAGAAGTAATAGAGATACCTGTTTGCCTGGCAGATGGTTGCTTCACGCTTTCTGTGAAGGATAGCGGCAATGATGGGCTGTGTTGTGAGGATGGCGTGGGCAAATACGAATTATTCAACGCGCAGGGGCATATGCTGGCCGAGGGCAGCCACTTTGGCGGTAATGGCACGGTTTACTTTTGCCTGGAGTCCAATCAGCCTACACTTCAGGCGCACGCATCTGCTGCAACATCAGTTAGCTGTAACGGCGCCTCTGACGGCTGGGCAGTCGTTTATCCCAACGGAGGTACCGGCAATTACAGTTTTCTGTGGAGTAATGGTGCTACCACTCAGCAAATCCTGAATATACCGGCAGGAGTATATGATGTGACCATCTCTGATCAGGTGACGAGTGTTACGTCTTCCGTTACTATAGCAGAGCCTTCACCACTCAGTGCCATAATTGCTACAAATGATTCCGGCTGCGGCACCGTAAGCACAGGCATGGCTAGTGCTATGGTTTCGGGTGGGACTGCGCCTTATCAGTTCTATTGGAGTACCGGGGATACCGGAAAGGATTTAAGTCAGGTTCCGGCCGGCAATTACTCGGTCACCGTTTATGACAGTAAGGGCTGTACGGTATCGGCAACGGCGCAAGTGATGGATGCCAGTCCGCTGGCCCTTAGTCTGGCCGGTGATGCACCCGGCTGTTCGGATGCGGCTAATGGAGCTGCTTTTGCTTCAGTAGCAGGAGGGTTTCCGCCATACCAATATGCGTGGAGCAACGGCAGTAGTTTTTCCGCTGCCACTAACCTGAGCCCCGGTAACTATCAGCTTACAGTCACGGATGCGCTCGGCTGTACAGCTACCGGTCAGGTTGAATTGACTAGTCCGCCTCCTATTGGAGCTGATATCACCTATACGGATTCTCTGAGCCACCTGGACGTTGAAGTTTTTGGCGGAGTGCCGCCTTACAGCTTCCAATGGTCAAACGGTTCTACTGCCTCAACGCTTTCTGTCAGTGAAAGCGAAACTTACCAGCTCACCATTACAGATGCCAATGGCTGCCAGCGTATAATTAGCGAGGAAGTTTCTATCGAAGCGCCGGAGCACTGCATACCTTCCGTAAGCAACAACATCTATAACTGGATAGAGACCGTTACAATTGACACTATGGTGCGGCAGACTGGTCAAAACAGTACAACCTATACGTCTTTTGTGGATATGGAAGCCATGATGCTATCGGTTCGGGCGGGCCAGCCTTACACCATGGAGCTGGAAGCTGGTTTCCAGGGAGGAATCCTGCCTGTATACTGGCGCGTTTGGGTAGACCTCAATGAGGACGGAGACTTCGACGACTCCGATGAGCAGCTTTTTCACTCCGGGCAACAACATTCCGGCGAATGCGCCTTTGGCTTACAGTTGCCGGAAAATACTGCTCCGGGTATGAAAACAATGCGAATTAGTCAGGCCTTTCTGGCGCCACCTGATCCCTGCGGTGTATCTCTATATGGAGAGACAGAAGATTACAAGCTAAGAGTGACCGGCCAGGCGGATTACTGTAGCTCATATGGGCAAAGTACCTCTCAGGAGTGGATAGAGGCTGTTCAGATTGGAGGGCTTGGGCATATTTCAGGCAATAATGGAGGCTATAAGGATAACACAGATTTGTCACTAACCGTCGTTCCAGGCGCATCCCTGCCACTGTTGCTTAGTCCCGGATACAGTGCTTCGCCTATGGTGGAGTTCTGGAGTGTCTGGGCAGATTTCAATCGCGATGGTATTTTTAATCATGATAATGAACTGGTCTTCCTGTCTGGCCCCGCAGTTGGGCCGGCTGCAGGGGCATTAGATATACCGGTATCGTTAAGCCCCGGACCTTTAGCTATTCGGGTTCAGATGCGGTGGAACCCGGTACTCAATCCATGTGGTGCCTTCACCTGGGGAGAGGTAGAAGATTATCAGCTTATGGTTGAACCGGTCGCCGGGCTCCGAAGTGCTGAAAATCTTCCGCTGCTGAATCATTTGAAAACCAGTGAAAGGAGTCGGCCAACTCAATTAAAGGTTTGGCCAATACCGGCAAAGGACATACTGAACTACGCCATCGCTTTGGAGCACCAGGGACCGGTTGAAGCTGTGCTGTATGATGGTCTGGGCAGAGTGATGTGGCGGGCGCTGCAGGACGGACATGTTGGCCTTCAGCAGTATCAGATTCCTCTGGGCCTTCTGCCCCCGGGCATTTATCAGCTACAGGTGCGGGCAGGCGGTCACTCCATGACTCGAAGTGTGATGGTTCAGCAGGAATGAACTTTAACGGGCGCCTGTTTTTGAGCAGTTAAATCATTGCTGTTCAATCCAGAGCTGCAGGAATGTCATAACCCCTGAAAACATTTGAATTTTATCGATACGTCGGCTATGTCACAATTAAAACGCTTTTGAGATTTGACTTATAAGTAATATTCACATAACTTTGGGAAACATAATAAGATTACTGGTCATTGCGCCAGCTTATTCATTGCTTCTCACACATAGCCAAGCTGAATTCCCCCTATATTAGGTTACAGGATACTATCAGCAAACACAGAACTTCACACAATTTTTGCAAACACAAAACCGCCTGAAGGTTAACTCTCCAGGTGTGGGAACAGGCATTTGGCTTTCGGTCTGAATAGTCTGTCCCATTTATGCAATCAAAAATTTTGAAGTAGCTTTTTTCGGTAAGCCGGGAACAGGTTACAGCACCCAGACAAAACACAGACAGGACATGAGATGTACTTTACTGTTCATCATTTTTTTCATTTTTATCGGAGTATCACCATTAGTATCCCAGGACTACGGTGTGAGTTTCCATTCGGGATCCGTACCATCTGAAGCTTTTGCATTGCCCAGCTCAGAAAGCGACTCTTTGTTTACTGACTTCCTGTTCGAGGGGAATTACTACATTATCATTCAGTTTGATGACATTCCAGATGACAATACCCTTCAGGTATTAGAGCAGGGCGGGGTAGAGTTATTTGCTTACATACCAAACTACGCTTATCTCTCAAAAGTGCCGGAGTCCATGAATTTCAACGCATTGCAGGCACGCGCGCTGGCTCCGTACGATGGCAGCTTCAAGCTATCGACTCCGTTGGCCACCAATAATTTCCCTCCTTATGCCTACAACAATGGATTACTGGATATAGTGGTTAGCCCATGGCCAAGCGTCACAAAATCCTCATTGAGTTTGGCGCTTGAAGAGTTAGGGTATTCACCTGTGGATTCTTTACCAGCGGAGTTGTCCCTGACTATACCAGAAGACAGCCTGCTGAGTATTGCCCGCCACCCGGCAGTACAATATGTAAATCTGCCGGAAGCCCCGCCCGTCCGGGAGGGGTTCGTAGGCCGGACTTCCCACCGGCTAAACCTTCTTAGCCCCGGCCCTGGTCTGCAGTAC
>CAZNHN010000042.1:0-10019 GCA_964572415.1 uncultured Phaeodactylibacter sp.
TTCCCATTCATTCTGCCCTACATCGCCAATCCAAATGTCGCCAGTTTCCCGGTCGAAGCTAAAGCGCCAGGGATTGCGCAGCCCGATGGCCCAGACTTCGTCCAGGGTGAAGTCGTCTTCCGCGTAAGGGTTATCGGGGGGAATGGCATACGGGTTGCCATTATCCACATCAATACGAAGCATCTTTCCAAGGAGCGACTGCCGGTTCTGGCTAAAGTTTTGAGGGTCGCCGCCGGAGCCACCATCGCCCATGGGGATGTACAGATAGCCATCCGGTCCGAAGGCAAGGTCGCCGGCGTTGTGGTTGCCGTAGGGCTGCCCAATGTCGAGCAGGATGACTTCGCTGTTGGGGTCAGCGGTATTGGGGTTACCTGAATTTACCTGAAATCTGGCGATTCGTGTATCGCCGTCATTAGCGGTGTAGTTCACAAAAAAGTAGCCGTTGTCAGCATAATTGGGGTGGAAAGCCAGCCCCAGCAGCCCCCGTTCGCCGTTAGCAGGGCCAACCCGGTCGTTGATATCCAGGAAAGGTTCGGGCAATAATTGCCCGTCCGTGTCCAATATCCGGATACGGCCAGTACGTTCTACTACAAACAGGCGGTCATCTCCGGCATTCGTAATGTCTGCGGGCTGTGACAAGTCGTCATTGATCAATTCCAGATTGAATATGGGCTGAGCTTTCAAGCTGAAGCCGATAGCAGCCAGCAATAAGAGGAATAGGGTACGCATGGATGTTTTAATTTTGAAGGTACGAAAATACAACTGCCAGTGCAGCAGGTTGTTTCAAAAACATCCTCTTTGTCTGTGCCCCGGCAATTGATTTTGATGACGCTACCTGTACGGTAAACTTTGCCATGCCAGCCTTTAGTCCTAACTTTACCAGCAATAATACCGATAAGCAATGCTCAAGCAATTTACGATCATTCTGTTTTTCGTCGCTGTAGCCATTGGCCTGCAGGCTCAGCCGGAGTACCCTAAGTCTAACCTTTACCTTTTTAAAGTGAATCAGGAGGACGATGGCAGCATCAGCTTTACCGAGCCCCGCTACCTGACAGCTTTTAACTCCGAGGGCTTCAACAACGACCCTTTCTTTTTTAGCAATACCGAGCTTTACATTTCTGTAAAGGAGCCGGGTGCAACCCAGTCCGATCTTTACAAGCTTGACCTGGAAAACCAAACCAAGCTGCGTGTGACGGAAACACCGGAGCCGGAGTTTGTGCCTGCCCGTATGCCGGAGTACTACACCTTCTCAGCTATACGCACAGAAAAAGACGGACAGGATGATGTCTACCGCCTTTGGCAATTCCCTATTGATCAGCTGACTAACGGGAAGCCCGTCTTTAAATACCTCAGCGGCATAAAAGATTACCTCTGGCTCAACAGCCGGGAAATCGCCATCTACAAGGAAGAAGACCCCACGACAATTTCCATCGTCAATACCGCGAATGACGACATTCAGACCCTGGCGACTAACGTAGGTCCGTGCATGTTGCGCCTGCCCAACGGTAACCTCGCTTATGTCCAAAAAAGCCGGTACGACGACTGGAAGATCATGGAAAAGAACCTCTACCGCCGCCGCGAACCCGCCCGCACCCTCATTGAAACACTGCCCAATGCCGACCACTTTGCAGTTTTGCCCAGTGGTGCCTTGATTATGGGCAAAGGCAGTAAGCTGTACCAGTACAATAAATTCACTGACGATAACTGGACGGAAGTGGCGGATTTGCGGTTTTACGAAATCCGGAATATCTCCAAAGTCATCGTCAGCCCGGACTTCCAGGTAGTGATTGTAGCGGATTAAGCATGGACTATCAGGGGATTATTGAGGAGATTGCGGAACTGGTACGGTCAGAATTCGGCAAAGGCAAGGTAGCGGATTATATCCCGGCGTTAGCAAAAGTGCCCGCCAGCAAATTTGGCATAGCGGTACGTACGCTTAACGGAGACACTTTTCAGGTAGGGGATGCAGAGGAGGCTTTTTCCATACAGAGTATTTCCAAAGTTTTTGCGTTGGCACAAGCCTACCCGATCTACGGGGAAGCGCTGTGGGAACGTGTGGGTATGGAACCTTCCGGCAATCCGTTCAACTCCCTGGTGCAGCTGGAGTACGAAAAGGGGATTCCCCGCAACCCTTTCATCAATGCCGGGGCGCTGGTCATTACGGATATGCTGATCGAGCATTTCCCAAAGCCCAAAACACGCATGCTGGACTTCATCCGGGAGCTCTCCGGGTCAGATGATGTATACTACGATTACGAAGTGGCCCGGTCAGAGCGGGAATTTGGGTTTACGAATGCCGCGCTGGTCAATTTCATGAAAAGCCATTACAACATCAAAGCACCGGTGGAGCAGGTACTTGATGTCTACTTCCATCAGTGTTCGGTGGCGATGAATTGCCGGGAGCTGGCCAGTGCCTTCCTTATGCTGGCCAACCACGGCGTTTTGCCCCGCAATAGCAAACGCATGTTAACAAAGAGTCAGGCCAAACGCATCAACGCCATTATGCTGACCTGTGGCTTTTACGATGAGGCCGGGGAGTTTGCGTTCTGTGTGGGCCTGCCGGGCAAAAGTGGCGTGGGCGGCGGTATTGTAGCGGTAATCCCCAATGAGCTGTCCATCGCCGTATGGAGCCCTGAGCTGAACGAGCACGGCAACTCACAGGCGGGCATCAAAGCCCTGGAGCTCTTCACGACGATGACCGAAATGTCAATTTTTTAAAACGCTTGCCTATGCCTGCCGCCCAAATTTACGGAAAGTCTTTTATCATCACCGGTGCTGCAAGTGGCATTGGGCGGCAGCTGGCTACCGGATTAGCACAGCAAGGCGCCCGGTTGCTGCTGGCCGACCTGAATATTGAGGCTCTGCGAGCTGCTTTTAGCGAAAGCGATGACCTGCTGCTCCGGCAAATGGACGTCACCTTGGAGGCAGACTGGGCGGAATTGGTGGAGACGGCAGTGAAGGCTTTCGGGCAGCTTGACTATTGTGTGAATAATGCCGGGGTCATTCGCCCGGGTTTTCTGTTGGACAGCACGCCGGAGCATATCCGCTACCATATGGAGGTCAACGCGCTGGGGGTTATGTACGGCACCCACTTTTCGGCTAAGGTAATGGCGCGACAGGGGCAGGGGCACATCATCAATATGGCTTCTCTGGCGAGTATCGCGCCCGTGCAGGGGCTGAGCTTGTATTCCGGGTCGAAATTTGCAGTCCGCGGCTTCAGCCTGGCTGCCGGATATGAGCTGGAAGACAGGGGCGTCCACGTCAGCCTGCTTTCGCCAGATTTGGTGCACACCAATATGCTGGATGTGCAACTGCAATACCCGGAAGAAAGCGCCCTGAGCTTTTCGGGCGGCGCCCAACCGCTTACCGTGCAGGATGTGGAACGGGCTTTCTACCAGGTCCTACGCCAAAAACCCCGCGAATATTGCCTGCCCGCGAGCCGTGGATGGCTGGCGAAAATCGGGAGCGCCTTTCCCGGCCTGGGGGCGAAAATTGGAAAAATCGTTAAGCAAAAGGGACTGAACCGAATCAAAAAGCGCTACCAAAAAAGATAACACCATGAGTAAAACCTGGAATTGGGGCATTATTGGCCCCGGAAAGATCGCCCATAAATTTGCACAGGACATTGCCAAACTAGACAATGCGCGCCTGAGTGCCGTAGCCAGCCGTTCTCAGGACCGGGCCGACCAATTTGCCCGGCAGTACGGTGCCCCCTACGCTTACGATAGCTACGAGGCCTTGCTGGAGTGCCCCGAATTAGACGTGGTTTATATTGCTACTCCGCACAGCGAGCACTACCGCAATACCATGGCTTGTATTGAGGCTGGGATACCGGTGCTTTGTGAGAAAGCTTTTGCCTTCAATGCCACCGAGGCAAGGGACATGGCAGCACTGGCGCAGCGCAAAAAGGTTTTCCTCATGGAAGCCCTCTGGACCCGGTTTTTGCCCACCACTCAGAAGATACTGGAGCTCATTCAGTCCGATGCCATTGGGCGGGTGGTTTCTGTGAAAGCTGACTTTGGGTTCAAAGCGGATTACAATCCCCAAAGCCGGCTCTTCAACCTGGAACTGGCAGGTGGTGCACTGCTGGATATTGGCATCTATCCGGTATTCATTGCCTACCTGATGATGGGGCGGCCGGAGCGCATACAGGCCATTGCCCGCATGGGGCAGACGGGGGTAGACGAAGAGCTGGGGGTGTTGTTTCAAATGGCGGACGGACGTATGGCCCACCTACATGCCACCTTGCTGGCGCACACCAAGACAGAAGCTTTCATCTACGGGGAGAAGGGGACCATTCACATTCATACCCGCTGGCACGAGCCTACACACTTCAGCCTGATTGGAGAAGACCGGCGGCCGCAGAATTTCCACTTTGACTACCACACCAACGGCTATTCCTACGAAGCACAGGAAGTGATGCGGTGCCTGAACGAAGGGCTAACGGAGAGTCCGCTCTGGCCCCTGAGCCGTACCCTGGAACTTATGGAAACGCTTGACCGTATCCGGGCAGAGATTGGGCTGGTTTATCCGGGCGAGCAATAATATTGGATAGCAGTGCTCCGTGAACTAGGAGGAAATGGACAATCTGAGCGTATTTATTGAAAAGCCTAACCCATCAAAGCCGGCCGCTGTGTCACCTCATGGTAACAAATGTAGCCTTCCTTGAAGTAATGCAAGACCATACTTTTACGAGGCTGGCTCTTGTCACGATGTGGCTCGCCGCCGTGCAGGAGGTTGGCATGCCAGATTAGCACATCGCCCGCCTGAGCTTCAAAAATGTGCTTCACCAACCCCCATTCCTTAACTCTTTCTTCCATCATCCGCTCGTAAGCAGAATAGGGCTGACTGCCAATTTTCCAGCGGTTGCCTTCGTTGCCATAGGCATCGTTGAGCAGGTAGGGCAGTTTGTGGCTGCCGGGGTAATAATGCAGCGGACCGTTGTCTGGCGTCATATCTTCGAGGGCAATCCATACGCCCAGTAAGCCACCGAGAGGATAGGTCGTCATGTGTACAGAATCGGAATGAGTCTTCTGCTCACTGCCCTCATGCACGAAGTTGATACTTTGGAAAAGCCGGGCTTCCCCGTCGATGAGATAGCTGAGAATGGCCCGCAGGTGGGGGTGCTCGCCGATGCGCCTCAGGAAATCGCTATGGTGAATAGCAAACATCAGCTTTTTGTTGTTGTAGCGGAAACGCAGGGACTGCTCGTCCAGCAGGCGCTGCACCTCGGCGTTGGCTTGGTCTACTTCACCGGGCTGAAGCCAACCTCTAAGCACCGCATAGCCTTCGTCCTGATAGGCCAGGAGGCTTTGCCGGGTTTCAGGGTTGAGGGTAGAGAACAGTGCATCCGACTGCAATCCGGCGATATCAGGCTCAATGCTTTCTTTTCGGGCACCCGGCAGATGATCAAAATCAGCGCTGCTGACAGGCTCGTAGTAGCGCTTGTCCAGGCCGTACTTGGGATACAAGGTCTTCAGGTGCCCTAATCGGGACTGCTGAAAATAGTTGTAAAGGGCGTAAGTCCACTTGTATTGCCGTATCCATCCGATCATGCCATTCCGGTTTGGCGGCAAGATAACGGTAATCAGTGGGAATGCCCAAAGTGAAAAGGTCACTTTCGCCGCTTTGCCCCCTCCATAGCGGGGAGCATAGGCGCATTCTTTTCCTGATAGGGCCCCATGCTACGGAGGATGGAGTCCAGCAGACCGATAGCCTGAGTGATGTAGGCCCCTTTATTAAGCATGACGCATTCTGCCCGTTGTGCCATTACGGCGTCCGTAATTTCGGCCCGGCTGGGGATGCCTTTCTTGGCTAGGTTTTCCAGTACCTGTGTGGCCCAGATGTCTGGCAGATGCGCCGCCTGGCAGAGCGACATGATCTCTTCCTGTACCCGGCCGATTTGGTCCCAGCCTGCCTCTATTGCCAGGTCGCCGCGGGCAATCATTACGCCAATTGGGTAAACTGCCATGCCTTCCAACAAAATATCGACGAGGTTTTCAAAGCCAGCCTGCGTCTCTATTTTAAGGATGATTCCAATACGGTTGGAAGCACCAAGTTCGCCGAGGGCCTCAATCAGATCGCGCACGTCCTGAGGACTATTGACGAAAGACAGATTGACTACATCTGCATGTTTAGCAACGAAGGGCAGGTCTTTGCGGTCTTTTGTAGTCAGCCCGCGAATCGTAAGCTTACTGTCGGGAAAATTGATGCCCTTGTCAGCCCGCAGCTTACCGCCGCCTTCTTTGGTATGGAGAATTTCGGCATATAACTCGCCATCCTTTACCTCGCGGATAACCCCTTCAATCTGCCCATCATCAAAGAGAATAGGGTCGCCGGCTTTGACCTGTTCGAAAACCTCCTCAGAAGTACAGGAGATGTGAGCGACATCTGTAAGCTGACCATTGTCGTCGTATTTGGCAGACTCCCCGAGCTCGTTGGAACGGTGAATGCGCAGGGTGTCGCCAGTAGTCAGCAGGATGGGGGCTTCCACCGGCGGCAGCACGCCTACAGTCAGCGGACGTGATTTAAATTTTTTATCAGTGAATAGCTGACTGCCTTCTCCCAGGTAAACGGTACGGTAAGCTTCGGCAATACAGCCATCATCGAGCACCTTCGTAATCCTGAACTGCCGTTTTTTATGGCGGGTATCCCGGCAGTACAGCTTGTCGCCCGGTTTCATCTTCTTGAGCTCTACGGAAGACAACGGCAGGTGCGGATAAGGTTTGGCGGGGTGCGGAGCCGGAGCGATCCATACTTCCACCGGCTGCTTAACCCGCCCGAGGCTATCTTTTGGGGTTTTGAAGCGGCGCACTTTAGGGCCGTGCTGGATTTCACCGGTTCGGATTTTTGGGCCAGCGAGGTCCATAGCGACCTGACAGTGCATGCCAAGCGCGCGTGAGGCTGTTCTAACGTTGGCAATCATTTTTTCACAGACTTCGGGCCCATCATGGGCGCAGTTGATCCGGGCACAGTTCATTCCTTTTTGGAGCATATGATGAACCAGTTCCGGATGTTCCGCAGCTTCACTGGGAAGCGTGACCATAATACGGGTGCGTCGGCCTTCGGTTCGGTAGCCAAGCAGCTTTCGGGTATGTGTTCTTACGATTTCCTGTGCTTTGGTAATGGTTAGGCTGATGCGCTCTTTTTCTACAAACTCACCCAAAAGAAGGGCCCGTAGTATAGTGCTGGTAACGGATAAGCTGGCCATCGTATGCCCTTCAGCTTTCGCCAGGCGGGAAAGCCCCATTCGGCCAAGATGCTTCTGTAATTCCCGGATATCAAAGCTGCGCAAGGTGCGGTAGTGAATCAGGTTTTTGGCGGAAGCCACCAAATTGGGGTGGATGCGGCCCAGCACCTCAGCATACTCCTGTTCTTTGGATTGGGCTGCCCGCTCGATGGTTTCCACCTGCTCTAGCATGGATTGGATATTGGGTTGGTCTTGAAGCATGTGGACAGATTTATTGCTGACGCTGTTTTACTAATTCCTGAGCTGCCCATTCTGCTGTTTGCTCAAACCACCGGTCCAATCTTGGGTGCTCCCCTTTAATAATCGCTGCAATTTGCTCTGAGTTCTTCAGATAGGCCTCTTTTTTGTCCAAAGTCCAGTCGAGCGGATAAGAAAAGATGTCTTCAATATTTGAAGCCTTATCCGCCAGGCGGATGATACGGGCGCCACGGCTCAGTTGGGCAGCGGTTTCCAGTTGCCGTTGTTTACGTACCTCATAAGACAAGCTCATGTCATCGGTAAGCTCCAGGACAATAGCTGCTACTTCATGGCCAAAACGCTTGGCCAGTTCTGCTTCAGTCACATCAGTGTCTTCCA
The DNA here is from genome assembly GCA_964572415.1 of uncultured Phaeodactylibacter sp. Taxonomy (GTDB): domain Bacteria; phylum Bacteroidota; class Bacteroidia; order Chitinophagales; family Saprospiraceae; genus Phaeodactylibacter. The sequence goes on from CAZNHN010000042.1 coordinate 7,826, forward strand.
CGATATCATGAAGTACGGCAGCAAGCAGTAGCGTGTCTTCTGTAAACCCACAACGGTTTACCAGGCCATTGGTCACTTTAATCAGGTGGTTGATGTAAGGTAGACGGTCGTAGCCTCCACGGCGGTCGTATTGGTGTTTTATGGCAGCAAATTGTAAAGCCTCTAAAAGCTCCGGAAGCGCAAGTGCGAACATCATTTAAATTTTGAATGGGTAAGATAAAAGGATTATCCCGGAATAGAGACGATCAGAAATAAGCCCGGAGCATGACTTATATCACCGAAAAATAAAGATTTAAAAGAACGGATTTACCCTTATTTTATTTTAAAAAATGCCCCTCATCCAAATCGAATACCAAATAAACAAATCAACATCCTCTAACAAAAGTCAGGCTTCCTTACCAAATCATCATTTTGAAATCGTATTTACTTCAACTTTTTCAATGGTTATCGCGTTTTGTTGAAGGGCTAATATTAGGAATACAGCATTTCCTTTCCGTATCTTCGAAAGCTCACAGTCTTCAACCTGCAAAAAACCAATGTAAAACTGACTGTGCCCAACCAAGCCAACCAAACCAAAACGCAGCCAGGAAGGAGCTAAATCCATTGGCTCCGGTTTCAGACCCATTTACCTGGCTTTCCAAGTTTACCAGACCCGGCTGAGGTGACCACACATTTCAGCTTTATTTTTTGACGCTTACAATTGATCGTATGAGTGAACCTCAGCAAAAGGGGCTTTATGTCCCGGAACTCGAAAAAGATTCCTGCGGTACCGGATTGATCGCCAACCTGGATGGGATCAAATCACATAAAGTCATTGAAGATGCCCTGACCATGCTCACCAATATGGAGCATCGGGGCGCTTGTGGATGTGAGCCAAATACCGGCGACGGAGCGGGCATTCTGATTCAGACCCCACATGCGTTTTTTACAAAAAAGTGTAAAGAGCAGGGGTTCGAACTGCCCGAATTTGGGAAATACGGTGTAGGCGTAGTCTTCTTCCCGGCCGACCGCAACCTGCGCAGGCAGTGCCGGGTCCTTTTTGATGACTATATTGACGAGCTGGGCTTTGATCTGCTTGGATACCGTAAAATACCTACCGATCACGAAGAATTGGGCGAGTCAGCCGTGTCGGTGGAGCCGCGTATGGAGCAGGTTTTCGTAACGCCCAAAGAGCCTATGGAGCCTAAAGCCCTGGAGCGCAGGCTGTATGTACTGCGTAAGTTTTCCACCCATACCATTCACAATACATACCCACAGTCTAAGGATCAGTTTTATCTGGCTTCATTCTCCTACAAGACTGTCATTTATAAGGGTCAGCTGACCACTTATCAGCTTCGCCCCTACTTCCCCGATTTGCACGATGAGATGTGTGAATCTGCTATTGCGTTGATCCACAGCCGTTTCTCCACCAATACGGTTCCCAAGTGGAAGTTGGCTCAGCCATTCCGGTATATCGCCCACAATGGTGAGATCAATACCATTATGGGCAACCTGAACTGGTGGGCCTCCAAAGAAGGGCTGCTGGAGTCCACCCTGTTCACGAAAGAGGAACTGGAAAGATTAAAGCCTATCTGCGGGGAAAGCCTTTCGGATTCCGCTAATTTTGATAACGTACTGGAATTTCTGGTTCTGGGCGGCATGTCCCTGCCCCATGCGCTAATGCTCATGATCCCTGAAGCCTGGCAGCACGACGAACAAATGGAGGACTACAAACGGGCCTTCTATGAGTACAACCGGACGATAATGGAGCCGTGGGATGGCCCGGCTTCTATCTGTTTTACTGATGGGATTCTGGTAGGCGCCACACTCGACCGGAACGGCTTGCGCCCCTCCCGATACTGCCTGACAGATGATAATGTACTCATTGTAGCTTCAGAAGCAGGTGCGCTGCCGGTAGATCAGAGCAAGGTGGTCACCAAAGGGCGGCTTCAGCCCGGCAAAATCCTTATTGCAGACCTGGACGAGCACCGCGTGATTGGAGATACAGAATTGAAAGACGTGATCTGCCAGCGCATGCCTTACCGGCAATGGCTGGATGAAAACCGCATAACCATCAATGACCTTCCTGCTCAGCAGCCTGCCAAGGTGGAATTCGACGAAGATACCCTACTAAGAAACCAGCAAATGCAGGGTTTCACCAAAGAAGACCTGAAAGTCGTGATTGCTCCGATGATCGAGGCAGGTAAAGACCCGT
>CAZNHN010000042.1:10029-26753 GCA_964572415.1 uncultured Phaeodactylibacter sp.
GCAATGACACGCCCTTGGCGGTGCTTTCTGATCGACCCAAGCCCCTGTTTAGCTACTTCAAGCAGCTCTTTGCGCAGGTGACCAATCCGCCGATTGACCCCATTCGCGAGCGGTCAGTCATGTCGCTGTATGCGATGCTGGGCGGCAGCAGCAATATCCTGGATATCAATGCAGACCGGGCCAAGTTTATCCACCTTGACTCCCCGCTGCTGACCAATAGTGATCTGAGCAAGGTTAAATATATCAACCATCCTGATTTTAAGTCGGGAGTTATTGATATCGTCTTCAAAGCAGGAAAACAGGAAGGTCTGCTCCAAGCCGCCATAGACCATATCTGCGGAGTTGCTGAGGACTTAGTCCGAAATGGCTCCAACGTTCTGATTCTGTCCGACCGGAATGCCGGGCCTTTTCAGGCACCAATTCCCTCGTTGCTGGCCGTAGGCGCTGTACACCATCATCTGATCCGGAAAGGGCTGAGGAGCCTGACCTCCATTGTGGTCGAATCAGGTGACGTCCGCGAAGCTCACCACTACGCTACGCTTATCGGTTATGGAGCCAGCGCTATCAACCCCTACATGGCTTATGCCTCTATTGCGCAGCTTTTCAACAAAGGGATTTTCGAAAAGGATAAATCTCTGGATGATATAATAAGCATTTACAATAAAGCTATTGGAAAAGGTCTGCTAAAGATCATGTCTAAAATCGGCATTTCCACCCTGCAATCCTACCAGGGGGCACAAATCTTCGAAGTGCTTGGGCTGAATAAGGAGGTAGTTGACAAATGCTTCCGGGGCTCCATCTCCCGTATAGAAGGTATAGGCTTCGATGGGATTGCCGAGGAAGCCATGGTCAGGCACCGGATGGCCTATCCGGAAAAAGGCGGCAAAAACCCACACCTTGAAGTGGGCGGCGTCTACCAGTGGAAGCGCCGCGGCGAGGCTCATTTATTTAGCCCGCAGGCTATCCATCTTCTGCAGTTCGCCACACGGACCGGCGACTACAAAACATATAAAAAGTACGCCAAGCTAATTGATGATCAGGCCGAGCAGGCACTAACCCTTCGCGGGCTACTCACCTTCCGGAGGGGAGAGAAGATACCACTGAAGGAAGTAGAGCCTGCGGAGTCTATCATGACACGCTTTGCGACCGGTGCAATGTCCTTTGGCTCTATTTCACATGAAGCGCACGCCACTTTAGCTATTGCCATGAATCAAATCGGTGCAAAAAGCAATAGTGGTGAGGGTGGAGAAGACGAAGTCCGGTTCGAGCGGAAGGAGAACGGAGACTGGGAACGCTCGGCAATTAAGCAGGTGGCTTCCGGCCGGTTTGGCGTTACGAGCCATTACCTGACCAATGCCGATGAATTGCAGATCAAGATGGCACAGGGTGCCAAGCCCGGAGAAGGTGGTCAGTTGCCCGGGCATAAAGTCGACGAATGGATTGGCCGGGTACGGCATTCCACCCCGGGTGTAGGATTGATTTCTCCTCCTCCCCACCACGATATTTATTCTATTGAAGATTTAGCACAGCTGATTTTCGACCTAAAAAATGCCAACCGGGATTCAAGGATTAATGTAAAGCTGGTTTCAAAAGCCGGAGTTGGGATTATCGCTTCCGGCGTAGCGAAAGCCCATGCAGATGCCATCCTGATTTCCGGGCACGACGGCGGCACAGGGGCTTCTCCATTGACGTCCATACGGCACGCCGGGTTACCCTGGGAGCTTGGCTTGGCAGAAACCCATCAAACGCTTGTGAAGAATAAGCTGCGCGACCGGGTGACCCTGCAAACCGACGGGCAGATGCGAACCGGGCGCGACCTCGCTATTGCTACCCTGCTGGGCGCTGAAGAATGGGGCGTGGCTACCGCCGCTCTGGTTGTTGAAGGCTGCATTATGATGCGCAAATGTCACATGAATACCTGCCCGGTAGGCATTGCCACCCAAGACCCTGAGTTACGTAAACGCTTTACAGGGAAGCCCGAGCATGTGATCAACTTTTTCCGCTTCCTGGCCGAAGACCTGCGGGAGATTATGGCAAGCCTTGGCTTCCGGACTCTCGAAGAGATGGTCGGCAAGGTGGAAATGCTCAAAGCAAGAAATAAAGAGAAATACTGGAAATACCGCGAGCTGGATCTTAGCCCAATTCTTTATAAGGAGCCCGCAGATGAAACGGTTGGACAATACAAAGCAGTGGAACAAGACCACGGAATCGCACATGTGCTGGACCGGCGTTTGATAGCAGTAGCCCAGCCGGCTATTTTTCAGGGCAAAAAAGTGGAAGAAGAATTTGACATCAGAAATACTGACCGGGCTACGGGAACCATGCTTTCCAACGAGATCAGCAAGCGTCATGGTGGCAAGGGGCTTCCGGAAGATACCATACAATTTCACTTCCGGGGATCAGCAGGGCAAAGCTTCGCTGCATTTGGTGCATCGGGGTTAAGCTTCCGGCTGGAAGGTGAAGCCAACGATTACTTTGGCAAGGGGCTTTCCGGGGCGAAACTAATCTCAGTACCGGACCGGGATGCGAAATTCAAGGCTAGTGATAATATCATCATCGGTAATGTAGCTTTTTACGGTGCTACTTCAGGTGAAGCCTACATTAACGGAATGGCAGGAGAGCGCTTTGCAGTGCGTAACTCTGGTGTTAAGGCCGTTGTGGAAGGTATTGGCGACCATGGCTGTGAGTATATGACTGGCGGTATTGTTGTGGTGCTGGGAGACACCGGCAAGAACTTTGCTGCAGGTATGAGCGGCGGTATTGCCTACATCTATAACCCTGAAGGGTTGTTTGAACGGCGCGTCAACCGAGGCATGATTGATCTTGACCCCATGGAGAAAGAGGATATCTCCCGCCTGCATGCCATGATCACAAAGCACCATAAACTGACCGGCAGTTCCAGGGCAGAAACGCTTCTTGCTAACTGGGACGAAGCACAAAAGCAGTTCACGAAAGTAATGCCAAGAGATTACAAGCGTGTCCTGGAGGCTCGAAAAGCAGCGGCAGAAAAAGCAGCTGAATCCGAGGTTGCAGAAGGAAAGGCTGCCGTGTAGCGCCTTGGTCAGGATTAGATCATATTAGCCCTTTTATTGGATAAAAAAGAAGCAAAAAATGGCAGATCCAAAAGGATTTATGAAATATACCCGGGAGCTCCCCAACACACGGGACCCCCAGGAACGTGTTAAGGACTACAAAGAACTGTACGAAGACTTTGAGGAGGAGAAAACGATAAAGCAGGCAGCACGCTGCATGGACTGTGGTGTGCCGTTTTGCCATAACGGCTGCCCGCTGGGCAACATCATACCGGAGTTTAATGATGCGGTGTACGATGAAGACTGGCAACTAGCCTATGAAATCCTGAGCGATACCAATAACTTCCCGGAATTCACGGGACGTATTTGTCCGGCACCCTGCGAAGCCGCCTGTGTTTTGGGTATCAATCAGCCACCGGTAGCGATTGAGCACATTGAAAAGTCTATTGCGGAGGTGGCTTTTGAAAAAGGGTATGTGCGCCCGCATCCTCCTACATTAAGAACAGGAAAAAAAGTAGCGATAGTAGGCTCGGGACCGGCAGGGCTGGCGGCAGCGGCTCAACTGAACAAAGTGGGGCATCTGGTTACGGTGTTCGAACGCAACGACCGCATAGGAGGGTTGCTGCGCTATGGTATTCCTGATTTCAAACTGGAAAAATTTGTGGTAGAGCGCCGGGTAGCCCTTATGGAAGCTGAAGGCATCCGTTTCCGCACCAATGCTAACGTTGGCGGGAATGTTGACCCGCAAGAACTGCTGGACCAATACGATGCAGTGATGCTCTGCGGTGGCTCCACCATACCCCGTAATCTGAATATTGAAGGCAGGGAGCTGGAAGGCGTGCACTTTGCCATGGACTTTCTGGAACAGAACAACCGCAGGGTAGCCGGAGATGCCATCCCGGATGTGGAAACCATTACCGCCAAGGATAAACACGTGGTGGTAATTGGCGGTGGCGATACCGGCTCAGACTGCGTAGGGACTTCCAACCGGCATGGCGCCAAATCGGTTACCCAAATTGAGCTGATGGACCGTCCGCCCAACGACCGGGACCCCCTGACCTGGCCCAACTGGCCTGTGGTTTTGCGTACCTCCACCAGCCACGAAGAGGGCTGCGAACGCCAATGGTCGCTGCTGACCAAAGCTTTTACCGGGAAAAATGGTAAAGTTACCGGGCTGAAACTGGTACAGATTGAGTGGGCGAAAAACAGTAAGACTGGGAAATATGGCTTTCAGGAAGTGGAAGGCACCGAGCAGGAAATCCCCTGTGACCTGGCGTTGCTGGCCATTGGCTTCCTGAGCCCGCAGTACCGGGGTATGCTCGAAAAACTGGGGGTTGAGATCGACGAGCGTGGGAATGTCCGCGATGAAGACTACCGTACGAACGTGGAAAAAGTATTTGTAGCCGGGGATATGCGCCGGGGGCAATCGCTGGTGGTTTGGGCCATTGCAGAAGGCCGGGAGGCTGCCCGTAGTGTGGATGAGTTCCTGATGGGGGAATCCAATCTGGAAGCCCGGGATAAAGGATTCCTGGTAGCAGACAGGTAAAGACTACCCTGGTGCAACTGATTTCTATTGGTAATTCCTTGTCAAGCCCGGGTAAAGAATAAAAAACTTCGCTGTAGTCCTGCTGCGGAAACAAATCATTCCTTTATTTTAGGGGCGTTATCACTTTTTTGATTTAACCTCACTCCGGTTTTGGTTGTTTACAGATATGAACCAATGCCGGGAAGAAACAAACAAGGAACATTAGGAATGTCAGAGCAGGAAATCAAGCAGCAACTTAAAGACTGGAAGAAAATTATCAAGCGCTATCAGCAGCCCGACCGCAAACGGGCGTGGTGGCAGGTGATCAATACCTTTGGCCCATTTCTGGCGCTGTGGGTACTAATGTATTTCAGCCTTGAGTGGTCTTACTGGATTACTTTGGGGCTGGGTCTGATTAATGGTTTTCTTCTTGCCCGTATTTTTATCATTCAGCACGATTGCGGGCACCACTCCTTTCTCGAGTCAAAAGGCTGGAATAATGTTATTGGTAGTGTTTGCAGCTTTTTCAGCACTATCCCTTACAAGTACTGGTCAAAAATCCACAATTACCACCACGGCCACTCCGGCCAATTGGAAGAGGAGCCCCGCGATATTGGCGATGTCCCTTTCCTGACGGTTGAGGAATACCGCAACCTGAGTAAATGGGGGCGATTCAAGTACCGTTTATTCCGTACGCCGGTGGTATTATTTATTGTTACGCCAATAGTTTACCTCAGCGGTCCCATGCGCTGGCCGACCATTAAAATGCCGATGGTGCGCAGTGCCTACCTGGCGCTTTTCCTCAATAACTTTTGGATCGGGTTGGTATATGCCGGATTGATTTATCTGCTGGGGTGGAAATTTCTTTGGGTGCAGGTACCTATCGTGATCTTCTTTGGCACTATTGCGTTCTGGTTCTTCTATGTCCAACATCAGCACGAGGAAACCTACAAAAAATGGAAAGACGAGTGGGACTACCTGGTCGCAGCAGTCCGGGGCAGTACGTACTATAAACTCCCAAAGGTTTTTAACTGGTTGACCGGAAATATCGGGTTTCACCACATCCACCACCTGAGTTCCCTGATTCCTAATTACAATTTGCCAAAGTGTGCGAAGGAGAATCCTATTTTACAAAAATATGTTACGACGATCACCTTCAGGGAGAGCCTGACTTGCATTTTTAACAAGCTGTGGGATGAGCAGCAGGAGCGCATGATTTCTTTCCGGGAGTATTACCGCCTGGAACGGGCTGGCGCTCTTGGGTAGACGCTCCTGCTACAGCGTTTAAAAGAAAAGGGTTGTCGAGCAGCTAAAACTGCCGGACAACCCTTTTTCAATGTCCTTAAGAAGGGTTGGTTGTTTCTCTAAACCACGCCTTCGAAGAGCGACTCTACAAATGCCCGCTTATTGAAGACTTGCAATTGCTCGATCCCCTCTCCTACTCCAATGTATTTGATGGGCACTTTGAACTGATCGGAGATGCCGATGGCTACGCCTCCTTTGGCTGTCCCGTCGAGTTTGGTGAGGGCCAGGGCGGAAACTTCGGTGGCATCCGTGAAGTGCCTGGCCTGCTCAAATGCATTTTGGCCGGTGGTCGCATCGAGCACCAAAAGGACTTCGTGGGGGGCGCCATCGAGGCTTTTGGCTACGGAGCGGCGAATTTTGGACAACTCCTTCATTAGATTGACCTTGGTGTGGAGGCGGCCGGCGGTATCAATAATCGCGACATCGCAGTCGTTTTGGATAGCGTGCTGCACGGTTTCGTAGGCGACAGCCGCAGGATCGGTATTCATCCCTTTGCTGAAGAAATCACAGCCTACACGCTTAGACCAAATTTCGAGTTGGTCCACAGCAGCAGCCCGGAAGGTATCACCGGCACCGAGGACTACTTTATTGCCCTTTGCCTTGTATTGATGTGCCAGTTTGCCAATTGTGGTAGTCTTGCCTACGCCATTCACACCGACCACGAGGATCACATTCGGCTTACTGTCGGAAGGCAGGGTATAGTCTTCAATATCAACCGTATTGTTCTCAGCCAGTAGCTGTACGATTTCGTCCCGCAGGATTTCGTTGAGCTCGGAGGTGTTGAGGTACTTGTCGCGACGGACCCGCTCTTCGATGCGATCGATGATCTTGACGGTGGTATCCAGTCCGACATCGGAGGCAATGAGAATAGATTCCAGTTCATCCAGGACTTCCTCATCTACGGTAGACTTACCGGCAACGGCTTTGGTGATCTGTCCAAAGAGGCTGGACTTGGTCTTCTCCAGCCCTTTATCCAGGTCTTCTTTTTTCTCTTTGTTGAAAAACTTTTTAAAGAAACTCATAGGCGTTTGATAAATAGGCAAAGAGGCTTCCCTTGCAAAAGAAAAGCCTCTTTGATTATACGTTTACTTGCTGTCAGACAAGTGAATTATTTGCTAGCGAAAAACTCCTTAACGGCATCCTTGTGGATGACCACTTCTTTATAGGAATATTTACCAGTCTTAGGATCCTTGATGCTCTTGATCACTTTTACATGATCACGGCCAGACCCTGCGTTTGCTGCACGTTGTGCAACCCTTGCGTTCTTAGATACTTTCTTAGCCATTATACCTCGCTTTAAGAATATTAAGTAAAGTCAACACCACAAAAATAAGCGATAAACTGCTGCTTTGCAAACTTACTTGATCTCGCGGTGCAGCGTCACACGCTTCATGATGGGATTGTACTTCTTGAGCTCCAGGCGATCAGGGCTGTTTTTGCGGTTCTTTTCCGTCACATATCGGGAAGTACCTGGCAGTCCGGAATTCTTATGCTCTGTGCATTCGAGGATGACCTGAATGCGGTTACCTTTGCTTTTCTTAGCCATGGTGAAAACTATTTATGATCTTGCTTACAGTTCGACACCTACATCAAACCCCTTCTTTTGCTGGCGCTTGATAAACTCGTAAATGCCTATTTTATCGATTGTGCGCATTGCGCTGGCGCTAACCTTAAGCGTTATCCATTCATTCTTTTCCGGAATAAAGAAACGCTTGGTGTGAAGGTTAGGTAGAAAACGGCGCTTCGTCTTCCGGTTAGAGAAGGAAACCGAGTTGCCGGCTACCGGGCGCTTACCTGTGAGTTGACAAACTTTGGACATCGCATATTCCTTTTAACTAAACAGCTCAACGCTCGGCTTCTCAGGCTCGGACATTGAGCTATTCAGGTGATTCTGGGACTTGAAATTTGATAGTGACTCTGTCAGGATTCGAACCTGAAACCTCTTGATCCGTAGTCAAGTGCTCTATCCAGTTGAGCTACAGAGCCATTTCTTATTTAAGCGGCTGCAAAGATAAGGTTCTACTTTTAAACCTGCAACTTTACAAACATTTTTTTACGAGCCTGTTCTGCTCAGCCCGTTCAGGGACTGCAAAGATATAAAATGAACAGAAAAAGCCAGCAAAATAGTTCGCTGGCTTTTCATTTTTTTCAGTTTACGCGCTTCTGTTGAAGAGGCAGCTATTCCCTTAGGAACTCCAGCTCATCTTTGTGGCCGAGCTGCACCATCACCGAGGGTTCTGCAATAGACTTATCGTTTCTACGGTGATGAACGATGTAGTCCACTTGTTCGATAATATCGGAGCTGATCGCACCGAAATTGGCGGGAAAAGCGCCGGGGTTCAGATCCGCCGGCAGGGCAACGACCGGACGCCCCAGCTTTCGGACCAGCGACTGGCAGTACTCATCCTGCACAATACGGATCGCAATACTTCCTTCCTGATCCAATGCTTCCTGTGGGAGGTTCCGCCCGCGCTCGTAGCGTACCGTTAGCGGCCTCATATGGAAAGACAGCAGGGTTTCGATGCGCGGGTGGAAGTGCGCGATGTGCTGCTTCAGCATTTTTGGGGAATCGACCAGAAGCTCAAGGCATTCGTGCTGATCAATGGATTTCATAGCCCTTAATCTACGGAGGGCTTCGGGGTTCGTTGCATCGCAACCAACGCTCCAGACCGTGTCTGTAGGGTAGAGCAGCAGCCCGCCGTCGCGGAGCACCGTCAGCGCCTGACCGAAGTCCTGCTGCTGCCCGGCAGATGCTCTGCCATTAGTAAAGGTGATCATACCTAATGGTGGTTTTATAGTAATTAAGAAATGGATCAATGTCATGTTGATTGATTGAGTCATGCACTCCAATGAAGGAACGCTGTGGAACGGTTTTTGGGGAGCAGGCGAAAGCACAATTTGATTCAGAGGGCTGCCGATTGTCAATAGCTTTACCAACCGGCGAAATAGTATTTCAAAAAAGCTTGCACTTCAAAACTATCTGTATCTTACCTTTGTGATACGCAAGCAAATTCTATTGTGCTTTACTAAATGATTCAGAAAACGATGCCCGGAGCCGACTTATTACGCTACTGCTGCTTTTTTTCCATCTTTTTTTCCAGTCTGTTTTTCAACCGACTTTCCGCTGCTCATATCATTGGGGGGGAAATCACCTATGAGTGCCTCGGCTGGACCAATGGTGACCCTGGTACGGGCTCCAGGACTTACCAGTTTTATATGAATATTTACCGGGACTGCCAGGGCGGTGGAGCGGACTTCGACTCAGCTCCGGGCGCGTCCTTTCCGGCAACCGTTACCATTTACAGAGGGAGCAACGAAGAACCTGACACTATACTTATATTGCCCAATCCATCAAGGAACACGGTGAACCCTCAGGAAGACAACCCCTGTGTGATTATACCATCCAATGTTTGCGTGGAGCAGGGTGTTTACACCTTTCCACTGCTTGACCTTCCAGTAATTGACGAAAGCTACTACATCACCTATCAACGGTGTTGCCGGAATAATACCATTTCCAATATCATAGCGCCGGGGGACTCCGGTGCAACCTACGCTATGGAGCTTACGCCTGCGGCGCAACAGGTTTGCAACAGCAGCCCAACCTTTAACAATTTTGCGCCTCCTGTCATCTGTGCTAATGAGCCGATCAACTTTGACCACTCCGCTACTGACCCGGATGGCGATCAATTGGTCTATGAGTTTTGTGCTCCATTTCTTGGCGGAGGCCTCAACTTTAACATGCCTACGGCGATGAACGGACTAGCTCCGAACCCTGAATCACGCCCTCCCTACGACCCTGTTAATTTTGTCGGCCCTTTCTACAATCCCACTCAACCTCTGGGCAATAATACTGATGTCAATATTGATGTCAATTCCGGGCTGATTACAGGTGCTCCGAATGCACAGGGGCAATTCGTAGTTGGGGTCTGTGTGAGTGAATTCCGCAATGGGGAACTACTTAGCGTAGTACGCCGCGATTTCCAGTTTAATGTTACTTTCTGTGAGCCTACCGTCAAGGCAGATATTGCAGAAGATAATGCAATAGGCGTTGACTTGTACATTAGCCAGTGTGCCGACCGGGAAGTATTTATCGTCAACCAAAGCTTTGATCAAAGTTTTATTGACGACTATTCCTGGCGCTTTGACCTGGGCAACGGGCAGGACACTATCCTAACGACCTGGAATGCCGATCTGGAGTTTCCGGAATATGGCACTTTCCGGGGCGACCTGATACTTAATCCGAATTCTCAGTGTGGGGATACGGCCAGTATCGTAGTGGAGTTATTCCCGGAGACAAAAGCTGATTTTTCTGCAGCCTATGACACCTGCGTGGCTGGCCCTGTGGCTTTCACTAATACCACGACAACTTCAACTGCGGTTAGCAACTACACCTGGAATTTCGGAGATGGCGGCGGCTCTTCCAACCCTGACCCGGTCTACCGATATCAGGAGCCCGGGCTGCAACAGGTTAAGCTCCGCGTAACAGACATTAATGGCTGTCAGGACTCCATAATCAAGGCGGTCAGCTATTTCCCTGTGCCTGCCCTTATCGTGGTCTCGCCTAACCGATTTGATGGGTGTGCACCCGCAGCGATCAGTTTTGACAACCTCTCGGAGCCTGTCAACTTGAATTACGAAACATTCTGGGACTTCGGAGACGGCACAAGCTCTACCGAATTGAGCCCTTTACACATTTTTGAGTCAGAAGGCACATACGATGTCAGCCTGCAGATTACTTCTCCAATTGGCTGTGTGACGGATACTGTTTTTGAAGATTTAATTGTAATTGACCCGTCTCCCGTTGCCAATTTCACCTACAGTCCGCAAGATCCGGACGTATTTAACCCGGAGGTTACCTTTACCGATTTATCGCAGGGCGCTGATCAGTGGTTCTGGTATCTGGAGGACCCGTACACCGCGCAGGAGCCCAATCCGGTTCATGCTTTTCGGGATACAGGGTTTCAGGAAGTACGATTGGTTGTGACCCACCCGTTGGGTTGCCAGGATACGGCTGTACAAGTGGTCGATATTCAGCCTAAGGCCACTTTTTTTCTGCCTAATGCCTTTACACCAAACGACGATGGGCTAAACGATGTCTATAAGGGCAAAGGGGTTACCAACGGGATGAAATCCTTTGAGCTGAATATTTGGAACCGCTGGGGCGAAAGTGTATTTTCAACGGACGATCCACAGCAAGGCTGGAATGGGCGGTTTAGTAATCAGGGACAACCTGTGCCTCAGGGTGTTTATTTTTCCAGGGTAATATATACCCCACCCCGCGGTGCGCCCGTTGAAATAAAAGGCACGGTTACGGTCATTAGGTAGCAGCAGGTGTCCGACCGGCTCTCAAAAGAAGAAAACACACAGTTTATGGTAAACTATGCACCCATAAAGCATGCCATTGCAGTAGTATTAGTCTTGTTATTACCAACAGGCCTTCAGGCTAAGCACATTATTGGTGGCGTCATGACTTATGCCTGCCTGGGCAATGACACGTACGAAATCACACTAAAAGTCTACCGGGATGGCAATTGTACGGATTGTGCAGACTTTGATGCACAGGCATTCATAGCGGTGTACAACTGTTCCGGAAACTGTGCAGGTGAAACCCAGGGGGCCCCGTTTCTTGAAATTGATGCGCCACTCATCAGTGTAACCGATGTTGAGCGGCCTGATTATCCCTGCCTGATCCCACCCAATGTCAAAGTGGAAGAAGGGCTTTACCGATTTGAGCTCCAGTTGCCACAATCCCCTGAAAGTTACTTTATTGCCTACCAGCGATGCTGCCGCAATGTGACGATCTCTAATATTATCGCACCCGGTGACACCGGATCAACTTTTTTTACCGAAATCACACCGGAAGCACAACAGGTTTGCAACAACAGCCCGGTCTTTAATGAATTCCCTCCGATAATCATTTGTGCGGGAGCGCCTTTGGAATTTGACCACAGTGCAACAGATGCCGAAGGGAACCAACTCGTCTACAGCCTCTGCTCTTCCTACGATGGCGGCGGAAACCTGCTTACCGACCCCCTCTATTTGACTTGCGATGGGGCACGCCCCGGACCGGCTTGTCCGCCTCCTTATAACACGATCAATTTCCTGGGGCCCAACTTTTCTCCAATCCAGCCCATGGGCCCGGAAGCCAATTTGCAAATTGATCCCAACACAGGCCTGCTAACAGGCACGCCGGTCAATCTGGGGCAGTATGTAGTCGCCGTTTGTGTAGAGGAATACGATGCTACGGGCAACCTGCTGAGCACAACCACCCGGGACTTTCAGTTTAATGTGGCCCGATGTGACCCTACTGTGGAAGCGGTGGTAGGTGCCGCTGAACAAAATGCTGATCAGGAGTACGTTATCGTTTCCTGTGGAGAGAATAATGTAAGCTTTGTCAATGAGAGCTTTCAGGAGTCTTTTATTGAGACCTACAATTGGTCTTTCATGGTAGAGGGGCAGGAGGTTTCCCTGGATGAATGGGAACCGGCTGTTAGTTTTCCGGACACAGGCGTTTACTTTGGGAACCTCATTCTAAACCCCAACACCCAATGCGGCGACACTGCCGATATTCGTGTCGTCATTCACCCTGCTATTGATGCGGAATTTAGCTTCGAATACGATACCTGCACCGCTGGGCCTACGGTATTTACAGATGCTTCTGTCTCGGGTAGCGGACAGATTACAGACTGGTCCTGGGCATTTGGTGACGGAGGAACTTCCGGAGAACAAAACCCGGTTTATACTTATGTCGATCCAGGCGACTTCCCGGCAACGCTCACAGTCACAGATATCAATAATTGCCAGGACTCCTACACCTTGCCCATTGAATACTTTCCGGTGCCGGAGTTGATTGTCATTGCGCCAAGTGATTTTACGGGATGTGTGCCCGCAGAGATATTTTTTGATAACCTTTCCACACCAATCAGCGAGGCTTACGATATTACCTGGAATTTTGGCGATGGAGGGACGAGTAGCGCCATAAGCCCGACCTATACTTTTGAGAGCCCGGGCACCTATACTATAAGTATTGATATCGTATCGCCAATCGGATGCGAAGTTGATACGACTTTTAGGGATCTCATCACCATTCTGCCTTCACCTGTCGCCGGCTTTTCCTATACTCCTGACCGGCCCAGTAATCTGGAGCCTCTCGTTAGCTTCTTCGATGAATCCACTGGTGCCACCCGCTGGTCTTATGATTTTGGAGACGGCAGCCAATCAATTGATCCCAGCCCTGCCCACGAGTTCCGGGATACCGGAGTGTATGAAGTGCGGCAGATTGTTACTCATCCGAGTGGTTGTCAGGATACATTGGTGCAATTAATTGACGTAATCCCACAAGTGCGTTACTTTTTGCCGAATGCCTTCACCCCTAATCAGGACGGGCTGAATGATGAATACCTGGGCACTGGTGTTTTGGAAGGTGCTACCAATTTCCAGATGGTGATCGTTAATCGCTGGGGAGAAACGGTTTTTGAAACCAATGACCCACTTGACGGCTGGAATGGCCGAAAACTCAATACCGGTGATTTTGTGCAGAACGGAGTATATATGGTGCTAGTGACTTTTACCGGTCCAAGGGGTGATAAATATGAGTATAAAAGTGCGGCTACGGTTATTCGGTGATGGTTTAGGGTAAGTTGACTTGGATATAATGCCCGCCGCCCCACTGGAGGCTGATGCCTGAAATCTGCGTAATCAGCCTAACCAATGCTCTCAACCCTCCAAGCACGACAAGAGTACACTGATCACGCTGATCTGACTGATGACACTGGTCCTAGCAACCCAGTGCCGCCATATATCCATGCCACCGCTCTTATGCCCCTGCTCGAAATCAGTGAAAATCCGCGAAATCAGTCCAATCCGTGTCACAACCCTCCACCCTACCAACACCAAAAACCGTAGCTTAGCAGCAAAAAATGCTACCCAGCCAACGCCACCTTTTTGACCTCCCTGATGATATAGCCTATTTGAATGGTGCCTATATGTCTCCGCAGTTACGAGCAGTGGAAACCGCCGGTATCAAAGCCCTTCAGCGCAAAAGCCAGCCCTTTAATATCCAACTGGAAGACTTTTTTGAGCCCGTACAGGCTCTTCGGGCCGCTTACGCCCGTCTGATCAAATGTTCAGAACCGGGGCGCATTGCCATTATACCTTCTGTCTCTTATGGAATGGCTGCCGTTGCCCGTAACCTGAAGCTGCAGCCCGGGGATAATATCATCCTCACCCGAGAGCAGTTTCCGAGTAATTACTATGCCTGGGAGCGGGTAACGGAAGCGCATGGGGCCAGTATCCGGATCGTTGATCCTCCCCAGCAATTACCCCGGGGCAAAGCCTGGAACGAGGCGATCCTCAATGCCATTGACGACAGGACAGCGATGGTCGCCATTGGGCAGGTGCATTGGGCAGATGGTACCTTGTTTGATTTGAAGGCAATACGGAGGCGAGCGACTGAGGCGGGTGCCTGGCTCGTCATTGATGGTACCCAGTCGGTAGGTGCATACCCGTTTGATGCGGCGGATATTCAGCCTGATGCGCTGATTTGTGCAGGTTACAAGTGGCTGATGGGACCTTATAGTATAGGCCTGGCCTACTATGGTCCGGCACTTGATGATGGATTGCCAATTGAGGAAAACTGGATCAACCGGGTAGACAGCCACGACTTCCGCAATCTGGTAAATTATCAACCGAATTACAAACCATTGGCTGCCCGTTATAACATGGGTGAGCAAAGCAACTTTATCCTGGTCCCTATGATGAAAGCGGGCATTGACCAGTTACTGGAATGGAGCACTCGCGGTATTCAAAGTTACGCTCAGTCACTGTTGAGACCAGCGCTCCGGGAGTTGGAAGTACTAGGCTGCACGATGGAGCCGGAAGAACAGCGGGCACATCATCTTGTAGGCGTTCGTCTGCCTGCCGGGGCTGATATGAATCTTTTCCGGGAGCGGCTGCAGGAAGAACAGGTGCACGTTTCCATCCGTGGCAATGCCATTCGGGTATCCTGCCACCTGTACAATGAAGCGCAGGAAGTAGAACGCCTGATGAAATGCTTTAAAGCGGTGATTGGATAAGCACCGGCAACCTGCACCGGATTACAACAGATTCAACCAGTCCACACCATTCCGGACCTCTGCCGGCTTTGGCATACGCCCGTCGCGCATCAGCTCCTGAATGGCACAAAGTTCCTGATCCCGGAAAAGAGAGAGCGTGGCGCTAATGGCTCCGTCTTCCACATAATGCACCAAAAAGCTATCGCCATCGAGGTCGCCCTCGACAATAGTCTCCTCAGGGCTGGAAGCATGGCCAACGTAACCCAGAATTTTGTCTTGCTGAGCCGACCAGAAGAAAGGGACCGCCTCGTAAGGCTCCCCGGCTCCTGCCATATTTTTGCCTGCTATCCGCCCCTGCTGAGCAGCAACTTTCCAGTGTTCAATCCGCTGGTTTTTGCCATTGATTGGGGGAGCGGCGATGTCACCGGCGGCGAAGAGGTTTTCCTGAACGCGGAGGAAGGGGTCGGTATGCAGGCTGCCATCGGATTGCAACAGAGTTTCGGGCAGAAAACCGGTATTCGGCTGTACACCAATGCCCATGACCAGCAGGTCGGCATCCAATTCTTCTCCGTTTTCCAGTTTCACCTTCTCAATCCGGTCATTGCCTTCAATCGCTTTGACATTTTGCCCCAGATGAAAGTGGACGCCCGCATCGCGGTGCCATTCCTGAATACGCTGACCAACTGCATCTCCCCATATGTGCGCAAAGGGTAAGTGCTCGGGTGCAACGACGTGGACTTCACAGTCCAGTTTTTGCAGGCTCATGGCGGCTTCCATGCCTATAAAAGAAGCGCCAACTATAAATACCTTCTTGGCTGACCTGCCCGCCTGCAGAAGCGCACGGCTATCCTTCAGGCTGCGCAGCGTGTGCACATTTTTCAGATTTGCACCCGGGATATTCAGTTGGCGGGGCTGACCTCCCGTGCAAACCAGTAATTTATCGTAGGAGACAGGTGCGCCAGATTTAAATTCAATTTTTTGGGCTTCCGGATCAACTTTGGTGACGTGGTGCCCATTCATAAGTACTATACCGTGCTTTTTGTAAAACGCAGCATCCCGCAACGGCATCCACTCTTCCGGCGCTTCCCCCTGCAGGTAATCTTTACTGCAATTAGGACGATCGTAAGGCACCTCTTCTTCAGCAGAAAACAAGACGATACGCCCGGTGAAACCAGCTTCGCGCAAGCCTTCTGCAGCGTAAGCGCCTGCAGCACCACCACCGATGATGGCATAAGTCGCTTCATTGCTCACTTCAGGTTTTGCCATAGGGTTTGGGGTACGATCGGAAGTCTCTTCCGGAATGTCCACCCAGATTTCGTTGCCACGCAGCTCTACATCATAAGCAGGCAGGCCATCAATGCCCGGCGCTTCGACGTGTTGTCCGGTTTTTGCATTGAAGCAAGCATGATGCCAGGGACAGATCAGGCGCTGACCGTTCAGGACGCCATCGGCAAGAGGAGCACCGTAGTGGGTACATTTTGGATAGAGGGCAGAGATTTCACCGTCGACGTTAGTCAGGAGGACTTCCTGATCACCTGCTTGTACGGCCTTAAGGTCGCCGGGCTTTAATTCATCGGCTTTAAGTACATAATGCTGCATGGTAGGGAATGATTTAGTTTACGCTGTTGGAAAGCATAGCCCCCTGCCGATGTTCACGCTTTGGCCCTTTAATGTTCCAACATCAGGGATTTGCTGGTCTTGGTGTTTTCTGAATATGCGGGCTAGCCTCAGTGGCATCACTTGGGCATCGCTGATACCGCTCCAGCCATTGATAGGCATCTCTGATGGTAATGGAGAGTGGTGTCTGTG
>CAZNHN010000042.1:26763-27891 GCA_964572415.1 uncultured Phaeodactylibacter sp.
ATCATGGGTTTGTACCCTAATCTTGGAGCCAGAAAAGAATGCAGTCTACCGTAGTACAATACCAAGGGAGAAGGAATCCGGAAACGAGGAGGTTTAGCTTCCAGTGTTTGGCCAATCAGTTTAAACAGGTCAGCGTAGGTCAGATTTTCGTGCCCTGTAATATAGCTTTCACCCACCCGGCCCATCCTTAGTGCATTACAAGTAGCGGCAGCCACATCTCTGGCATCCACAAAGTTTTTGCCCCCACAGGTGTAAAAAGGCAGCGTCCCCTGAACCACCGCGAGGAGCATTGCACCTGAGCTGGGCTTACTGTCGTAGGGGCCAAACATGAACGTTGGACAGACCAGTACTGCCGGCAGCCCCTGCTCCCGGACTGCCTTTTTCACCATTTGGTGTGCCTGGTACTTCGAGTCAATGTAATCCAGCCCGTAACGATGCCCGTCAAAGACTCCGGTTTCGTCCCCGGGTTTTTCCAGTGTCCCCTTTGAGAAACTGGCTGCTGAACTGATGTATACCAGGCGCCGAACGCTATGTTTCAGGCAGGAGGCTATGATGTGTTGGGTCCCCCTGACATTTACAGCCACCGTAGCTGCCGATCGGGAAGGCCAAACCGAAGTGCTGGCACCAGTATGTATGACGTAATCACAGCCCGCTACCGCCCGGTCCACTTCCGGTGCATTCAACAAGTTGCCTTTTGACAATTCGATAGGAAGACCTTTCAATACAGTGGACTGGGAAGACGGGAGCTGCAGGACACGGACCTGATAACCCTGACGCAGCGCCTCGCGTACCGTATTAGCGCCAAGCAGTCCATCCGCTCCGGTAATTAACACCTTCAAGATAACTGGGTTTTGTTTTTTGACAGGCTAAAGATAGCTATTCCAAAGTACAGAAACACATGGCCGGTGACATTCCTCATTGCCCACTTCCCAAAATAGCCTCAACTTTTGCCTGAAGGCAAGGGATAACTTCTGTATCAAACCAGGGATTCCGGCTCAGCCACCGGTTGTTAAGTGGAGAAGGGTGCGGCAAAGGCAGCACTCCGGGGCCATATTCCCGAAAGGCGCGAACAGTTTCCGTCAGGTTGCGTTTGCGGGCATTGCCCAGGTAGTATTGCTGCGCATAATG
>CAZNHN010000043.1:0-19992 GCA_964572415.1 uncultured Phaeodactylibacter sp.
TGTGGAGTGGGGTTTGTCGCACATCGGTAATGTTCATGGAAATTTGGGCAATGCCGTACTCTTCGATGTACCAGCCAATGCCTTTTACGCCCTTGCACTTGCCGGGTTCCCGCAGGGCATTCCCGTTTTCATCCTTAAGCACTGCACCGGAGACCTTGCCACCTTCCCGCTTCACACGGCCCTGCTCCCGCACATCAAAGGCAACGGAATTGGCGCGGCGCACCGAGGTGGTATTGAGGTTGACGTTATAAGCGATGAGGAAATCCCGGGCGCCCACTGCTGTTGCGCCGGCGGTTGCGTTAAACTTCGCCGGGCCATAATCCGGCTTCCATTCCGGTTTAGCCAGCTTATCGGGCAGGGCTTCGTACTCGCCAGAGCGGACCGTAGCCAGATTACGCCAGGCAGGCTTGGTCGCGGCACTTTCGTACATGTAGATGGGAATGCCCAGTTCCTCACCGGCACGCCTGGCCAGCTTGTGCGCCCACTCGGCGACCTCTTCCATGGTGATATGGGCAATGGGGATAAGCGGGCAGACATCCGTGGCGCCCATACGGGGGTGCTCACCAGTGTGTTTGG
This sequence comes from uncultured Phaeodactylibacter sp., assembly GCA_964572415.1. GTDB lineage: Bacteria > Bacteroidota > Bacteroidia > Chitinophagales > Saprospiraceae > Phaeodactylibacter. The sequence goes on from CAZNHN010000043.1 coordinate 577, forward strand.
ACATATCAATGACTTCGCTGGCCTTTTTCATAGCCTGGAAAGCCGCTTCTATGACCGGCTCCGGCGCGCCCACAAAGGTGACAACCGTGCGGTTGGTCGCTTTTCCGGGGTCGACGTCCAGGAGTTTGACGCCCTCCACCGCTTCGATGGTATCGGTGATTTGCTTCAGTACCGCAGGGTCACGGCCTTCGCTGAAATTGGGTACGCACTCTATGAGCGGTTGGTTTTGCATGGTTTATTTGGTTTAGCACTTTGACAAACATTTGAGGCGGGAAAATAAACTTTTCAGAGGGGAGGACGATTATTTTGGTGCATTTTCCGCTTCCAAATCAAAGAAAAAAAGAAGTATGAACACCGTTGCCAAGGCTGCCCCCCCAACGCTCCTGCAGGAAGCCAAACAATTTCTCCAGCTTTATGCCAAAGAAAAAGAACTGCCCCACGCGACATACAAGGACCGCATGGAGGAAATCATGGAGTCCATCGCTGCACAGGGCACCTACGAGCTGACTCAAGCTGAGTTGGCCTTTGGGGCACGGGTTGCCTGGCGGAATTCTATCCGATGCATCGGCCGGTTGTACTGGAAAAGCCTGCATGTGTTCGATGCCCGGCAGGTGACGGATACGGAGACGGCTTTTCGCCTCCTGTGCGACCATCTGCGCTTTGCCACCAACGAGGGGAATATCCGGTCGGCGATCACCATTTTCCCACCTGACTTTGAAGGCCGGACAACCCTGAAAATCCTCAACCATCAGCTTATCCGCTATGCGGGCTACGCGCAGCCGGACGGCAGTGTCTTAGGCGACCCGGCAAGTGCCTCCTTTACCCGCTTTTGCGAAAGCCTCGGCTGGCAGGGCAAAGGCACCGCATTTGACGTCCTCCCCCTTGTGGTACAGGAAGCAGGCCGCCCACCGGTTTGGTTTGAGTGGCCGGAGGAGGTATGCCTGGAAGTGCCAATTACGCACCCTGATCAGCCGGGGATTACCGGCTTGGGTTTGAAATGGTACGCTGTACCTGTGATTGCTGATATGTGGCTGAGCATTGGTGGGTTGCGGTTCTCCGCTGCGCCTTTCAATGGCTGGTACATGGGAGCGGAGATTGGTGCCCGCAACCTGGCAGACCAACAACGCTATAACGCTCTTCCTATAGTTGCGAAAGCCATGAATCTCGATACCTCCCGAAATGCCACCCTCTGGAAAGACCGGGCGTTGGTGGAATTGAACGCCGCTGTTCTTCATTCTTATGAGCAAGCAGGCGTAAAAGTTGTGGACCACCATAGCGCCGCTGAGCAGCATGAGCATTTTGAACGCATTGAGCAATCACATGGCCGATCCGTCACCGGTGACTGGACCTGGCTAATACCGCCGGTCTCCCCGGCGACAACCTCTACTTTCCATCGCAGTTACGATGAAAAAGAATTGAAGCCAAACTTCTTTTACAAGACGGCAGCGGAGAAGGGATGCCCGATGACCGGATGATCTTCTGTGATACTAAAGCGCTTTCTACTCTCCTCCTACAGCTCCACCCGGGCGGCTGGCCGGAATTTCATAGCTGATATTCATATCGCGGAGGACGGAGTCGAGGATAGGATCTTTCCCTTCCACGTACCCTTCCTTAATGTCATGGCCAAAAAGGCTGCCCATCGTGTTCCAATAGGAAGCGGTAAGGCCATTGCGGAGATCCTTGATGAGTTCAAACAGGGGAGTATCAAGCTCACGTTCGATCATCTCAATCAGGATCATGCCCTGTGTCTTAGTCAGCCCCTTGAGGGGGTCTGTAAATTCGCGCTTGAGGTCACGGTGAAGCTGACGGATATAGCGGCGCTGCTCCCGGTCTTTCATGTGCTCGGTCGCGTATTCCACTTCCCGGAACAGCTTGATAGCTTCTACGGCATAGGGGTACACCACAGCAGCGTAGCGACGGTAGCGACGGTACTTTAGGTAGTCCTTGCGGTTATCAAATTCCCGCATGGAAGAGACAGAGACATCATCAAGCGTTGCCATGATGAGCGTGTCTCCACACTCGTCTACGATATAAGGCAGACGCTGCCCGTTGATGGTTACAGAACCACTCGTTTCCTGAGCGGAAAGACCGAGGAAAAACAGGGATGCAGTGAATGTCAGGAGTATATTTTTCATGATGCTACAGTTCAGTGATTCAGGAGCCCGTTAGTAAGCTAAACCGTTACCAACCGCTCCAATACACACAACGTACAAACCGGGGCGATAAGTTGCTTAACCCCCATGTATTTCTGCAATTTAGACGTTGGTCTTATTTACAGGTAACGTCCTGCTCCCGCCATCATTGCCGATTTAGGACAACCTTAACGACCGCCCTGTTCGTACTTGTCCCGGAATTTACGATAGAGCACCTTTTGCTGATTGTCCAGGTCGATCTTGCGCCCCTGAATGAAGGCATGCAGTACCTCGCTTGTGCGCACATCAAGCGCGTCACCACGGCTGATGAACAGATTAGCGTCCTTGCCGGCTTCCAGGGTGCCGGTACGGTCGTCGATACCCAGAATCTTTGCCAGATTGCCCGTTAGCCCGGCCACAGCCTGCTCGTAGTCCAGCCCATAACCCACTGACTGCCCGGCCTGAAAAGCCAGGTTGCGCTGCTGCCAGAAGCCTTCGTGGCCAAACCCGTACAGCACACCGGCTTCCTGCAGTTGGGTGGGCGTTTTGAAGGGCTGATCGATATCCGCATCTACCCGGGCGGGCAGGCTTTGAGTGGAGCTGAGAATGACCGGCACTTTGGCCTCCTTTAACGCATCAGTAACCATCCAGGCATCCCGCCCTTCCACAATGACCAGGCTCAATCCGAAATTTTGCGCAAAGCGTATGGCATGAAGGATTTCCTTAGCCTCCTGTGCACGGATGTAGACTTTTCGCTCGCCGCTCAGCACCGGGGCCATGGCTTCGAGTTTGAGGTTGGGCTGCTCGCGGTCTTTCCGTTGATTGTAGGCCTGTGATTCTTTAAAGAAATCGCGCAGCGCCTCCACATCTTCGGTATAATCGTCGTTTTTGCTGTAGCGTCTTTCGCGCCAGCTGTAGCTAAACAGGGATGGCCAGTTGATGTACAGCCCATCGTCAGCAGCGTAAGCCGCATCCTCCCAGTTCCAGGCATCCAACTGCACGATGCTCGAAATACCCGAGACGCGCCCGCCGGATGGTGCAATCTGAGCCAGCAGCACGCCCTGAGAACGCACTGTGGGCGTCACCGGAGAGTCTGTATTATAAGCGATCAGGCTGCGGACGCTGGGGTTCATCGTACCTGTCTCGTCGTAATCTCGGGTAGCCCGTACAGCGCTGATATCCACCAGCCCCAAATTGGTGGCCGTGGCAATAAAGCCGGGGTAAACATGCTGTCCGTTAGCTTCAATTTGCTGATGCCCGGCCCAGTTTTGATCGGCAGCTTCAGCAGCGGTGCCCACGAAAGTGATTCGACCTTTGGCAAAAGCAATGACCGCATTTTCAATAACCTCACCGTTGCCCAAATGAGCGGTGGCACCAGTGATATAAACGGGCTGCGCCTGAGCCGGAGCGGGAGCAGGCACCTGCGCTTTCAGGGCAAAGGCAAGACAGGCAAATACAAGGGTGATGGAAATTCGCATAGCAGTAGTAATGGTTGGTTCGTGACCGGTAATATACATCAGATTACGGGATAAGAATATCGGATAGGCCAAAAGGTTGGCCGTAAAGCCCGTTATTCTTCGCCCGGTTCGGCCAGAATCCCGTATTTTTGTCCTGAACCCATTTGAAAAATGACTGCCCAACCCATTTCTGCTTCTATCGCTGTCCTGCCTTTCGTCAATCGGAGTGCGGACCCCGAAAACGAGTACTTCAGCGATGGCATTACCGAAGAGATCATTAATGCTCTGACCAAAATCAAAGGGCTAAAGGTGACTGCCCGGACCTCCGCTTTTGCTTACAAGAATAAACCGGCGGACATTCGGGAAATCGGCCGCCGGCTGGGGGTGGCCAACCTTTTGGAGGGCAGCGTCCGTAAATCGGGCAATAAAATACGTATCACCGCGCAACTGGTCAATGCCGAAGATGGTGCCCATCTATGGGCCCACCGCTTTGACCGGCAACTGGCGGATATCTTTGAACTGCAGGACGAGATCAGCCTGCTCATTGCCGACCAAATCCGCGAGCATTACGGCCACTTCGAAATGCAGGACCACCTGGTGCGGGCGCCCACGCAAAACATCAAAGCCTACGACCTCTCCCTAAAAGCCCGCCACAACCACCTGAAATGGGACACCGAGGGCATCACTAATGCCATTCAGTACTATCAGGATTGCATAGCGATTGACCCCAACTTCGCCCTCCCCTACTTTGGCATCAGCTATTGCTTTGCCATGCGGGCCTCCTTCAGCGGCATGCCCGGACTCCTGGATACCGCCGAACACTACCTGCAACGGGGGTTTGAGCTGGACCAGCATTCTGATCTGGGTTATTTCAGTCAGGGCACCTTGCTGTTTTGGGGGCGGTGGGACTTCAACGGCGGAGCAGCAGCTTACCTCAAAGCGCTGTCCATCAACCCTTCCAATACCGAAGCGGAGGAGGGGCTGACCGAGCTGTACACCGCCATCGGCTACTTTGACCTGGCAGAGGAGCACGCCCGGCATATCCTGACGCTCAACCCACTATCGCCCAACCACCACTTCACGCTGGCTAATATCCGCTACCTGACTGGCGATTACGAAGCGGCACTGGCTGCTGCCGAAGCGGCACTGCAAATTGACCCCGGTTTCACCCATGCTGTCGGGCTCAAACAGCTCTGCCTCGTTTTGATGAACCGCCCCGGGGCACTGGAAGCCTTTTTGCAAAGCAACCTCATGGTGGAATGCCCGGAGGAATGCCGTGCGCTTTACCAACTCCTGCATGGACAGATTGCTGAAAGCGATCTGGCCCGGCTGATACAAACGCCCAAGTCAGAAAGGGATATCAATCTATTCTCCTGGGATTTATTCCTGCAAACCCATTCCGGGGATACAACATCGGCACTCGACCGCCTGCAAGGCATGACGAGCCGCCATCTCGGACAGTATGTCAATTTCGCACACATCCCTTTACTGAAGCCCCTGCACAGCGCCCCTGTTTTTCAGCAGTTGCTACAGCAAGTCTTTGCGCCCAACCGCCTCCCACCTGCCACGGAAGGGGACAAAACGGAACCTGCAAACGGCAGAAGCCTTATTGACGAAGCAGAAATCCCAGCTTTGCTCACCCAGCTTCAACAATTGATGGAAGTCGAAGGAGCCTACCAAGACGCTGACCTTTCGCTCCGCCAACTGGCCGAACGCCTCAACCTCACTGCTAATAAGCTATCGTGGCTGCTCAATGAGCATGTAGGGCAAAACTTCAATACCTACATCAACGCCTTCCGCCTGAAGCAATTCCAACGGCTGGCCCTGGACCCCGCCAACAGCCACCTGACACTTCTCGGCCTGGCTTACGAAAGTGGTTTTAACTCCAAAACCGTCTTCAACGCTTACTTCAAAAAATCGACGGGGATGACGCCCCGCGCATGGATCAAAAAACAGCAGCAGGCATGAGCAACGGATGGGCATACCTTAAAAAATACCTCAGTCGCCCGCACTACTGGGAGGACCGCCCATGGGCGATATTCCGGCAGGCTTTAGGCTTCGGTGCCATCACTTTTGCAGTGCTGTGGTTTTTCGAACCCTTTGGGTTTTACCAGCTTTCCCCTGTTGCACTATTGATAGTTAGCTTGGAAATCTCAGCAGCTGTCATCTTCTTCATATGCCTGAACTGGTGGCTACTCTACCGCCTGTTCCCCAACTTTGAGCCGGCAGATCATTGGACAGTAAAGCATGAGCTGATCCTGACACTCTTTACCACATTACTGATAGCCATTGCAGTAGGAGGCATCCTTCATGCTCATGATATCATAGCACTGCTTAGCCTGAGCAAGGCTATCAATGTTCTTTTGAATACGGTCCTGATTGCACTGGTTCCAATCCTGATCTTTGTAGCCCGTGACCAGAACAGATTGCTAAAACACCATCTAAAAAAGGCCGAACAGTACACCCGGCAATTGCAGCAACCGGCAGCAACGCCAGGAAAAGCCCTTGTTTACCTTCCGGATGAAAATGGCAAGCCCGTCCTCCAACTCCCCGCTGAACGCATCCTCTTTTTGCAGGCAGCCGGCAACTACGCTGAAGTCCACTTTCTGGACGAATCCAGGCAGCCCCGGCGGGAGCTCCTCCGCAATCGCCTAAAGGCACTGCAGGAAACCCTGCCCGAAGACCATTTTATCCAATGCCACCGCAGCTACCTGGCCAACCGGCAGCTCATCCGTCAGGTGAAGGGCAATGCCCGGAATTATGAGCTGGTCCTGGAAGGGGCTAATCAGACGGTTCCGGTAGCCCGCAGCAAAGCCGCATCTGTTATAGCCATGATCCAAAAAACATAAGTTTCCCGTTCATCCCGGCATAATCCCGTTCGTCCCTTTGAGTTGCAAAAACCCAGATTATACTGGTCTTTTGCGCCAAAATCACGAGCGCGATGAAAACGACCTTACTATTTATCCTCGTATGCCTTTGCAGCCTCTCCCTGCAGGCGCAGGTGTACCTGAAAGAACAAAATCAGCACCGGTTTGCACAAACCCATGTGGGGTTGCACTACCGCTATCAGCCGGAGGGCGGGAAGCTCTTCTGGCAGGGACCGGATGGTCTGGAGTCCGGTACATTTCCTGCTTTTGGCATCCCACAAATCAGTATTGGCGGGCTGCACTTCTGGGGGCACCTCAACTTTGTTATGCACTTCGACCTGCCGGTAAGCGGAGCACAGGATATCGCCCCCAACACCAAAATCCAAAGGCAGCAATTTGCAGACCTATCCTTCGGCAGCCGCAACTGGCAGGCGACACTGAAAGCCACCTACTTCCTCTCACCGGAAAAGGACTTCTACGTCGATTCCAGAACGCCGGTCAGCCTGGAGCTGCCCCCCTGGCAGCTCAGCCTGGGCCTTTCCCACTATTTCGACACTACCCTGCGGGAGGAACCCGGAATGAAAGATGGCAGCACCTACACCCTGGAGGAACAACTCCAATCTACAGGCAAGCTCAACAGCCTGTCTGTAGGAATTGGTGCCAGTAGTGGTATTTTTCTCCGCCGGCCTGCATTTGAAGACTTCGTGCGGCAGTCGCTGCCCGAACACAAAACCGTCCTCCACCTTGACCTTGGGCTGGGCTATCTGTTCCACCGCCCCGGCGTGCATGTGGGGGTGGCCTATCGCGACTACGACAGCCGGGTAGGCAGCTTCGGTTATCAGCAAATCCTGCGGCGGCAGTCGGTAGCGTTGGAAGGCTTTAAGTTTTTGCTCGACTACAACGGTTTTGTGCCCTTCCTCGGTTTGTCGCTGTCCTATGACCGCTGGGCAATGGGCGACTTTGAAGGCAGTATTCAGGTGGGCGAGGTGGCCCGAACGGAAGGCATACAGCCTGGGTTGATTTTTGGCTGGGATATCCTGCCTTCTCCCCTGGAGACCTGGGTGCTGCGCACGAATCTGCGCTACTATCCTAAGCTGGAAATCAATAGTGTTACGGGTGGTAAGGCCCGTGTAGACCAACTGGAATTCAACTTCATACAGATGGTATTTTATCCGCAGCGGATGTACCACGTAGGCAAAACGAAGCGGCATGCTAAAAAATAATCTCATCCTGCTGATGCTTAGCATAGTATTCGGTATGGGTGCCTGCAACTACAGCAAAAATGTGCTATTGCTGTCACGGGGGGAACTCCTGCGGGATGACTTCCGGGCCGCCATACCTTTCCACTACGAGAAAGGCTTAATCCTGGTCGAAGCCACGATCGGATCGGAGACAGCCCCCCGGCGCTTCATTTTCGATACCGGTGCATTTGAATCCAAGGTGGAGAAAAGCTGGGGTTTATCCATAGGCCTGCCCCAAAAAGCCACAAAGCTCAATCATGCGGCTCAGGGTGTGTCCCGGCAAATCACCATCACACAAATGGATACCATATCTCTGGGGGGAGTGCCTTTCGGCAAAATTTCTGCCGGGCTGTTGCAGTACGACTCCCTTTCAGCAAGCCGGTGCCTGGCGCCCGGCGGGCTGATCGGGGCCAACCTCATTCAACATGCGCATTGGAAAATCGACTATCAGCAACAACAACTGTGGATAAGCGATCAGCCGTTTGAAGCAGTTGCTGAAGCCGCTGTATTGCCATTTTCCCACCCCACGCTTTCCGGCAAGCCTTCCATTGCCATAAATGTTGGGGGCAATACCATAAAAAACCTGATTATGGACACGGGCTATAACGGCAGCCTGACGCTGCCCAAGGCGCTCCTCCCGGAATTTGAAGGCTACCCGGTAGATACACTCATCGATCAGTCCGGCACCGGTATTTACGGGCATGCGGCAGCGCCCGACACCGTTTTCCGTATGCTGCTTCCTTTGAGGTTTGGGGAACACACCCTTCAAGCTCCGGTGGAATTCACCCGCCACGGTGGTTACCTCGGCAACGAGGTGCTGGAAAACTTCATTGTATCCCTCAATTACGACAATAATACCATCGCCTTTGTCCCCGCCACGGCCACGGCCATTCGTACTGGTCCGGATTTTGTCCCTGGCATCCTTTCCGACAGCCTTGGCAAGTCCGAAGATGCCCAGTGAACAGCCCCGTACAGTTTGGAGACACCATCGCCCGAATCGATGGCTACCGCCCCTGCGATTTGTACGAAGATTACTGCGGCTACGTTCTTGGCATCCGGGAGCTTTTAGAGCGGGATACCTTAAGGCTGGAATACCCCGATGGAAAAATCCTTGAGCTGGCTCCTTAGGGGTTCGTTACTTCCTCACACATCATAAGAAAAAAGTCAAACCATCAATATGAAATTCACCCAACTGATTCTTTTTTGCCTTTGCACCCTTTCGCTCACTGCCCAAACCAATAAAGCAGAGCGGCTCACCCAATTCATCGGGCAAACCCTGGCCGCCACGGACCACCTGACCGGGCTGAGCGTTGCCATTACCAATCCGGAAGGCACGCTCTACGCCAAAGGCTTTGGTTATGCCGACCGTGCACAGCAGGAAATGATCACGCCGAAGACTTCATTCTACATTGCCTCCTGCACCAAAGCTTACAACGGCTTACTCGCCTCTATCCTTGCCGCTGAGGGGCAACTGGAGCTGAGCTGCCCGATTTCATCTTACCGCCCCTTCAGCAGTTTTGAACGGCAGGACCTCTTTGCGGGCATCACCGTGATGGACCTCCTCACCCACCAAAGCGGCCTTGAAAACCCCTTCCTCTCTACCCTTCTTGCCTACTCCGGCGAGTACACTGATGCTCAGGTACTCCGTCTGATCGAAGAGGAGACACAGGTCAATGAAACGGGCAAGGCTTTTGCGTACACCAATTTTGGCTACTATCTGCTGGATGTGCTGCTACAGGCCGAGTTGGGGAAAAGCTGGCGTGATTTGTTGCAGGAAAAGATATTTGGCCCTTTGGATATGAAGCATACGACCGCCTATGCCTCGAAGGTAAGCGCAGAAAATGAGGCTGTACCCTACGATGGCTTGTACCCAGACAAATTGCTGCCCGTTTACCTGAGAAAAGTCGATGCCACCATGCACGCTGCCGGTGGGCTGATGACGACAGGTGAAGATGCTGGCCGGTTTTTGGCGTACTACCTTGCTCCGGAGCAAGGGCCCTACTCCGCTTCTACCGTCCAGAAATCCTATAAAAAGCAAGTCAGCACCACACATAAGTTTACCGATGCGTTCAACGCCGATGGATATGCGCTGGGCTGGCGTACCGGTGCCTACGCCGAACAAGCCATGGCTTACCACTTTGGTGGTTATCCGGGGTTCTTTTCCAGTTTGTCCTTTATGCCTGAAGCAGGACTGGGGGTAGCCGTGCTTGCCAATAACAACATCAGCGGAGCATTGGCCATCCGCATCACACAGTACGCCTACGACCTGTACCTGGGCAATGAGGGCGCGGTCAAAAAGCACGAGCGTCAGGCGGCCCGGCAGCTTAAAAAGCAGCTCCGGCGCTACCGCAAATGGGAGGGCAAGCACCTGTCTAAAATGGCTAAGCGAACCTGGCAGCTTACTTTGCCCAAATCGGCTTACACAGGCACGTTCCGCAATCCCCACCTTGGGAAAGTCACCGTTGCACTGGAAGCGGACGAACTCGTTGCCCGCATGGGGCAAATCTGCACCGTTGCCACCCCTTACCCGCACGACAACTGTGCCCGGGTGGAAATGGCACCGGGCTCCGGCATGGTCATCTGTTTTGGCGTGGAAAACGGCAAGGTGGTAGACTTTTCGTTTGGGCGGGATGTGTTTGAGCGGGTGGAGTGAAGCAGCCGTGAACATCCACCCCGCCCCGTGCTTTGAAAAGGTGCTATGAAATTTAAAAGCCTTTTCACTTTCAAATACGCCCGCGTGGTCTATGGCAGTATCATCCTGGCCATAGGCGCAGTAACAATGCTGTTCCCAATCATCCCCATGGGCTACGTGGGCGTGTTTGTTGGCGCTTACCTTTTACACCATAAAATCCCGTTTCTGGAGCGGGTGATGAACTGGCTGCGAAAAAAGGACAAGAAGGGTCGCTTGCAAGGGTTTGAGGATAAAGTGGAGCAATTTTTCCAGAGGGACAACGATCACTAAATCAATTATTCTTCAAATGCATCATTGCCGGGTGGCACATGCCCGAACCGGGCTTTATGCTGATCAATATACTCACTTTCTAACTTTTTAGCTTTTACGCGGCCAGCAATTCCCCGGACAATAACCTTATGGAAGAAACGCAACCACCTAACTGCTCTGTTCAACTCTTTAACCTGGCGTAAAGCCCTGGGAGAACTCCCGTCTTCCAACAGTGAGTCCCCGCAAATTCCATATTTGTACACATCATTGAACTCACGATCTCTGATTTCATAAAGATGGTGTTCAGCAAGGTTTGAATTTTCATTGCCATGCCTGGCCATAGCGCACTATCGTTTAATCCGTCTTGGCGGTAATTTCACCCCAGGCCAACCTTGCGAGTTGCTAAAGGTCTCAAAACTAAGCGTCGGAAAACAATCTAGTGCCTGCCCTGTCTTTCGGCTCCATGCCCGGTCTGCCAGGTACAAAAGAGGCTCGAAGGTAAACTCTTTAGGTATACGGGACGGATCCCTGATTACAGATTCATAAAAGCGCTTTCCATTGGCAACAACCGCACACCGGGAATAGAGGAAGTCATCAACTGAAAAATAACGCCCGTGTTCCTCGTCGGGTGGCCATGCGTTACTGCCAAGTTCCTTTGCGAAACGTTTGGCATCCAGATCAAATAATTTCATGGAAAGTATTTCCTGAAACTGACATATAGCTTCTTTAGTACACTCCCCTAACTTAAGAATGGCAGGCTCCAGTACTTTGCCGCTTTCTTCCTGCGACCAATCCAGCATATCAATAACAGACCAAAACTTCTCTTCGTCCATACCCTCATTGCCCTGTCCTTCCGCCGTTTCAATCCGAACTTTTGCATCCGGATACCGAGCTTGCAGGCGGGCTAGTTCCTCCGCAGTCATTTGTTTCAATGGGACTTCCCAGGTCATATCATTTTGCAGTTGCTTTCCACCCTAAGATAAGGCTTTTCCGACAGATTTGGTTCCCTGGCAAGATTACTTGCTTTAGAATGAAGACTTCCGGATATCCTGCGCCTGTTTTTACTTTCGTCCCTGACACTACCGTATATCCAAACTACCTATTCAAATCCCACGCACAGGTATCTGCCATTTCTGCCTTTTTATTACCTTTGCGGGATGCAAATTACAGCAAGAGAACTCGCACATTTTCTGGGAGGCACCCTCGAGGGCAATCCCGATATAACCGTCAGCCAGCCCAGCAAAATTGAGGAAGGAGGAGAGGGTACCATTTCATTTCTCGGTAATCCGAAATACGAATCGTATGCCTATACGACAACCGCCTCCGTCCTACTGGTGGGCAAGGACTTTGCACCTAAGTCACCCGTATCCGCTACCCTGATACGAGTGGACGATGTGTACGCCTCCATTGCCCGCTTGCTGCAACAGTTTGGGCAACAGGCAAAACCGGCGCCCGGCATTTCTGAAACGGCTGTAATTAGCAATGAAGCCATGCTCGGCAACCAGGTGAGCATTGGCGCCGCTGTAATCGTGGAGGCTGGGGCTCAGGTTGGAGAGGGTGCGATCATCATGGCGCAGGCCTATATCGGCAAAGGCGCCAAAATCGGCCCGAATACACTGATCTATCCCGGTGCCCGAATCCTGGACCGCTGCGAGGTAGGCCGGAATTGCATTATTCATGCCAACGCGGTGATTGGCAGCGATGGCTTTGGCTTTGCCCCAAGAGAAGACCGGAGCTACGATAAAATCGTGCACGTTGGGAATGTCGTCATTGAAGATGAGGTCGAAATTGGTGCCAATACGACCATCGACCGGGCCACGATGGGCAGCACCATCATCCGGGAAGGCGTAAAGCTCGACAATCTCATACAGGTGGGGCATAATGTGGAAATCGGTGCACATACCGTGATCGCTGCCCAAAGTGGCATTGCCGGCAGTACCAAAATTGGCCAATATTGCCGTATTGGCGGGCAGGTAGGTTTTGCCGGCCATGTAGAAATTGCAGATGGCTCACAGATACAGGCGCAGAGCGGCATCGCCGGGCACATTAAAGAACCAAATCAGGCCTGGTTTGGCTCCCCGATCATCCCTTACCGGGATTTCATCCGCTCTCACTCCGTCTTCAAAAAGCTGCCTGAACTCTACAAAACCATCAGCCGGATGGAGCGGGAGCTACAATCGCTGAAAACGCCCGAGGCAGACCAATAGAGCCGTCTTTAACAGTACTATCCCCGAAAATCCTATCTTTGCAGAAAAATTCAGCTGACTATACCTCTTATGGAGCAACAACATACGATCAAGAATACTGTCAGTGTGGAAGGCGTCGGCCTTCATACCGGCAAAACTGTGAAGCTGACTTTCCACCCGGCTCCGGTTGACCATGGCTATAAGTTCCAGCGCATAGACATGGAAAAAGAGCCTGTGCTGAGTGCAGACATCAACCGCGTTGTTTCCACTCAGCGGGGTACGACCATAAAAGTAGGTCAGGCCGAAGTCCATACCGTAGAGCATGTCCTGTCTGCCCTCTCCGGACTGGGCGTTGATAATGTCCTCATTCAGCTGGATGGCCCGGAAGTCCCTATTCTGGATGGCAGTGCCGGCCCTTTTGTGAAAGCGCTGCAGAAAGCAGGTATTGAAACACAAGACAAAGCCCGGGAGTACTTTGTAGTCGAGGAGCCCATTTTCTACAAGGACGAAGCCACCGGCTCCGAACTGGTCGCATTACCGCACGATGGCTTTGAAGTGGTCGCTATGATTGACTTCAACTCCAACGTACTGGGCCAGCAATACGCCCACCTGAATGGCACTACGGACTATGCCAAAGAAATTGCGCCCTGCCGGACTTTTGTCTTCCTGCACGAACTGGAATTTTTGTTCGAGCAAAACCTGATTAAGGGGGGCGATTTAGATAACGCCATTGTGATTGTAGACCGTAAAGTGGAGCAGGACGAGCTGGACCGCCTGGCCGAAAAACTGGGTAAACCCAGTGTCACTGTTGACTACGACGATGGCATCCTGAATACCCTGAAGCTACAATTCAAAAACGAGCCTGCCCGGCATAAGCTGCTCGACGTGGTAGGCGATATTTCCCTGCTGGGCATGCCAATCAAAGGGAAAATTCTGGCGACCAAACCGGGGCATACACCCAATATCGAATTTACGAGAGTGCTCAAAAAGGTATTGGTCGAAAAGCGAAAGCTCAAAGGCAAGCCCAATTACGACCCCGATGCAGAACCGCTGTTTGATTCCGTGAAGATCGCCGCCTGGCTTCCCCACCGCTTTCCGTTTCTGCTCGTTGACAAGATCATCGAGTTGTCAGACACCCACGTGGTTGGTGTCAAGAACATTACCTTCAACGAAGGCTTCTTTCAGGGGCACTTCCCCAACAACCCGGTAATGCCCGGCGTACTGCAAATCGAAGCTATGGCGCAGACCGGCGGCATCCTGGCTTTGTCAACCGTAGATGATCCCGGCAACTGGGACACCTACTTCCTGAAGATCGAGAACGCTAAATTTAAAAACAAAGTCGTCCCGGGCGATACGGTCCTGTTCAAGATGGAACTCATGGCCCCTATCCGCCGGGGAATCTGCCAGATGCAAGCCACTGCCTATGTAGGCAATAAAATTGTATCGGAGGCCGAACTGACTGCTCAAATCGTTAAGCGCTCATAAGATGAATACGAACAATAGCAACGCCGTACCCTACATTCATCCGGAAGCTAAGATTGGGAAAAATGTCATGATTGGCCCCTTCGCTTATATTGACAGAGATGTTGAAATTGGCGATGGCACCTGGATTGGCCCTTCTGTCACCATCTTTGAAGGCGCACGGATTGGTAAAAACTGCAGGATTTTTCCGGGGGCTGTCATTGCCGGCATCCCACAGGACCTGAAATTCAAAGGCGAAAAAACCACCGCCGAGATTGGCGATAATACTACCGTAAGGGAGTATGTGACCGTCAACCGGGGCACGTCTTATGCCGATACCACCAAAGTGGGTAAAAACTGCCTGCTGATGGCGTACGCTCATGTTGCACACGATTGCATACTGGGCGACAACGTCATTCTGGCCAATAACGTCAACCTGGCCGGCCATGTACAAGTGGGAGATTACGCTATTTTGGAAGGCTTGGTGGCCGTGCAGCAGTTTATCCACATTGGCAAGCATAGCTTTATTGCCGGGGGATCTTTGGTGCGCAAGCATGTGCCGCCTTTCGTAAAAGCGGCCCGGGAGCCTCTTTCCTACGCAGGCGTGAACAGCATCGGGCTAAGGCGGCGGCAGTTTAACGCAGAGAAAATCAACGAAATACAGGAGATTTACCGCATCCTCTTTGTCAAAGGGTACAGTACCTCTCATGCACTGGAGATTATCGAAGACTCCCTGGAGCCCACCGACGAGCGCGATGCCATCCTGGACTTCATCAAGAGTGCCGACCCGGGCATCATGCGGGGCTTTCAGCAACTGAACGGAAAAAATCCGGATGAAGATTGAATTAGCGGGCGTAGGTAAACGCTACAAAATGGAATGGATCATGAGAGGCGTGGCGCTGACCATCCACCCGGCACAGCGCTATGCCATCACCGGACCAAACGGCTCAGGGAAGTCCACCCTGATAAAGATGCTTTCCGGCCACCTGACGCCTTCTAAAGGAAAACTCCAATTCGCGCTCAACGATAAGCCGGTTCCTGTCAGCGAGGTCTACCAACACCTGGCTTATGCTGCTCCCTATATCGAACTGATCGAAGAGCTTACCCTGATCGAAGCACTCGACTTCCACCAACGGTTCAAGCCCTTTCAGGGGCAATTGCAGCCCGATGACATCTACCGAATTCTTGGTTTTAAGAAAGCCCGCCGCAAGCCCATTCGCAACTTCTCATCGGGCATGAAGCAGCGGCTGAAACTTGCCCTGGCGATTCTTTCCGACACCCCTTACCTGCTACTTGACGAGCCCACCACCAACCTCGACACCGGAGGGGTACAGTGGTACCGGCAGCTTATTGAGCAGTATACCGCCGGGCGCACCCTGGTCATTGCCTCCAATGTGGAGGTGGATTTTGACTTCTGTGAAGAGCGCATTAATATTCTCAATTATAAGCTTTGAGTGGATTATTTACTGCTTAATCAGCTTCTTAGTGAAAAGGCATCTTCCATTATCATCAATAAGTTTGGCAAAGTATACCCCCTTCGCAAGAGATGAGGTATTGATAACTTGACCAGAAGCTAGATTATCTTGTGCAATTACCAATCTTCCTGCGCTATCATAAATGAACAAATTAGTCTTTGAAACAGCAGCAGGATCAAAGAACTCCAGCTGTAGCATATCTGAAAAAGGATTGGGGTAGAACCGGCAAATAGGCTCATGAGTTAAAGGATGGGTAGTGGAGGTTATGATATCGCCATCCTCATTCACTTTTAATACGTAGAGCTGTAATAGGTTCGGCTCATTTTCATAATCGTGTTTGAACCCGTACATCAGGCACCCTCCGTCAGAGGTTGCAAGCATTCCAAACATATTGTAATAGGCATCTCCACCGTAGGTTTTATTCCACAGCATCGTTAAATCAGGTTCAATTTTAGCTACATAAAACCATGACGGGATGGTCCCGTACGGAGAAGGGATTATTTGCATATTTGATGTCCCTGCAAAAAAGAAATTACCATCAAGTGCCTTAGAAAGGCTCCGGTTAGCGCCTGGAAAATCAATCGTGTCTCCCCCCAGCCCGAAATAGAGTGAATCCAGTTCTTCGAGTTCATCTGAAAGTATTCCAATACCAAACTGCCGGTTATCAGTATTATTAGCAAATACTTTTTTGCCTGTAATAAGGTAAGTTGAATCAGACAACTCAATCATATCCCCTTGTTGACGAAAACCAAAAGGGGTACGAGGCATGACTTCAAGCAGGTTAAATGCGGTATCCAACCTCCTGAGGAGGTTTCCCCGCATAATATATTCATCCTCATCAATCAGAAGCCGGTTCACATAATCAGTAAACTCAAAATCTGTTTTTGAAAACAAGAGCTGCCCGTCTGTTCCAAGGGTTGCTACAAAGGGATTGTAAGAGAACGTGCTACCCGTACAGTAAATCACCCCTTCTTTTAAAAAGGCATTCAGAAAAAAGATATCCCGGTTGGACAAATAATGGAATGTCTCTGTCAGTGTTGAGTATTCTTCATCAACTTTTCTAAACCATAAATAGCTTTTTTCTGTGACAGGGTTAAATCCAGTACCTATAATTGCTAAATCGTCTTCCATTTCAAAAAAGTCATACGCAGTAAGTTCTAAGGTATCGTTGCAGAAAAAGGAATGGCTAACCTGGCTACCGCCCTCTGACAATAGGAGTATTCCATTTTGACAACTGGAACCATCCATTGTTGCAAAAGAAATAATGTATTCTTTATGCTTAGTTTCGAAGGCCTGTAAGGCAATATTCCTTTCATTATCCGGATCAAGGTACTCAAAACTTGTTTGCGAAAGCGCAGCTAATGAAATACTGAGTAAGAAAAGCGATGTTAGGATATAGCGCATGACGAAAATTTTTGAAAGTACTGCCATAGCCTGCTGAGTCAGGCTATGGTGGTATTGATAAAAAATTAAGTTGACAGCAGCTCGGGCAAAAAAATTGAGCAAACGCACTACATGAGAAAGCAATTCAACCTATCTTTACTTGTCTGAGTATTTATTTCAAGTTTGGTTTTTGCCTCAAACCCGTTGTCTCTTCTTGTTTCAACCTGGAGAGAGCAGAATCAAGGAATCACAGCTGCCAAGCAAGGCAGGAACGCTAGAAAACGCGAAATCTTACTCGCTTTACGGAACCTCTCCGTCGAGCAGTACAGCTTTAGGCAGCCACTACGCAATGTTAAAGTGTCCTGTGACCTATTCCCATTTTGATGCGTTTGCCCTGATTGGCTTTCTCCCTCTAAAGATAATAACAAAGTTAATTTTATTGTTAATTTTATTACTGTTAAAAATTAACATTGACAACCGTCTTAGAGCGCTCCTGTTTAGCACCCAAAAGGGTGCTGCCAGTGGATTAGAGCTAACAGGCCTTCTATCTCGCTGAAATCTGCTCCGCCACCAACCGGCCCGTCCGCATAGCCGCGTTAA
Organism: uncultured Phaeodactylibacter sp.; assembly: GCA_964572415.1. Classification (GTDB taxonomy): domain Bacteria; phylum Bacteroidota; class Bacteroidia; order Chitinophagales; family Saprospiraceae; genus Phaeodactylibacter. The sequence goes on from CAZNHN010000043.1 coordinate 18,320, forward strand.
TGGAGCCATTCAGGAGGTGGTCTCCTATCGCGTAGAGCCCTTCTCCAACCGACAAATCAGCCTCGTGCTGTACATGCCGCTGCGCAGGGAGAGCATAGTTAACCTCACGGATATCCAGTAAATCCCATTCGTTGACCGACTGCCCGAACCAATGCTGCAATTCGCCCCGTACTTTGCCCGCCAGGCTTACCTCATCCAAATCGGTCTTACCTACAATTGACACGGACAACAAGGTTTTGCCGGAGGGCGCATACCCAGGTGCCACCTGACTGATAGGCGTAATGCTATTGACCAGGTCGCCGCTCCTCGTATTCAATGCAATCAACGGCTGTTGAACCGGCGTATGGCTCGTGATAAAATGCAGGTGCGTGGTTGTTTGGTATGCGGTATTCACCAGCGGCAGGTACTCCCGCACCAGGCCGGTAGCTTCAGTAGCCAGCACGATGTTTTTAGCGCTCAGCACTTCTCCGTTTTCCAGAGAAACCTGATGGCCTTCCACTTTTTCTACTTTACAATTCAGACGGATGCTGTCCTCCGGCAAATTGGCGGCAAGCTGAAGTGGAATCTGCTGCATGCCCTTGTCCGGCACTGCGACTGCCCCTTCGGCAAACATTTTGAATACAAAGTCAAACATCCGGCGGCTCGTAGCGAGGTCTTTTTCCAGAAAAATCCCGCTGTAGAAGGGCTTGAAAAACCGGCTTACCATACGGCTATCAAAACCGTATTCCTCTTCCAATGCCTGAGCGGTGGTCATTTCCGGTTGCCGGAAGATGGCCTCCAGAGGCATCTCCTTCAGGCGGTTGCGGAGTTGGAGAATGCCCAACTTGCTTCCCAGCCCGCCTGCTTTGGCAAACAGAGTAGGCAGCAGGCTGCTCCAGTCCCGCAGCGGATCGCCAATGCGGTCGCGGCTGCCGTCCGGTTGGAGGAGCATAGCGCCCGGCAGAAACGGTTTCAAATCCAGCTTTTTGTAATCGAGCAGGGCGCGGGCTTCCGGATAGGCGGTGGCCAATACCTGAAAGCCGTGGTCCAGCAAAAAGCCTTGCTTTTCAGTGGTTTTCACCCGTCCACCCACCCGATCGGAGGCTTCGAGCAATAGAAAAGGCTTGCCTTTTTGGTGAAGATAGTTGGCGGCGGTAAGGCCCGCAAGCCCGGCTCCGATAATGATGGTCTCAGACATGGTATTCTTTTGGGTTTGGAGGTAATTAGTAGTTTGACGGAAATAAATGATGCAATTTTCTCCATCACTAAGTTATCATTCTGCGCCTGCATCGGCAAAGTAGGTCTTAACTTTCTTCGCCACATTCAGCCCGGCCACCTCGGCGAGCTGAGAGGCCCGAGCCTCCTTTACCCGCTTTACAGAACCGAAGTGCGCCAGCAACTTCTGCGCCGTTTTCTCCCCAATTCCGGGGATTTTAGTGAGCTCAGAACCGGTGAAGTTTTGAGAACGCTTGTTGCGGTGGAACGTAATGGCAAACCGGTGGGCTTCGTCCCGCGCCTGCTGTATGATTTTTAAAGACTCTGACTTTTTGTTGATGTACAGGGGTACGGAATCTCCCGGAAAGTAGATTTCCTCCAGCCGCTTGGCAATACCGACGATGGTTACTTTCTCAAGAATCCCCAGCGTCTCCAGGCGAGCCCGGGTCCGGGGATGCACCGGAAACACCAGCGGCCGC
>CAZNHN010000043.1:20002-25099 GCA_964572415.1 uncultured Phaeodactylibacter sp.
AGCCGACAGTTGCCCCTTGCCTCCGTCAATGATGATGAGCTGCGGTAGCGACTCGCCCTCTTCCAGCAGCCGTCGGTAGCGGCGGTGCACAACTTCGCGCATGGACGCAAAGTCATCCGGGCCAACCACCGTCTTGATGTTGTAATGCCGGTAGTCCTTTTTGCTGGGCTTGGCATTTTTGAACACCACGCAGGAGGAAACCGGATAGCTGCCCTGCATATTGGAGTTATCGAAGCATTCGATGTGCAAGGGCAGGGCATCCATACCTAAATCGGACTGCATCGTGCGCAGGATTCGCTCCGCGGATGTTTGCTTGCGTTTCGCAGAAGCCTTTTGCTTCTGCCGCTGCAGCATGTAGTACTTCAGGTTCTTCTCAGACAAGTCGAGCAGCCGCCGCTTATCACCAATCTTGGGCACGGTGACCTGAAGGGTTTCATCCTCCAGGGGGATATCCTGTGGCAGGATAATCTCCGTGGCAATACTATTGAACCGCTCCCGGATGACCGGGATGGCATATTGCAACAGGCCCGCCTCATCGTCATCGTCCAGGTTTTTGACCAGTTCCTGGGTGTGCGTGTGGATGATGGCGCCATTCACCACCTTGATGTAATTGACAAAGGCCTCTTTCTCTTCGGAGGCCACGGAGAAGACATCCACATCCCGGATGGTGGTGCTTACCACCGTAGACTTCGCCTGATAGTCTTCAAAGGCGGTTAGTTTTTCCTTGATACGCTGGGCTTTTTCAAACTCCAGATGCTCGGCATGCTGCTCCATCACACCTTTGAAGTGTTGCTTTACCGCCCCGAAGTTGCCCTTCAGGATATTGCGGACCTGATCGATCTTTTCATTGTAGGCTTCCTCGCTCTCCAGTGCTTCGCAGGGGCCCATGCAGTTTTTGATGTGGTACTCCAGGCAAACCTTGAACTTGCCCGCTTCGATATTCTCAGCGGACAGGTTGTAACTGCAGGTCCGCAGGGGAAACAGCCGCTTGATGAGTTCGAGGATGATCTTCAGCCGCCCCTTGCTGGTGTAAGGGCCGAAGTAGGTGGACCCATCGCGGACCACTCTCCGGGTAATGAACACCCGGGGGAACCGCTCTTTTTTAATACAGATGTAAGAGTAGCTCTTGTCGTCCCGCAGCATCACATTGTACCGGGGCTGATGCTTTTTGATGAGGGTATTCTCCAGCAGGAGGGCATCGGCTTCGGTTTCCACCACTGTAAACTCAATGCGGCGGGCATTTTTCACCATCACGCGGGTGCGGTGGGCGCGGTCCTTGCGCTGCCCGAAGTAAGAAGAGACCCGGTTGCGCAGGTTCTTAGCCTTGCCCACATACAATATGGTATCCTCCTCATCGATAAACCGGTACACCCCGGGCTGCCGGGGGATGGTATCAGAAATGGCCTTGAAGTCTGTTGTGGTCATGCAATGCTTGTAATTTCCCGCAGTGAAGTCACCAAAATAATCAATTTGAGCATGGGTAGGTTCTACGCTGACTGATGTTTTTGGCGTAAAAGTGAATTTCCTTAGGAAAAACAAGCGCTGGTTAACGCCACTTTAACGCATAGCAGGTACGAATCGCAAAACAGGGGGCGTTATTCCCTCACAACAACAAGAGATAAGCCATGAAATCATCTGCCAAAATCCTATTCATCGCGGTTGCTGCACTGATTACCAGCGTTGCCGCTACGGCTCAGACCCAAATCAACCCAAAAGTCGGTGTCAACTTCTCCGGCGTGGAAGCCAAGCTGCAGGACATCACCGCTGAGGCCCGAGTGGGCTGGAACGCGGGCGTTGACCTGCGCATGGGCGACAAAGCCCTCTACCTGCAACCGGGACTGCACTACTACAACTTCACTGCCCGCCTCGTGGAAGGCGTAGAGCACCCCGATGACATCGCTTTTTCCGATGAGACCACCATTCAGGCACTGAAAGCCCCGCTAAACATTGGCCTGCGCCTGACCGGCGACAACGGGCTGATTGGCATTCAGGCCCGGGGCGGTGTCACCCCAACTTACATACTAGGTGTGGATGAGAAAAACGGCATCGACTTCAACAAGGAAGACCTCAACAGCTTCACCTGGGGCGCTAACGTGGGCGTAGGGGTCAATTTCCTGTTCCTCACGGCCGATCTGAACTACGAAATAGGCCTGGATGACTTCTTTGCTAATGCGGAAGGAGGCAATAATGTCCTGAGTTTAAGTGTGGGAATTAAGTTTTAAGCTATGCTATGAACAACTGAGCGTGGGTAGCCGTGCAGGCCACCCACCCCCAAATTTCCCAAATGTTTGACACCTGCACCGTTGCCTATTCCCAGGCACGGTGCATTTTTATTGTTTCGGGATTTCGATGACCATGCCCACCGCGCTGGCACTTTCGGTATTGGCCTCGAAAGCGACATTCGCACTTGATTTGAATTCCACCTGACGGGACCGCTCCTTACCGAGTGCATCCCGGAGCTTAGCGGCATAGGTGTTGCCATTACTGCGGTTGATGCGTTGATTGAAATCCTCAAAGTTGAGTTCCTTTTTACTCACCACAATAGCGATCTGGTCCTGGCTGCCAACCTTATCTGCCACCATGGAATAATCCCGTGGGAAAAGGCGGGTACCGGTCACGCCACAGTAAGCCGAATGTTTAGGCGTGTATGGGAAGAGCACATAACTGGACCCATCCGTTTCCTGTCCAAAGACATAAGTGTAACATTCCACTGAATTGGCAATCAACACCTTAAATTTGTCCCCTTTTTGAATGGGCTGGGCACGGAAAGTCATATCGTCCCTGCGCTCCAGCTTCAGGGTTTGCTTTGCTTCTGTATCGTAAAGGCCAAACTCCACTGCCATGCGCTTTGAATCCGCAGCGGAAGGTTGTGGATAGATGGCGTAGGCTTCCTTGTTAAAGTGGTCAAAATCCCGGTAGCGCACCCAGGCCATACCATCATCGCCCCACTGCGAGCCCCAGGAATTCATAATCTGGAAAGCGCCCCCCTCGTAGTTGTCATCGTAGCCGATAACGCACATCGCATGGCCGCCGTAGCCACGCATGCCATAGTCGCGCTGGGAAGGTTTCCAAAGCGGCTGCCCCATCATATTCTGCATGAAGGTGCCGCCGACCATCATACCGATGACCACCGGATAGCCCTGGGCAATATGTTGCTTGATGCCGTTGAGGTCCGTTTTGTAATTGGAAGCGCCCACCGACAAGCGGTCGTAGCCACGGATGCGGTAGCGCTGTCCGGCCTGCTTTTGCTGGCTGGACGGTTCTTTGGTGCACGTCCGCTCATCGTAGTTAAATTCGCTAAAGGGCAGATTGCCGTACTGCATCATGGCTTTCATAGCCGTGTTCATATAGGCCCCCTGACAACCCGAGAGGGCAATTTGGTTGTACAGATAAGCCGGGCTGAACGCCACCCGGTCTGCGGGCTGCCCGGTAGACTGAGCCTGGAGGATACTACCTGCTGCGTAGGCACTCGCCCATCCTACACAAGAGCCCTGTTTCCCCTGATGCCGGCGGGTAGGGGCATATTGATCCAGTGATGCTTTGGAAGGCAACCCGGACTGCGCACCGAAGCCATAGCTAACCGGTTCGAAGACCTGAGCTTTATCATACTCATTAGGATCAAGCGTGGCCCCAATAGAAAAAGCTGCAGCCTGATCGGGGTCCGGTGCCGCGTACCCTCCGCTAAGCATTTCACTGCCGCCGAAGAAAAAGTACCATACTGCACCCACTAGCAGGGCAGGAATAATCAGCTTTGGACGGCGCACCAAAAACATGATGATGAGCGGTAGTAACCGGATCAGAAAATTCCCTTTCCCGCCTCCGTTACCGTTATTACCCCGCGATGGCTGCGGGTCATCTTTTTCCATTCGAATAGGCATCAGTCGTTGTGTTTTGAGTGGTTAAATAACTTTTCACTGCTCAAAAATACAGACGCCAGAAAAAAAACCGGTCACTTTTTACCGATGAGATGTAACAAAGCCCTGTTCCTTACCGTATCAATTGGCAACACAAACGGACAGACCGCTTCCTCCCGCGCTGTCCACCCGCTACCCTTCAACAAATAAGCACGCTAACACATCCCCTGACATTTTAGAAATCACAGTTTTTGTGGATGCATCTTGTATGCCCTTAAGCAGTGAATCCCCCCTTAGCAGTTAAATATCCAGGAACGAATACTCGTATATAGAAAAATTTTAATTCAAAAACTTAGGATATTTAAAATCTTACTTTTAGATTTGTTACAACAAACCTACTGAACAGTCTTCTCCCCCCATCCCACACTAAGCAAACGGCTACTACACACCAAATCACAACACCAACTTCATTTACACACTGTACCAGGCTACAGCTATGCGTTGTAGTATCAATCTGGATGTACTCCGTTCTTTCTATTGGGCAACCTTTCGGAAAGACTGGCCTGTATATATGCTCATTTAAGCCAGTATGAGCGATCAGGTTACAGGAGCTATGCACACTACTTATTGAAACCTTATTGTGGAACTGTCTAAAGTTTTCACCCATGCACACATGGAACACTATCAAAGCCGTAAGCACAAACAAACTTGACCGAGCTATTGAAGTCTTGGAAACCCTTGAGCGTCCTGTCTCTTCCCGCATTCTGGAATACCTCCGGAAAAACGGGAAAAGCAAGCTGATGGACATCGCCCTGCACACCCAGCACAATACGGAAGTACTGGAGTCGCAGTTGGAGAAGCTTTGCCTCTCCAAGGCTGTTCACCGCCACGACGACATTCTTGGCTGCCATTACACCATAAATGCACGGCAGCTATTCCAAACCCGTAAATCTGTACAGGCGCTTGCCGCCTTATATAAAGAATGATGGGTTTGGAGCCTTAACGCACAAATTGAGACTATGTAGGGGTTTTACCCTTTGGGCTGCATTCGCGCCAAAAGCGAATTCCCAATATAGTCTGAGACTTACCATAAGATTCACGAAAGTTTGTCATGATTTGCTTGAAAAAAGCCGGGGGATAAAGCCCCCGGCTACTTTTCGCTTGTCTTCACCAGGATGAGCCTGATATCGCTATGTATTCAGTGCACCACAAACACTGATGACTTGCCCGGACAGGTAGGTAG
>CAZNHN010000043.1:25109-25561 GCA_964572415.1 uncultured Phaeodactylibacter sp.
ACAAATCAGAACCCAGGAATACGCAAACGTCTGCGACTTCCTCCGCTTTGCCGAGGCGGTTCATGGGGATGTTCTGCAGGTAGCTCTCTTTGACCTTGTCGTCAAGGCTTTCTGTCATGTCTGTCTCGATGAAGCCAGGCGCGATCGCATTACAGCGGATATTACGCGAGCCCATCTCCTTAGCGATAGACTTTGTGAAGCCAATAATGCCAGCTTTGGAAGCGGCGTAGTTGGCTTGCCCGGCGTTGCCCGTCATGCCTACGATGGAGCTCATATTGATGATAGAGCCACCGCGTTTTTTCATCATTGGGCGGATGAGGTGCTTGGTGAGGTTGAAGATCGACTTCAGGTTGGTTTGGATCACGTCGTCCCAGTGGGCTTCCGTCATGCGAAGCATCAGGGTGTCTTTGGTAATGCCGGCGTTGTTGACCAGGATATCCACCCGCCCGAAT
>CAZNHN010000043.1:25571-27848 GCA_964572415.1 uncultured Phaeodactylibacter sp.
ACTTCCTTAGCCAGGTTTTCGGCGGCCTCATAATCGGATGCGTCTGATTGGTAAGCTTTGGCCGTTACGCCCAGTTGCTCCAGTTCAGCAGCCAGTGCGTTGGCTTGTTCCGCAGAGGAACGGTAGGTAAATGCCACATTAGCGCCCTGCTCCGCAAACCGGCGAACAATAGCAGCACCAATACCGCGGGAGCCCCCGGTCACCAGCGCTACTTTTCCATCTAATAGTCCCATGTTTGTTGGTTTTTTTCAGATGGTGAAGGTAGCAAATTTTACACTTCTAACTTAGGCTTCAGGAACTGCCCGGTGTACGATGCTTCCACTTCTGCCAACTCCTCAGGCGTGCCCTGAAAGACCAGATCGCCACCCTCTTTGCCACCGCCGGGCCCCAGGTCCACAATCCAGTCAGCGTTTTTGATCACCTCCATATTGTGCTCCACGACCATGACGGTATGCCCGTTCTCCACGAGCGCGTTCATGGCATCCAACAGCTTACGGATATCATGAAAGTGCAGCCCGGTGGTGGGCTCGTCAAAAATGAACAGGATGTGCTCGTTGGCCCGTTCCCGCGTCAGGAAGGAGGCCAGCTTGACCCGCTGCGCTTCTCCCCCGGAAAGGGTGCTTGAGGACTGCCCCAGGTGGACATACCCCAGCCCCACATCATAGAGCGGCTGCAGTTTGCTGACCACGTCTTTTTCCTCTTCGAAAAATTCCAATGCTTCCTCCACGCTCAGCTCCAGGATGTCGTAAATGCTTTTGCCCTTGTACTGCACATCCAGCACTTCCTGCTTGAACCGCTTGCCGCCACAGGCTTCACACTCCAGGCGCACATCGGCCAGGAACTGCATTTCCACTACCTGTTCGCCCTCTCCCTTGCAGGTATCACAGCGCCCGGCATCCACATTGAAAGAGAAATGCTTGGGCTTGAAGCCGCGAATTTTAGACAATTGCTGATCTGCCATCAGTTTTCTGATCCCATCGTAGGCCTTCACATAGGTGACCGGATTGGAGCGGGAGGATTTCCCAATCGGGCTTTGGCTCACCATTTCTACCTGCGTGATGGTATCCACGCTGCCGGCAAGCTGATCGAACTGCCCGGGTGCCTGGGAGTAGCTTTCGCCCAAATGCTTCTTAAGGGCGGGATAGAGGATTTGCTTGACCAGAGTGGTCTTACCGGAACCGGAAACGCCAGTGACTACGGTTATGGTATTGAGCGGAAAGCGGGCGGTGATGTTCTTCAGGTTGTGCTGCCGGGCGCCCTGCACTTCGATGTAGTTGGCCGACTTGCGGCGGTGGGCAGGCACCGGTATACTCATGCGGCCACTCATGTACTTGGTCGTCAGGCTTTCTGTTGCTTCGGAGTAAATGCCTTCGTAGGGGCCGGCAAAGACCACTTCCCCACCGTGGATACCCGCTGCCGGGCCGATATCGATTAGGTAGTCGGCGCTTTCGATGATGTCTTCTTCGTGCTCCACTACGATGACGGTATTGCCAAGATCCCGCAGGGAGCGCAGCACGCGAATAAGCCGGCCGCTATCCCGGGGATGCAGCCCTACACTGGGCTCGTCCAGGATGTACATAGAGCTCGTGAGGTTGCTGCCCAAGGTACGGGTGAGGTTGATTCGCTGGGTTTCTCCACCGCTCAGGGTAGCAGAAAGCCGCCCCAGGGTAAGGTAGCTTAGCCCCACATCACTCATGAATTGTAGCCGGTTATTGATTTCAAGCAGCAGCCGCTTGGCAATTTTCTGGTCGTATTCGTTCAGTTCCAGGCTGTGCAGATGGTCGAGTAGCTCATCCACCGGCATCTCTACCAAGTCTGTAATAGGACGATCCTGAATTTTCACATAAGTGGCTTCTTCCCGCAGGCGGCCGCCCTCGCAGGTCGGGCAGGTCGCTCTGCCCCGGTAGCGGGCCATCATGACGCGGTTCTGAATCTTGTACATCTTTTGCTCCAGCTCGGCAAAGAAGTCGTTGATGCCATCGAAGTACTGATTGCCTTTCCAAAGGAGGCGGCGCTCGGCTTTGGTGAGATCCTGATATGGGGTATGCACCGGAAAGTCGAAGTGGTGGGCGGTTTCCAGTAACTGGTCCAGCCAGCGCCCATATTTCTCGCCCCGCCAGCAGGCGATGGCTTGCTCGTAGACAGATTTGGTTTGATCGGGCACCACCTTGCCTTCGTCTATCCCCATGACTTTGCTGAAGCCCTCGCAGGTAGGGCAGGCACCGTAGGGGTTATTGAAATTGAACAGCTGTGGCGTAGGTTCCAGGAAGGACACCC
>CAZNHN010000044.1:0-5612 GCA_964572415.1 uncultured Phaeodactylibacter sp.
GTACCCTTGGTGGAGGCGCTGCTACGGTATTTGCCTCTGGTATTCTGGGCGGCGACCCTGCCTTTGGGCTGTTTGCTGCGCTGCCGGATGGTACCGTTGTCGAATTTCCGGCAACTGCCGTGGCACGCGTGCAAATCATCCACAACTCACCAAGTCCTACCGTAGATATTTATGCAAATGGCAGCCTGCTGCTGGATGACTTTGCATTCCAGACGGCGACTCCATTTGAAACGCTGCCAGCCGGGGCTATGCTCAATATTGGTGTGGCACTTAGCGATAGTGAGTCTGTGGAAGATACGCTGGTGAACTTCCCGGTCATGTTTGAGAATGGAGAGACCTACGTGGTCTTCGCCAATGGTATTGTTGGTGATGCAGACAATCCTTTCGGTCTTGCAGTCAGCGCCATGGGCCAGGAAGCAAGCACAGACCCTGAAAGCCTTCAGGTAATGGCTTTCCATGGCTCCCCCGGTGCCCCTACCGTAGATATTAATGATGCACTTGAGGATCCATTTATTACGGATTTGGCTTACGGTGAGTTTACAGAAGGCTATCTCGACCTGCCTGCCATACAGTACTTCCTTGAAGTCAGCCCCACAGGTGCGGATGACCTGGTTGGTACTTTTATTCAGAACTTGACTGGTACGGAAGGGTTCGCTGCTGTGGTTTTTGCCTCAGGTATTGTCGGTGGCGAACCTGGCTTTAACCTACTGACAGTGCTGCCCGATGGTAGTGTCATTCCATTCACGCCAGCGGCTCGTGTGCAAATCATCCATAATTCACCAGCGGCAGCGGCTGCTAGTGTAGACCTTTGGGTGAACAACGCGGTGAAAATCGAAGAAGACCTCGAATTCCAGACGGCCACCAGTGTTACCACTTACTATCCGACCCGTACGGCACTGACCGTTGGCGTAGCTCCTGCCGACAGTGAAGAGCCTGGCGATATACTGTTTAATGTTGAAGAACCAGTAATTTTTGAAGATGGTAAGGTAAATATCCTTATTGCCAACGGTATTCCCGGTGATGCGGACAATCCGTTTGAACTGGTACTTAATACAGAAGGGGTATTGTTTTCAGAAGACCCCGATCAGGTGGATGTAACGGTATTCCATGGCTCACCGGGTGCACCGGCAGTAGATGTAACGGCACGCGAAGTGGGGGCTGAGCTGGTTAGCGATTTGACTTATGGAGATTTCTCCGGCGTGCTGCCTATCGACCCGGAAACATACTACCTGGAGATCACACCCGGAGACAGCGACGCTCTCGTTGCTACTTTCGAATCAGAAATTCCGGAAGGTCTTGCCGGCTTCGGCGTAACAGTAGTCGCTTCTGGGCTGCTGGGCGATGAGCCGCCCTTCGATCTGATTGCCTTCTCTCCACTGGGGGATGCTGTGCGCTTTACGCCGGTAGCCCAGGTGCAGGTGATTCACAACTCTGCTGACCCTACCGTGGATGTCTATGCCAATGGGGATCTGCTACTTAATGATTTTGCATACCGTACCGCAACGCCATTCGTGGATTTGCCAACCCGTGCCGATATCGACCTTGCAGTAGCTGGTGAGAACAGCAATTCTGCGGATGATGCGATTGCAACATTTGAGGATATCCGCTTTAATGATGGTCAAAAGTATGTAGTCATGGCAACCGGCCTGGTTGGTAATGCTGATACACCGTTTGACCTGGCGGTATTCGATATGGCACAGACTGCGGCGGCTGATGAAGGCGTAGATTTACTTCTGTACCACGGTTCCACCGATGCGCCTGATGTTGATGTTACCGTTCAAAGCACTGGCGGCGTACTGTTTGACGATGTGAGCTACGGAGACTATCAGGGCTATGTGAATGTGCCAGCGGCTTCCTATCAGCTGAATGTCACACCTGCTGATGACAACAATACCGCTGTAAAAGCCTACGAAGCAGACCTCACCGGACTGGACGGCGGCGCAGCGACAGTGTTTGCGACCGGCTTCCTGGGTGAAGCAGAAGGACCTACCGCATTCGGAGTATGGGTAGCCCTTGCAGATGGCACCACCTTCCCCCTCGGTGAGCTGACAAGCACTCGCGAGGTAGACGCTGCTTTTGACGAGTTCCTGATTGCACCGAATCCGGTCCGCACACAAGCAACGGTTCAATTTAGTATCAATGAGCCACTGCAGGTGACAGAAGAGATTCGCAGCCTTACCGGACAAGTGGTATACGCCAGCGATTTGGGCACACAGGTAGCGGGTCAGCACAACCGCACCGTAGAAGTGAGTACACTGCCAGCTGGTATGTACACCTACAATCTGGTCACTCCATTAGGTACGATTACCCGACGCCTGGTGGTAGTGAAATAGATGCACAAGAGAATCTGAAGACTATTTTTTATAGTTGATTGGATTGCGCCCTGCCGGGAATTACGGCAGGGCGTATTTTGTATATACGAAACCGACTTTCTTAGAAAAAATGTACCTTACAATGCATTTCAACGTATAGAACTAAATGTAAAATGCGCTATTTGTTTATCTTTAGTGACTTTAATCAGTTAATTGCCGAATGGCGGAGGAAATAACAAATCCCACAACGCGAAATTTTAAATTCCGGGAACTGAAAGTTTACGCTTCCACGGAGTGGCTGGCCGATAATAAAAAGAAGTATCGGCAGGTGTTCGACCGGTATGAAACGACCTACATCTACGCGGAGCTCTCTTTTCACAATAAGCTTTTTGATGTCAAAGACTGGGAAGTAGACGTGGAGCTTCGTTGCTATGCCATGAAGAAAAACTCTAAACTGCTCTGTGCCCTGCCGTTCCGCCGTAAGGTCAGTAAATACGACCACCTGATGTTCATCCGGGAGGGATGGGGCAACAAAACGGAGGGAGCTTTCTGGAAAAAAGGCACTTACTTTTGGGAAGCCTGGATCGAGGGAGAGAAAGTCGCCACCAAGTATTTTTATGTGGAAGAGGCTGGCAGAGAGGCCCTGCCCGGCGAGAACCCTTACCTGGATGTACAGTCTCTGAAACTGTACGAGGGGCCTTACGACGATGTGATTGAAGATGAGCGGCTGTACTACGAGACGTTCAGCAGTGAGGAGACCCGTTATATTTACGTGGAGATTGTGCTGCGCAACCTGTTTCGGGAGAAGTCATGGCACTGTGAGTTGTTTACCAAGTTCTACAACGATGCCCGTGAGCTGAAGGGGCAGGTGGTCCGGTTACAGCGTATTGATAAGCGCGATGACCTTATCCGAATTACGGCCGGGTGGGGCTCTAATGTTAAAGGCTCCTGGCGCCGTGACCGGTACACTGCCGAGTTGATCTTCATGGACAAACTACTGGCCGTAATTCCATTCGAGGTAGCAGAGGATTTTGAAGAAGGCACTTCCGGTGTGCTTTTGCCCAACCGGCAGTCTTCCGTACTCTTTGCTCCCGATGAGTCTCTGAATAAGACCTTCGAGGAGGTGATGAGCAACCTGACCAACCTGATTGGGCTGGAGGCTATTAAAAAACAGGTGAAAGACCACGCCCGTTATATTCAGTTCCTGCAACTGCGCAAGGACCGGGGGTTTGAGGAAAAGGAACGGATCAACGTTCACTCAGTATTCATTGGCAACCCCGGCACGGGTAAGACGACAGTGGCTCAGATGATGGGGCTGCTGTACAAGAAAATGGGACTGTTGTCCAAGGGCCATGTACACGAAGTAGACCGGGTTGACCTGGTGGGAGAATACATCGGGCAGACGGCTCCGAAGGTGAAGGAGGCGATTGAGAAAGCGCGTGGTGGGGTACTTTTTATCGACGAGGCTTATGCACTCGCCCGATCGAATGACGACAGCAAGGACTTCGGCCGGGAAGTGATTGAGATATTGGTGAAGGAAATGTCGGGCGAAGGTGGTAAAGACTTTGCTGTTATCGTGGCAGGCTATCCTAAAGAGATGAAGCACTTCCTGGATTCCAATCCGGGGTTGAAGAGCCGCTTTAAGCTTTATTTTGAATTCCCGGACTACCTGCCGCAGGAGCTGTCGCAGATTGCAGAAGTTGCGGCGGATAACAAAGGCGTTAAACTGCATCCTGCGGCCAAAGAGAAAATTGATGAGCTGATCATCAGCGCATTCCGGACACGCGACCGGTCCTTTGGTAATGCCCGCTTTGTCTATGACCTCATTGAGAAGTCCAAGATTAACCTGGGGCTGCGGGTCATGTCAAAAGAAGACCCTAAAACGCTGCCTGCGGAAGAACTGGAACTGGTCGAATACGATGATGTAGCCAAAATAGAAGTCAAGCCCCGGATTCAACTCCCCAATATTCCGGTGGATGAGCCCCTGCTGCGGGAGTCTCTCGATGAACTGCAGCGGCTGGTGGGCATGGACAACATTAAAGAACAGATCAATGAACTGGTCCGCCTCGTTCGTTTTTACCGGGAGACTAACCGTGATGTACTGAACAGCTTCTTCCTGCATACTGTATTTATTGGCAATCCGGGAACGGGTAAAACGACAGTAGCCCGTATTCTGACCAAGATTTACAAAGCCCTCGGCGTGCTGGAAAGAGGTCACATGATTGAGACGGACCGGCAGGGGCTGGTAGCTGGCCACGTTGGGCAAACTGCCATCAAAACTGCTGAGCGTATTGATGAAGCAATGGGGGGCGTCTTGTTTATCGACGAAGCCTATGCCTTGTCGATCAGCCGGGGTGGAAGTGATTTTGGCGACGAAGCCATTCAAACACTGCTGAAGCGCATGGAAGACCACCGGGGGCGCTTCTTTGTTTTCGTAGCCGGCTATCCGGACAATATGGAAGCTTTCCTAAAGGCTAACCCGGGGCTGAATTCCCGCTTTGATAAGATCCTTAAGTTTGAAGACTATAAACCCAAGGAATTGCACCGCATTGCACTGCAAATGCTAAGCGAAGAGAACGTGGTACCTGCTCCGGAAGCCGAGGAGCACCTGAGGAGTTACCTGACCTTCCTCTATGACTACCGGGACAAATACTTTGGCAATGCCCGAACGGTGCGCAATGTAGTCAATGAGGCAATCAAGAACCACAACCTGCGTTTGGCTGCCCTTTCACCCGAAGTACGTGCCAATACGCCGCCAAATCTCCTGACTTTCGAAGATGTGGAGCCCTTCAAACTGGATAAGAGCAGTTTTGTGTTCAACAAAAAGTCTATTGGCTTTAAGCGCGGGGAAGGGTAGGAGCTACTTATTTTCCTGTTCGTATTTATGCCTGAATAAGTTGCATTTTTACCCGGTATGTGGTAATTATGGCGCGATTTCAGGCACAAGCTTCACTTTGAATTAACAATTATCCACGATATTGCAGTGGCTGATTCAGCGCAGCCACCAAAAAAATAAGCGATACATACATGTTAAACCAACAAAATCCTACCCAAACCCAATCCTGGAAAAAACTGGAAGCCCACTTTGAACAGGTCCGTGAGATCCAAATGAAGCAACTCTTTGCTGATGATCCGGACCGTTTCAATCGGTTTTCGATTCACTTGACGATGCCGAACGTGCTGTCACTACAGTCAGCACCATTATCCGCAACGCCGAAGTCGAGGCGGTAGTCCGAAGCACCCACCCTGGGCGATACCGTGAACCCCTCACGCTCGAGGGCTTCGGCCACCGCCTTCTCG
>CAZNHN010000044.1:5622-8644 GCA_964572415.1 uncultured Phaeodactylibacter sp.
ACGCTGCAGTTGCTGCTGCAGTTAGCCGAAGAATGCAAGCTGCAGGATGCCATTGAGCAGATGTTTACCGGCGCCCCAATCAATGAAACGGAGGGCCGTGCTGTGCTGCATGTCGCTCTGCGCAACCGTACGAACCTGCCCATTATGGTAGATGGTAAGGACGTGATGCCTGAGGTCAATGAGGTACTGAGCCGTATGGAAGCCTTTGCCAATCAGATGGTGAATGGGGAAAGGCACGGCTATACCGGTAAACCATTGCGCACGATTGTCAATATTGGCATTGGGGGCTCCGACCTTGGCGCGGTGATGGTCACAGAAGCATTGAAGCCCTACTGGAAGCCGGGTATGCAGGTGCACTTCGTATCTAACGTGGACGGCACCCACATGGCAGAAACCCTGAAGCAATGTGATCCGGAGACCACCCTCTTTATGATCGCCTCAAAGACCTTCACCACTCAGGAAACGATGACCAATGCCCGTACGGCACGCTCGTGGTTCCTTGAAGCTGCAGGTCATGAGAAAGAAGTGGCGAAACATTTTGTAGCGATTTCCACGAATGCCGATGGCGTTAAGGATTTTGGTATTGCACCAGAGAACATGTTTGGATTCTGGGATTGGGTAGGCGGCCGTTACAGCCTGACCTCCGCGATTGGCTTGCCGATTGCCTGCACTATTGGGTTCGATCATTTCCGGCAACTGCTGGAGGGCTTCCATGCGATGGACCTTCACTTCCGGGAAACCGAGCTGGACAAAAACCTGCCGGTGCTGTTGGCACTGATTGGGATTTGGTACAACAACTTTTTTGGAGCAGAGTCGGAAGCCATCTTGCCTTATGATCAGTACCTGCATCGCTTCCCGGCCTATTTTCAGCAGGGCAATATGGAAAGCAATGGCAAATATGTGGACAGGGATGGCCAACCTGTTGATTATCAGACTGGTCCGATTATCTGGGGTGAGCCGGGCACAAATGGTCAGCATGCGTTTTACCAGCTCATCCATCAGGGGACGAAGCTGATTCCCTGTGACTTTATTGCGCCAGCTATTTCCCACAACCCGATTGGCGACCACCACGTCAAGCTGTTATCCAATTTCTTTGCCCAGACGGAAGCGCTGATGATGGGCAAATCTGAAAGTGAGGTCAGAGCAGAGCTGGAGGCGGATGGGAAGACTGCCCTGGAAATCGGGCAGTTGTTGCCTTTCAAGGTTTTTGAAGGTAACCGCCCGACCAATTCCATCCTGCTTAAAAAGATATCGCCGCGTAGTTTGGGCAGCCTCATCGCTTTGTACGAGCACAAAATCTTTACGCAGGGTGTTATCTGGAATATTTTCAGCTTTGACCAGTGGGGTGTGGAGCTCGGTAAACAGCTGGCCAAGAAAATCCTTCCCGAACTGGATGGGGCAGAGGATGTAACCAGCCATGATGCCTCCACCAACGGGTTGATCAATGCCTGGAAAGAGATGCGCGAATAACCGGTAGTCCGTTTGTCATTTGTTCTCTTCGCCATATGCTAGTCAATTTGGCAAGAAATGCTATATTCGTTTCGAACCAGGACGTAAGCATTTCTATGGATAAGCATTATAAGGTGGCGGTGTTGGGCCCTATTCCTTTTGACCACATTACCACCAGCAAAAACCAGGTGATTGAAAAGTACGGATGTGCAACGCATACAGCAATTGGGACGGCAGCACTGCTTGGTCAGCATGGCACAGTAGTGCCCGTCACGCATGTCCGTAGGAAGGACGAGCCTCAGGTGAAAGCACTGCTGGAGCAGTATTCCAATATCAGTTCAGAAGGGGTCTATGCTCATCTGGATCAGGGGGACGTCATTCAGCTCCGGTTTGTAGATCAGAACAACCGCCTGGAGAAGCAAACTGCGTTTATGCCGCCCATCCGGCCGGAAGATGTGGAACCCTTTCTGGACAGTGATGTATTTGTAGGCGTTCCAATTTCTGATTATGAAGTGCCATTGGTACGCCGCTTTTGGATATAACGAGATTTGTGGCTGCCCTACATTGATATACTGAAAATGAATATTGAGGAGGCGGGGTGCAGCTGGTTTAGTAAAGAGTATAAACCCGAAGACCTGCAAAAGCCGTATCAGGACCTGTCCGAAAAAGATATGGCAGACTTCGCTCAGCATAGCCTGGAACGTGGCGTGAAGGCGGTGATTATTACCCTGGACTCAAGAGGTTGTATGGTCTACTCCATGCCCGGTGGGCAGATCAAAGCTGAGTTTGTCCCTTCTATTCCGGTATCTGAAGTTATTGATACCACCGGCTGTGGTGATTCTTTCGCAGGGGGGCTGGCTTACGGACTGCTGCAAGACCGTATGGACTACGTGCGGGCGGCTCAGTATGCCAATGCACTGGGGGCCATGCGGACACAGGGCACTACTTTTGACGTGTTCAAGTCGCTGACTGAAACTGAAGCAATGCTGCGGCAGCACTACGAAGCGAATGCCCGTATATGAGCCCGGCACAACGGATGTTACAGTACCTGTCTGATGCCTGTGGGATAGACCACCCGAAGCAGCAGCATTTTCTACTGGCGGTTAGTGGAGGAAGAGACTCGGTGGTCATGGCGCATTTGTTTGCGCAAACCGGCTTGTCCTTTGGTATTGGGCATTGTAATTTTCAGCTGCGTGGCAAAGCGGCCGATGAGGATGCGGCTTTCGTGGAGGGTCTTGCCCGTCAGCTCGATTGCCCGTTCCACCAAACCACTTTCGATACGCTCGCTTTTGCGGAGCAATCTTCCGTTTCTGTACAGATGGCGGCCCGTGAACTGAGGTACGAATGGCTGGAGGCCATCCGGGAATCTTCGGGGTATGACTATGTAGCCACTGCTCATCATCTTACTGACGCTGTAGAGACCCAAATTTTTCACTTGGTCCGGGGTACAGGCATGAGAGGGCTGTTGGGCATTCCTCCGCGCAATGGGCAGGTGGTCCGGCCCCTGCTGTTTCTAAGCCAGTCGGCAATATCTGATTATCAGGAGGCTCAGGGTTTGTCTTTCCGGGAAGAC
>CAZNHN010000044.1:8654-11848 GCA_964572415.1 uncultured Phaeodactylibacter sp.
GCTGAGACTAAATACACCCGTAATTTCATTCGCCACAGGGTGGTACCAGCCTTTCGGGAGCTCAATCCGGGACTGGAGCAGTCACTGGGAGAGAACCTGAAGCGGTTTCGGGAGTCCTTTTTCCTGATGGAACAAATGCTGAACCGTATTGAAGAAGCTGCTAAAACTCAGGATGGCGATCGGATTCTATATCAACTGGACGTGCTCAAAGGTTTTGCCCCGGCTTTGCCAACCGTACTCTTTGAGTTGCTGTCGCCCTTCGGTCTGAATGCTACGCAGGCTAATGACCTGGCATCGGCCATTCACGAAGGGCAACCGGGCAAGATCTTTTTGACTCCAACGCACGAGATTGCCCTTGCCGCAGAGGTGTTGGAAGTCGTTGCTAAAGGGGAGGCCGTTCAGCAGTCCTTGATGATAGACAGAGGAGTGAGGCAGTTGCCGTTCCCGGGCGGTTGTTTATATTTTGATTTGTTGGAAAAGGTGCCGGAGACTTTCTCTGAAGGCTCAAAGACCGCTTTTTTTGACTATGAAACGCTCGCCTTTCCACTTATCCTGCGTAAATGGCAGGCAGGCGATCAGTTCCAGCCTTTTGGCATGGGCGGAAAGCATCAGAAAATTCAGGATTTCTTCAGCAACCATAAATTTACCCGGGCAGAGAAAGCCGCTGCCTGGATTCTGGAGGACGCCAATGGAGCTATTCTTTGGGTGGTGGGGTACCGCAGTAATCATGCTAACCGGGTACGCTCCTCGACACGGCAATGCCTAAAGGTGCAGGTAATAATGGACTAAAGTTTATCTTTAAAGCGCTCGATTTCCCGACGATCCCGCTTAGTGGGCCGGCCGGTACCTTTCTCACGGAATTCCGTTTTGCCTTTGCCCACAAACCAGGCATTGTACTTGTTGAGTTCTTCCTCTGGCGTCAGGTCTTCGTAGCAGGTTTGGGCGATAGGCGCACCCACACGCTTGCGGATCAGATCTACCGCCTTATACTCTAAGTTAAAACCATTTTTTTTGACGGTGAGGTGGTCGCCCCGTTGAATTAGCTGCGAGGGCTTAGCCACTGAATTGTTAACCTGAACCTTGCCCGATTTGCAGGCATCCGTCGCCTGAGTGCGTGATTTGAAAATCCGGACGCTCCACAGCCACTTATCTACACGTACTTTTTCAATATTCGCCATAAAATCCTCAGTTACATCGGCAGAGGCGGGTATTGCATGTTTAGTGCCTCCAGTCGTTCAACTAACGTTTTGACTACGATATAGTTCCGGTACCAGCGCTTGTCTACCGGCACAATCGTCCAGGGAATACGGCTTTCGTTAAGGGCGTACTCGTAGTATTTCCGGTAGGTATCCCAGTGCTCGCGCTCTTTCCAGTCGTTGGGGTTATGCTTCCAGTGCTTATCGGGCTCATCAATGCGCTCCTGCAATTCTTCCCTTTGCTGCTCGTAGGACAGGTGGAGGTAAAATTTAAAGATATGGGTACTATTATCGAAGGTGAGGAGTTCCTCGAAGGCGTTGATCGCAACCATGCGCCGGTGGGCGTGCTCATCATCAATCCAGCCATGCACTCTTTGTATGAGAATGTCTTCGTAGTGCGACCGGTTGAAGACCTGAATCATGCCTTTGGGGGGTACCTGCTTGTGAACCCGCCAGAGGAAATCGTGGGCGAGCTCTTCATCGGTAGGCTTTTTGAAGCTGTAAACACTAACGCCGTGTGGATGGCACTCCTTAAAAGTATGTTTGACTGCACCGTCCTTTCCACTTGCATCCATGCCCTGGAAAATCACCAGCACGCTGTGTTTTTGTTCGGCGTATAAGACTTTTTGCAAGTCGCCCAGGCGTTCCTGCAGTTCCTTCGTCCTGTCCTCGATTTCATCCCGGTCCAGTTCGTCAGGTGGTGTTGTTGGAATTTCGCTTAGTCTAATCATGAACTGTTAGTGTTTATCGCTCCGGCATAAAAAGCCAGAGCAGCACATATACCAATAAGCCAGGAAAAGCTGCGCTGAGCACAGAAAGCAATACATAAAAAAGGCGCACATGGGTAGGATCCCAGCCGTAGTAGTCGGCAATGCCTGCACAAACGCCTCCAATGACCGCCTGATCTTTCCGCTTCATTAATTTTCGGTTGGACATATGGCTTCTAAGATTTTAAAGATGGGTAAGATAGGTAGTTCCTGCAAAAAAGAAAAGCCCTGCAAGTACAAGGCTTTGGACGGATTAATTTTCCTGGGCTTCCCTAATCTGAGCTTTGGCGTCGCGCCGGAGAACCCGCTGTACGGCATAAAACTCGCGGTGTGATGGAATATACCCACCACGCTTCCAGTGATCAACCATGCGCTGTGCATCCTCTGGCGTAAGCTTTTTCAGTGGGGCTTCCTCCAGAATCTCCATGTTGTAGTTGGTGGTGTTTTGAGTATCAAGTGCTGGGTGGGGCGTCCTTCTCTTTTCTTGTTTTTGTTGCTGTTGATGTGTGAATCCATACACAATAGCCACTACTATGCCTGCTATTCCTGCTATGAGGTATTCCATTAAAAAACTAATTTATGTCTTCAATAATCAGTAATGAAACGTAATATGGTAGTGATATGTTTTGTCTACCGTTTTGATTATGAATCAATTGTGTTTTGTTGAATGCGCTTAAACCACCTGAAGGTATAGGGGAAAGGGTTGTCGGCATCGGCATCGTGCGGTTCTTGTTGGGTCAGCGTCCAGTCTTTAGCGCTGAACTCCGGGAAGAAGGTATCCCCGTTTTCGACCTGGGTGTGAATGTCCGTGAGGAT
Source organism: uncultured Phaeodactylibacter sp. (assembly GCA_964572415.1). Taxonomy (GTDB): domain Bacteria; phylum Bacteroidota; class Bacteroidia; order Chitinophagales; family Saprospiraceae; genus Phaeodactylibacter. Next base: position 11,434 of record CAZNHN010000044.1, read on the forward strand.
CAGCTCGTCGGCATAAGGCAGGGCCTGCCGGTAGATTTCTCCACCCCCAAGCACGCAAAGCCGGGGCACTTGCTTTTGCCTGGCGAAGGCGATGCCGTCTTCCACACTATGTGCAACCTGACCGCCCGGGCCTGCCTGGTAATCTTTCCGGCGGGTGATGATCACAAACTGCTTATCCTTAAAAATGGTATTGCCCTGATTGGACTCGTAGGATTTTCGGCCTGAGAGCAGGAAACAGCCTTCGATTTCGTTGAGGAAAAAGGCTTCATCTGCGGGTATAGACCAGGGCAGGCCTCCATCTTTGCCAATCACCCCGTTATCTGATCGGGCTGCTATCATTACAACTTTCATGATTTTTTACGCTTTCGGTCCAGCCAAATGTACAAGCCGTAGAGGAGTATTCCAACACCGCCCA
>CAZNHN010000044.1:11874-27709 GCA_964572415.1 uncultured Phaeodactylibacter sp.
CCGGGTGAAGTAGGCAATGCCTATCGCCAGGGGAGTGATGCCGGCGAGCGTGGCCAGCAAATAGGGCACGAAACGCATACCCAGTAAACCGGCAATAATACTGATCGCATCCGTGGAAAGGAAAGGGGAGAGACGAAACAGTACCACAGTCCCAAAACCATATTCTTCCAGGGCTTTAGCAATTTCTTCCTCTTTTTCCTGGCTTATGAAACGCTCCCGGACCTGAGTGCCAAATGCCCGGCCAATCCAGTACCCGATGCCTGATGCCACCGTGACGGCGACAATGGAAATAACCACGCCCCACACCGGTCCGTAGCCAATGGTCGCTACAACCATAGGCAGCCAGCTGGGAAAGATGATCAGGAACATCTGCAGAACCATGAACAGAATGATGGCGATAGGCCCCCATATCCCGAACTGTTCGAACCATTTAGCCAGCGCGGCTTCATCACCAGCTTTCGCCAACCGGAATCCCTCGTTGACAGTTTGCTGTACTGAAGGCGAGGCAAAGTAAAGCACAACCAGGCTGCCCAATAGGAGCAGCGTGAGAAAAGAGGCGGTAATTTGGTTTTTTTTCAAAGGCTTTTAGGTGGAAAAAGCGTTTGTCTGTGCTGATGTTCGAAGTCAGGCAAAATGAGAACGGGCAGATGCTCCGGAGAACACCTGCCCGTATCTGTGAGGCGATAAGACATCGCCCAGTCAAAATGGCTTACTCAAAGGAGTATTCGCCAGTCAGCACGTTGAAGCGGATGTCATAGGTTCCTGCTGTAACAGGAATATCTGGCCCATCCTGAGTGCCAACGCCAGAAGGGAAGTCAGAACCACCCCAGTTCACTGGCCAGTCGTTATTCAACCGGAACTTGGCAAAACCATCCGTTAGTTCGAGGTTAACGGTTTGAATAGAGGGCTCATCTGCATCTGGTGTCATATCAGTATCGGCATCCCAGCCACTCGGAGTGGAATCGCCAATAATACCCACAGAGGCTTCTTCAAAACTGTAGTCACCCGTTTCTGTATTGAGTGTGACCAGGTAGAGCCCAAAGGTTACTGGGATATCAGGTCCATCCTGCGTGCCAACGCCAGAAGGGAAGTCAGAACCACCCCAGTTCACTGGCCAGTCGTTATCTGCACGGAACTTAACAAAACCATCACGAAGACCAACGAGGAGGGAGTAAGTTCCATCCCCATTATCTGTCATATCAGTATCGGCATCCCAGCCGCCGGGTGTAGCGTCACCAATGATGCCAATGGATTCATATCCACCACCGCCACCGGTGCCAAGGAATTCCATAGTGTACTCCAGGGTGGCGTCGTTGAAGGTGATTTTGTAAATGCCAGGGTCGCCCATGAACATAGTGTTGTTGCCAAACTCTTCGGCTACACCATCACCATCTGCATCACCAAAATTCTTGCCCATGAAGTTGGGCATTTCGGCAAATTTGAACTCATCGCCTTCAGCCAGTTCCACTTCAGCCAGTTCCCAGGTGTTGTCACCAGTGAGCTGGAAGCGGAATTCGTCCCCGTCAAAGTTGTTAAAGGTACCGAGCAGGTAAAGACCGGAGAGGTTGGTGGCAAACTCAACAGCCGGGCGTACCGTGTACTCCAGGGTTTCGTCGTTGAAGGTCACGGTCACTTCACCGGAATAGCCACATGCGGTATTGCCGTTGCCCCCACTGAGGTTACTTTCCATGAAGTTGTTGCAATCGGTGTCGCCCCAGTCCTCATCACACCAGTCCAGGCAGTTTTTGATTTTCCACTCGTCGCCGAGCAGGTCAATACCTGAGATTTCCCAGGTGTGGTCCGCTACCAGAGTCATTTCATCACCGCCCCAGCCATTAAAGCCACCGGCAATCCACATTTCATTGTGGTTGGCCGCGAAAGGCAGTAGGGAGATTTCGAAGGACGTGCTTCGGTTGGTAGTTTGGCCTTTAGCATCCGATACCGTGATGTTCATGCTGTAGATGCCTGCGCCAAGCTGTTCGGCAGGCACTGCAAAGTCCGCACCCGGCACTACGATACTGTCGCGGGTACCCGTCACAGCCTGTGTAGCCTCGGCAAGGGTATTGCCAAATTCATCCAGCAGTTGCACGGAGATTTCAGAAAGCGGCGAAGACTCACCATCTGCCACGATGACTTTCAGGTCGAAGTTGCCAACTACAATTTTGCTGTTGTTGGCCGGAGTGATGGAAACGATGCCGGGCGCGAAGTCCGTCAGTGCTTCCACGTCAATTTCATCCTTGGTACAGCTAACGGCTACGAGCCCCGCCAAAACCAAGATGGAAAATATTTTAAGAAAATTTTTCATGTCTTAATCTGATTGAAAATTTGATAAATTTTCGAATGGTCCGAGGCTGCCTAAGCGACCCCGGATTGTTTTTTAGTAGCCCGGGTTTTGGTCCAGGCTTGGGTTGGCCAGCAACTCTTCCGCTGGAATAGGGTAAAGGTTACGGAAATCAGCCGTGGTTTGCCCTTCAGCTATTCCTCCTTTCCATGCCCATACTCCTTCATCGGTATACTGACCGAAACGGATCAAATCTGTACGCCGGTGACCTTCCCAGTACAACTCACGAGCGCGCTCAGCCAAAATGAAGTCCAGGTTCAGATCAGCCTCTGAAATATTACCGGCTTCGTTATCATAGGCACGCATGCGTAGTTGATTGATTAGGGTTGTTGCCGTAGCCAGGTCACCGTTGGTAGCGCCCCTAAGTACAGCCTCTGCAAACATTAAGTGTACGTCTGCAAAGCGGAATAAAGGATAATCCGTATCAACGAATGTAACACTGCTTCCTGCAACTCCATCAGAAGTGATATTCTGATATTTTGGTGAGGCATATCCATTGGTGAATTCATCCAGTGCTTCGATAGCCTTGGTTTGACCCTCTGTGAAGAAAATGGCACGTTCATCAATGTTGCCTGTTTCGTCCGGATATAAGTCCACTAATGAAGGTGTGGTTCTAAGACCGCCCCATGCACCGGTTACTCCATAATCCGTATCAGTCATTTCACCACCAAGAGCTGCATGTACGAGGTAGGTTGTTCCACCAAAAGTCTGAGTAGCTTCACCGTCAAAATTGACAGCAAAGATGATCTCTGGTGAGGTGTGATTGTCGGCCAGGAAGTTGTGCTGATAGTTTTCAGCAAGCGAGTAAACTCCTGATTCGACAATTTTATTGCAAGCCTCAACACACTCATTGTAGGCTGCACGACCGCTATATACCTCTGCGTTCAAGTACAATTTTGCCTGAAGCATCCACAGTGCTGCGCGGTCTGCCCGGCCGTAAGGCGCTGTACCAGGGTCGAGCATTTCATCTTCGATGATTTGAAGCTCATCGACGAGGAAAGCATAAATATCGGCTGCATTAGCTTGTGCAGGGGCACTGCCGCCAACCAGCTGATCCTCTGTGTAGAATGGGATATTGCGGAACAAATCAATGCCGTGCCAGTAGCTCAATGCCCGGAGGAAGCGGGCTTCAGCCCGAAATGCAGGCATTTGTGCACGTACTTCCTCGCCTACACCACGTTCTTCGAGCTTATCAGGGGTGGATTCCCGTAAGAATTCATTGGCCAGAGAAACCTGGAAAAACACCCGGGAATACATAGCCCTTACGAATTGATTGTTACTACCCCATTGCTGTGTAACAATATCTGGAAGACCTTCGTCATTCCAGCCGATTACGGCCTCGTCAGTAGGCAAAGTCTGCAACTGCCAGTACTGGCGCAGATAGCTGGAGAAACCTTCATCTGGAATGGTTTTGATATCCGGGTTACCTGCAGGGCCCTGCTGACCAGTTACGGCCAAACCAGCATAAAGCCGGGCTAAAAAACGCTGATAAGCGTCTTCCTCACCAAAGAAAACATCAGGGGTGAGGTCGTTGCGTGGAGTAACATCCAAATCAGTACAGGCAGACATGGCCAGTACCAGCGCAACTAATGATATATTAATGATCTTTCTCATGGATCAAGTTCTTTTTAATCAAATAATTAAAGACCAAGGCTTACACCAAAGATGAAACCAACTGGCCGTGGATAAGGTGCGTTATCAATGCCGCTGACTCCAACTTCAGGGTCCAGTCCACTGTACTCTGTGAACACAAGTGGGTTGGTGGCTGTGACATAAGCACGCAGGCTACTAATACCGCGCTTTGGCAGGAACGTGTAACCAAGTGTGATGTTATCCAGGCGCATGAACGAAGCATCCTCTATGTAATAGTCTGAGAAGTACTGTGGGTTCTCAAATTGAGTAACCAAAGCTGATTCATGCAGGTTGCTTACAAAGCCAGGCAGAACTCCAATTCTGTCGAAGTGACCCCGGTTTGATGCATTGTTATTGTAAATATAGTTACCTACTGCTCCACGAATGGTCAGCGCGAGGTCAAAACCTTTATAACTCATATTCGAGGTCAGGCCATAGATAATATCAGGAGCTGGTGACTTGAAAATACGACGGTCAAGCTCGTTGATAATGCCATCACCGTTTTGGTCTACGTACATTTGTATGTCATCTGCTGCTGATACCGGAGTGCCATCGTCATTTAGGACGTGCTCATAAACGAAGAATGCATCGATTTCCTCATCCTCCCGGATCAACTGAATGTTATTGCCCACAGCTCCCGCAATGCCGCCTCGCGGAATGCCAGCAGATCCGCCAATATTACCCAGGTCTATCACTCTGGTTCGGTTGTAGGCCACGTTACCATTCAGGTCCCAGTTGAAGTCTTTTCCAGCAACGGCTACCGCGTTCAGGCTAAGCTCCACACCGCTGTTTTCGACTTCGCCTACATTTGTAGTGATCCGGTCGGTAAGGTTTGTTCCGGCAGGCACGTTGACCTCAATAAGAAGTTCATTGGTCCGCTGTACATAGTACTCGAGTGCACCGCTAATCCGTCCGTTGGCAAAGCCAAATTCAAGACCAGCGTTGATGGAAGTGGTTTCTTCCCACTGCAGCCCGCTATCGTAAGCATTAGGGCGTGCCGTGCTGACAAAAATCGGGTTGCCATCATTGTCTACACCGATTTGGTACTGTGCACGTTGGTCACTGAAGGTATACTGAGGTATGTAGAGATAGTCAGCAATCTCCTGGTTACCTACCACCCCGTAACTTACACGGAATTTCAGATCGGAGAAAATATTATTCAATGAACCTGCCCAATCTTCCTGAAGTACACGCCAGGCAACGGCTGCAGATGGGAACAAGCCCCAGCGGCTTTCCGGGCCAAAACGGGTGGACCCGTCACGGCGCAGCGTTGCCGTCAGTACGTAACGCTCGTCGAAGTTGTAAATCGCACGGCCCCAGAAGGAAATCAGGCGGTTTTCGAAAATACTGTTGAAAGGAAAAGTCTCTTCTGCCTGATCCGGACCGTTTACTCCAAACTGATCGGTCGAAAGGTCCTGAGCAGTAAATCCGGTATACTCTTCGGTAAAGTCCTGATAAGAATAACCCAATGTAAGATTTAGTCGGCTTCTTTCTGCCAGTTGGCGCTGGAACTTCAGGTAAGCATCAAACAAATAGTTGGTACGCGTGTAATCCTCCAGGTTGACCAATCCGGCAAAATCTGAACCAGAGAGTGTGTTGGTATAGGTTGTAGGTTCAAAGCGGTTTCGGCTGCCTTGGTTTACATCAAAGCCAACCGTAGTTTTGAACGACAAACCTTCCACAAGGTCATCCAGCTTGTATTCCAGGTCAAGATTACCAAGGGTACGGAAAGATTGACCTTGGTCCTCACGCTGTTCAATCGCAGAAACTGGGTTACGCGGTGCCAATGGATTGCCATACTCATTATAGCCTGCGAAAGCTTCGTTAGTAGGGTCAAAAACTGGCTGTGTCGGGTCGAAGTCCCATGCTGCACCTATGCCTGGGTCAAAAACATCTGTTGTTCTTGCGCCACGAACATTGGTGTTTAAGATTAGCTTGTCATCAAAGAATTTGAGGTTGTAGTTCATGCCAAAGCTTACGCGCTCTGTTTCAGAGGTACGTATAATCCCTTCCAAATTTTGATATCCGGCAGAGATGCGGTAGCCGCTGTTCTGGCCACCACCACTAACGCTTAGGTTGTGGCTCTGACCATAAGCTGTACGAAGCACTTCATCAAACCAATTCGTATTGGCGTTGCCCAACAAATCTAGGCGGTTTGGCTCTGCAAAGGTGACCACTCTGCGGAAGTTTTCGGCGTCCAGCATGCCCGGTTCGCCACGAATTTCGTTCATGGTAACATACCCGTCATAATTGACTTGAGGGCGGCTGCCTGCCTCACCTTTTTTGGTAGTGATAACAATAACACCGTTTGCACCCCGTGAACCATAGATTGCTGTTGCTGAAGCATCCTTTAGGATGGTGAAAGACTCAATGTCATTGGGGTTGAGGAAGTTCATAGGGTTTCTACCACCTGCGAACCCTTCATTGTCAATGGGGATACCATCAATTACGTAAAGCGGTTCATTACTCGCGTTGATAGATGTACCACCCCGGATACGAATGGAGGAGCCACCACCTGGGGAACCATCGCCCGGTGAAATTTGCACCCCAGCCACTTTACCTGAGATTAGTTGTTCTGGCGAAACAATCGCACCGCGGTTAAAGTCTTTGGTTTCTACTTTCGCGACTACCCCGGTCGCATCTTCCTTGCGCACCGAACCATAACCGATGACTACGACTTCTTCCAGTACTTCAGCGTCTTCGCCCAGTTGGAAGTCAAGGGTAACGGTTTCTCCGTCTTTAACGGTAATGGTTTTAGTAAGGTCTCCGTATCCAGTGTAGGAAGCCCGGAGTTGCTGTTCGCCGGCCGGCATATTTTCGAGGATGTAGTTACCGTCAAAGTCGGTAGCCGTTCCCCGGCTGCTGCCCACCAGCAGAATGGTAGCCCCGATCAGGGCCTCGCCATTTTCGTCGATCGCTTGGCCTTTTACAGTACCCTGAGCATACCCCTGTTGAACCAGGAGCAGCGCAGCTGCAAAAGCTACGACCAATCGCAGAATGTTTTTCATAAGAGCTACAATTTAATTTTGGTTGTATGGTAAGTTTAGATTACCCGTGTCAATTTTAGTGTATACTTTACACTAATTCAATAGTTTGAGTGGTAGGCGTAAATCCCTGGAAACTCGGTATTTGTCGTTTTTCAGTAACAGTAAGCAGTGGGGGTTAATGTAGTTTTTATACCAAGTTCTGCGGCAAATATATTTGTTGATTCGCAATTGCCCTATTTAATTTTGGAATTAATTTGATCAAAACCGGACTTTCGTGAACCATTTGCCAAGTTTTTGGATTACAATTGGTTTTTTGTTTTGATAGGTACAAAAGAAATCATCTTACGAGTAGTGTACGATGACCTTTGTCACTCCTCAGCTATTTGCCCTTTGATCTTTATCATTTGAGTTGAAAGCAGGTTTTTAAAGGGGATCGCCACTCTCCCGGAAAGACGGTCATACAGCAAGTACTGAGACCATGTTTTCGGATACTACAGTTGTGTTGGCAAGATTAAACCGCGGGGTCAACCCTCAGCCGGTCAATCATTTTGTTCAACTCTATAAAGCAGCGCCCGGTCAGTACCGCATCCTCCAGCGCATTGTGCTCCTCGGTCTCCCGCTCCAGGTTGAAGTATGCGGCAATGGCGGTGAGGCTTTGGCGCTCGGGTACGGCTTCTCCGGCGGCTTTGAAGATCGGGAATAAGGCGTGGGTTAGCGACTGCATATCCAGCATGTGGTAGCTGAAGGGCCAGCGGCGGTTGATGATACCGTATGCAGCGCGCAGAAAAGCAAAGTCATTCACGATGCCGAGGCCCGAAATCATGGTGTGCCGCAGCGCCCGGCTGTTATCAAAGGGGTCCGGCTTGAGCTTTCGCAGCCCCAGCATCCAGGCTTCGAATTCGGGCAGAACGTCATCCAGCATTGGGGCATCTTTCAATTGCTCCAGACTGATGCCGTGGACTTCTTCGGAGGGCTTGGAGAACGCTTCCTCGTTTTCCGGGTATACGTAAGATTGATATCGGCCCAGTTCCATCCAGTTGTCAGTATAAAGCACGGCACCGATTTCGATAACGTCGTGATAGCTCGGGTCGTCGCCCGACATTTCAAGGTCAATTACCAAATATTCCATAGCAAGGTTTGTTGGGCTAAAATAAGGGATTTTTGCTGCTTTGAAAGCATACCTTAAGTGAATGGCAGAAAAATATTGAGAAGTAATTATGGCAGGCTGATTTGTAAACGCTAATTTTGCATGCATTCTGAAGCAGGGCCGCCGGGTAAGGCAAAACTGCTTTATTGATTCAAAATTAAATTGCAGATATGGGACGCGCATTTGAATACCGTAAAGAGCGGAAAATGAAGCGCTGGGCCAATATGGCCAAGACTTTCACGCGTATCGGCCGGGAGATTGCTATTGCTGTTAAGGAGGGTGGGCCGGACCCGGAGTACAACCCCCGCCTGCGGCTGGCTATACAGAACGCCAAGACGGCTAATATGCCTAAGGCCAACGTAGAGAATGCCATCAAAAAGGCGACTTCCAAGGATGCGGAAAACTACGAAGAGCTGGTCTACGAAGGGTATGCGCCACACGGTGTGGCCCTGATGGTGGAAACGGCAACGGACAACCCCACGCGCACCGTGGCGAGTGTCCGCCATATCTTCTCCAAATACGGGGGCAACCTCAGTACTTCCGGTTCGGTGGACTACATGTTCTCCCGTAAGGCTAACTTTAAAGTCAATGCGGAAGGTCAGGACAAGGAGGAACTGGAATTGGGCCTCATTGACTTTGGGCTGGAAGAGCTGAAGCAGGAAGAAGATAAAATAATCCTGGTCTGCGCTTTTGAAGATTATGGCAACCTCCAAAAAGGTATCGAAGAATTCGGGCTGGAAGTGACGGAGTCAGAACTGGTCCGCATCCCGAGCCATTATAAAGAGCTTACAGACACCGAAGTGGAGGATGTCATTAAGCTGATCGAAATCATGGAGGACGATGACGATGTCAATGCGGTCTTCCACAACATGAAAGAAGACTAATGGATTTTTACAAAATCAACCGCACGGCACTTGTCGTGAAGCCCAAGCCAGCTCTGATCGAGTGGGCTAATGAAGTTTTTCCGGAACAGCCCCTTGATTTCGCTGATATGGATCAGCACGATGAAGCGGATATTTTTCTGTTACCAGATTTCGAGGATGTAGAGGATATCCTTTCTCATCTTAAAGCCAATGTAGAGGACCTGCTCAGCGTCCTGCTGGAAGGCTGGAGCCTGGATGAAAGCGATTGGCCGGAAACACTGGACTGGGCATTGTTTGAGCGGTTCTACGACTACCATGTTGAAACCATGGTGACGGATACCATTGAGGAGGATTAAAAAACAGGTTAGTTTCAGCCTGCAGCATACTTCAGGAACATAAAGGGCTCTTCAACGAGCCGGCAACTATTTTAGGGTTAATGACGGATCGAGCAAGGGTTTGGGCTAGCCGCAAGGGGCTAACTGTTTTATTTTGGTGTGTTTTCAGCAGCTTAGCCATAGGGCAAACGCTAGAGGGGCTGGATATTCGGTCCGCTGCAACGCCCGTACGGCTGGACGGGGTGCTGGATGAAGCAGCCTGGGAAAATGCCGGGGTGGCGACTGATTTCTACCAAAACTTCCCGTTTGATACCTCCTATGCTGAATTGGATACTGAAGTCCGCGTCACCTTCGATGAGACAGCCCTTTACATTGGCGCGGTCATTTATCAGCCACAGGAGGATTATATCGTTACCTCTCTGCGCCGGGATTTCGAACTTGGCCCTTCCGATGAATTTGCTGTCAATATTGATCCCTTTCAGGATAAAATCAATGGTTTCCATTTCGCTGTCACGCCCCTGAATGTACGCCGGGAAGGCCTCATCGACAACGGCAACAGTATTTCCACCGACTGGGATAATAAATGGTACGCTGAGGTGTCCAATCATCCGGAGTACTGGGTGGTGGAAATGGCCATCCCTTTTAAAACCCTGCGTTACAAACGGTCTGAAGGGGACAATCAGTGGCGGATCAACTTCAGCCGCATTGCTGTGAAGCAAAACGAGCGCTCTACCTGGAATCCGGTGCCCCGGCAGTTCGGGATCAATAACCTCGCGTTCACCTTGCCAATGCGCTGGGTTACGCCGCCACCGAGCCCGGGCCTGAACGTTTCGCTTATCCCGTACGCTATTGCGGGTGTAGAGCGGGATGAAGAATTTCGGCTGCCCGCAGAGCGCAACTTCAATGCCGGGGGGGATGCCAAGATTGCCATTACTCCCTCCCTGAACCTCGACCTGACCTTTAATCCTGATTTTAGCCAGGTGGAAGTAGACCGGCAGCTGACCAACCTGAGCCGTTTTGAGCTCTTTTTTCCGGAACGGCGGCAGTTTTTTCTCGAAAATGAGGATTTGTTTGGCAAGTTTGGCTTCCCCAGCAGCCGCCCCTTCTTCAGTCGTAGAATCGGTCTGGCTCAGGGCACGCTCCGGCGCACGACTACTGACGGGGACGAAATCGAAGTGCAACGCAGTTTTAATGTGCCGATTCTTGCGGGCGCCCGGCTCAGCGGTAAGCTGGACAATAACTGGCGGGTGGGCCTGTTGAATATGCAGACCGGCTCCGTCTCCGATGCTGATCTCGCGCCTGCCAACTATTCCGTGGGTGTGCTGCAGCGAAAGGTCTTTGACCGGTCCTTCGTCGGTGCCATTTTTACCAACAAAGTGAATTACCGGCCGGACGGTGCGGGCGGTTACGAAGTCGACCCTGATGCTTTCAACCGGGTGGCAGGACTGGAATACAACCTTTTCTCAAAGGATAATAAATGGGAAGCCGAAGCTTTCTACCATCGCTCTTTTACCAGTGATAATAATGTGGATGCGCAGGCTGCTGCTCTGTTCGTGGGCCATTACCTGCGCAACTGGCGGATCTTTTTCCCTACCCACTACATAGGGCGCAACCACGAAGCTGAAATGGGTTTTGTGCCGCGCCGGGGCTTCCTGTCTACCTCCCCCGGCATCACTCACCTGATCTTTCCGAAGAAGAAGTGGTGGGCGGAGCGGGTCATTGCTTTTGGGCTTAGTGCACGTACGGAGTTTATTTTTAATCAGCCTGACTACCAGCTGACCGACCGGGAGTTGAGCGCCGGGGCGTTCGTGGAATTTCCGGGACAAAGCCAGCTCAGCCTGGACTTCACGGAGAATTACACCTACCTGTTCTTTCCCTTTGACCCGACCAATACCGGAGGAGTGGAGTTGCCGGAAGGTACGGGGTATACCTACCCGTCTTTGAGCCTTAGCTATGATTCTGATGTGCGCAAAGACTTTTATTACGCTTTGGCAGGAACATATGGCCGGTTTTTCAACGGTGATTTTGCTCAGCTTCAATTTCAGTTGAACTACCGTTGGCAACCCATCGGGATCCTGGCACTTGAGGCTAATTATACCGACATACAGCTCCCGTCGCCTTACAGTGATGCTGGCATCTGGCTGGTGGGGCCAAGGGCGGAGCTTTCCTTCTCCCGAAGCGTGTTTTTCAGTGTTTTTCTGCAGTACAACACCCAGGCCAACAACGTCAACATCAATACCCGCCTGCAGTGGCGCTTTAAGCCCGTATCGGATATCTTTCTGGTGTATACGGACAATTATTTTTCAGACCAGTTTTTGGTCAATCCACGCGGCAAAAACCGGGCTATTGTGCTCAAAGCCACCTACTGGCTCAATTTGTAGCAGTTTTGGTTTCCAGTTTCCAGCCTTCAGGCCGGGTATGTTTCCAGCGGCGGTGGCTCCAAAGCCAGTATTCAGGTTTTTGTCGGATTTCCTCCTCCAGCAGCCGGGTGTGGGCTTCTGAAATGGCACCGGCGGGCAGACTGGCCGGGTTCTCAGAAATGACTTTGAACCGGATTTCGTAGTAGCCCCGCTTTACCTTGTCAATGTAGCCAAAGACAACCGGGTAGTTGTACTTTCGGGCGTAGGCCTCCGTTCCGAAAAGCACCGCCGTATCCTGGTTTAGAAACTCGGTCCAATAGGCCCGGTTGGGGTTGGAAGGCGCCTGATCGGTGGCAAAGAGAATGATGCTGATCCCATGATCAGCCTCAAAAAACTCCCGGGTTTTGCGGATAGAAACCATATCCATCCCGAAGCGGCTTCGGGAGTCTGTAATTTTTTGATTGAAAAATTGGTCTTTCAGCGGCTTGTAAAGGCCCACAACCCGGTGTTTGATGTACATGGGCATAGCCGTGGCCGTCATCTCCCAGTTGTTGTAGTGGCCGGCACAAAGGATGACAGGCTGCTGACGCTCATAAAAAGGCTCCAGAATTTCCGGATTGACCATTTTCCCCCGGCGCTTGATCTCTTCTTCCGGGATACTGAAAGAGCGCACCGCTTCCACTACGAGATCGCACAAATGCCGGTAGTACTCCCGGGCGATGCGGTCGATCTCTTTTGCTGGTTTTTCGGGGAAAGAGCGCTCCAGGTTGCCCAGAATCACCTTTTTGCGGAAGCCAACAACCCGGAACAGCAGCCAGGATAGGACATCAGACAAACGGTGCATTACGGGCAAAGGCACGTACGAGAGGGGCTTGATCAGCAAGTAAAAAAGGACTACGTTCATATCATTCAGCAATTCGTTAATGCCAGCCGTGCGATGAGCAGGCTTTCAGTGGCGGCACAAAGGTAATATTAAACCATATACTGCGTTTTGCTTCAGGTTGCCTAACTTTGCGCCGAAAATTCAGAAAACCATACCATGAGCAGAAGCTACTTATTCTCGCTTGCTTTGATTTTGTTAAGCCTTAACGGGACGGCACAGGAGGAAAACCTTGAGGTCATCCGGAGTACAGCGCTCCCCTGGGGCAGCCCTGTACAAAATATTTTCGTGGATACAGACAACACCAAGTGGGTAGCCAATACCAAAGGCATCAGGAAGGTTGCAGGTGTGCGTTCCTCCAGCTCTATTGAGCTTCAGCCGGGGGAAGCAGGGTTGTTTCAGTTTTCGGGGGGCAATGCTGATATTCGCTGGCAAAAGCAAGAGCTTATCGATGCCATAGGGGACATTCTTGATTCAGACAATTACATTACGGCCGCTTTTTACGATGAAATTAATCAGGACATCTGGTTAGGCACTAGCCTGACTGGCGCTTTTCGTTTGAAAAAAGAAAACGGGAAGCTGGTATTTATGGAGCAGTTGTCTATGGACAATACCAAATTGCGCTCCAACTATGTGCACCAAATTGCCAAAGACGGGCCCGGGCGGATCTGGATTGGCACCAATGACGGCGCTCTTGTGGGAAAAGATGGTAAGTTTGACCTTATAGAAAAAGGCCTTATCATAGAATCGATTGCTGTTGCGAACGGAGAGGTTTGGCTTATGGGGGACGGACTGGTTGGGCAGGTAGACCGTAAGGATCGCTGGGAATTGGTTGATATCCCTTCAAATGACATTGAGGGCGCCATCACCGATATTGCGCTTGATGGCAACGGGCGTCTGTGGATCGCCTCCCGGATTATTACCCGCTTTGATCCGGCTACCGGAGAGACTAAGACTTTTGGAGGAGCAGAGGAATATACCAGCGAGTTTGCCAATTACCTTGCAGTAGACCTGGACGGTGCCGTCTGGATTGGAACGGAAGATAAGGGCGTCTACGTCATACAGAAAGGCTCGTCTCTGGTTGCAACCGTTGAGCTTGTCAGCCCCGTAACCTGCAATGGGAACGGATCAGACGGCGCACTTCGGGTAACCGTAAGCGGGGGGACTCCTCCTTATAACTTTAGCTGGAGCGGCGGTGCCGAAGGTGAGCAGCCCAGCCAGCTAAAACCGGGTACTTACAACCTGACCATCACTGATGCCAAGGGTAACAGCCGCTCATCGGATATAAGTGTCCCGGACCGCAGAGTTGCACTCAGTGTGGAAGCCCGCAGCGAGGTGAGCAGCGCCGGTGCTGCCGATGGACAGGCAGAAGCAAAGGCGACAGGGGGAGTACCGCCTTACCGGTTTGCCTGGGACAGTGGAGAGACTACTCCGGTAGCTATGCAGCTGACACAAGGGACACATGCTGTTACAGTTACCGACCGTCAGGGCTGCGAAGTCACAGCTGAGGTGGATATATCACAGACTTTGGAAGCTCTATCGGCAGCAATCGAGCAAATTAAGCCCATAAAATGCCAGGGCAACAAAAGTGCGGTATTGAAAGTACAGGCAAAAGGCGGAGCTAAGCCCTACACTTATAAATGGAGTGTTGCTGATGCTCCAACGCCTCAGTTGACCGGGCTGCTTTCAGGAAATTACAGCGTCACGGTTACTGATGCCAATGGTAATACTGTGTCCGACAGCTATACCGTAGAGGAGCCGCCCGCTTTCAATATTCAGGCACAGGTCTCACAGGCGGCTTCTGCAAACGGCAGCGACGGAGCTGCTCAGGCAGAAGCTTCAGGTGGAGTACCCCCTTACCAATACAGGTGGAGCAATGGGGGAGAACAGGCAACAGTAACTAATCTGACCGCCGGAAAGCATACTGTTACCGTCACTGATGCCAATGGTTGTGCTACAACGGCGGAGGTGGCCATTAGTGAAGATATCCTGCCCTTGTCTCTCCGTATCGGTCAGGAAGCAGGCATTGATTGTCAGGGGGCGGCCGCTGCCGCTTTATCTGCGAAGGTTGCGGGCGGCAAAAGCCCGTTTACTTATACCTGGAGCAATGGTCAGTCCGGGGAAATGGCCAATGGGCTCGCTGCCGGAGCGTACGCCGTAACGGTTACGGACGCTGAAGGCGCTAAAGCGGAAGCTTCCTTTGTTGTGGAAGAGCCAGAGGCACTGAAAGCCCGGGCCCTGCAAGTTACGCCGGCAAAGACAGGTGCTTTTGATGGTGCAGCCAGGGTTGAAGTGAGCGGAGGTGGGGCTCCTTATTCCTATTCGTGGACTAATGGTGCGACTACCTCCCAAATCGAAAACCTGGTTGCCGGAACTTACACGGTGACGGTAACGGATGAAAATGGCTGCCAGGCGGCTGCCAAAGTGGAAGTGACTGAAGAAATTGCGCCTCTGGAGGTTCAGCTGGAAATGAGTAAAGCGGTTAGCTGCAATGAGGAAGCTGATGGGCAACTCACTGCTACTGTCAGCGGCGGTAAAGGCCCGTTCGCCTACGCCTGGTCAAACGGCAGTACAGTTGAAGGCCGGCTACAGGCGCTTTCCGCTGGTTCTTATACTCTGACGGTAACAGATATTGTCGGAAATACAGCCACCGCAGAAGTGGAAGTTACCGAGCCTCCAAAACTGAAAGTGGGCATAGAGGTCACCAAAGAAGCCAGTCCCGGCGAAGCAGACGGCAAAGCTGTGGTAAATGCACTTGGTGGCAATGGCGGTTATCAGTATGAATGGACAAGCGGTGAGACTACTGCTGAGGCGACCCGGCTCCCTGCCGGTATGCAAACGGTTACGATAACCGATGCCAAAGGCTGCAGTTCTTCCATATCAGTGGAAATGGTGGAGGAGGTATTGCCTTTGCAGGTGTCTCTGTCCCTTATTCAGCCGGTGACGTGTAACGGCGCAGCCGATGGCGTTCTTGCAGCCTCTGTCAACGGTGGTAAAGCACCTTTTGCCTACATTTGGAGCAGTGGGCAGGGCGAGGGCGAGATTACCGGGCTGAAGGCTGGAAACTATTCGCTTACCGTAATGGATTCAAAAGGTACCAGCGTACAAGCCACCTTCGGTTTAACAGAGCCTACCCCGGTGCAGGCAACGGCTACTGCAACACAACCGGCGAGCACCAATAATGCAGATGGCATAGCCAGGGTCAGTGCCACCGGAGGTACCAAGCCTTACACTTATTCCTGGAGCACGGGCGCTGCTTCTGATGAAGCCAGCGGCCTGGCACCGGGGGA
>CAZNHN010000045.1:0-27479 GCA_964572415.1 uncultured Phaeodactylibacter sp.
CTTTCCGAAAAAAGCCCGTGCCTGAAGGATTCGGGCTTCTGCCTGAACGGCTGTATTTTTCGCGTTTCGGCCATTTTGCAATGCCTGCCCGGCAACCTGAGCAGCATCTTCATACCGCTCGAGGTCCAGGAGTTCGCGTGTTAATTTTAATTGAGCACTTCCCTGGCCCCTTGCGACCAATGAGAACAGCATCAATAGTCCTGAAGTTAGGATTATCATTCTCATAATAAGGTACTTTTTGCCAAGGGTGGAACCGAGAGTATGCTCAAATATAGCATTTCTCCGGGATATTTCAATATTCCAAGGCACCCCATGAATATGGGGTTTCAAGGTAGCTGTATGGGTGGTATATTTGTTACCGTTAGAGTTAGTTATACTGACGATTAAGGGGTTTGCCACTGCAAGCCTACTCAATGCCTGTCCGCCATACTTATTACTAAGGCAGGCAGGTCAGCATTTATGCTTAGAAGTGGCTTGCGCTTGCCCTGACAAGTTATGCTTCGTCAGTGGTCGATGTCGCAGACCACTTCGTATTTCGTATAGAAATTTGAAAACTATTACCTGGTTATAAATCTTCCTTCCTTTTTTAAACAAGAAGCGTGTTTAAATGAGGGCTTCCCTTGATCCTCTCTGGGAAGCCCTTTATTTTGGAAGGAGAACTAATCCTCAGTGCCCGTTTTCTTGGGCATTGGACCCAAAGAAGTTTCAGAGGGCTTTCGGCGCAAGTTGGAAGCCCCTTTCTTTTTTGGGAGATTGCCGGGGCAAAGACGGGAGATTTGGCGATTTTTGTTAAATTTGGATTTAATCCGAAACAAATTGTTAGATTGTATGGATATGCCCGCCGCTCAGGATGCGCTCAAGAAGTACTTTGGTTACGATACCTTCCGCCCCATGCAGGCGGATATCATCGAGCAGGTATATGCTGGTAAGGACAGCTTGGTACTTATGCCTACCGGTGGGGGCAAGTCCATCTGCTATCAGGTGCCTGCGGTGACGTTGCCGGGGACGGCCGTAGTGGTCTCACCTCTCATTTCTCTAATGAAAGATCAGGTGGAAGCGCTGCGGGCCAATGGCGTGCAGGCAGCATTCCTCAACAGTTCGCTCGGTGAAGCAGACCAACGGGCTGTGGAGGATCAGTTCTTCAATGGAGAACTACAGTTGCTTTACGTTTCTCCGGAAAAGCTGACTTCCCGGGACTTTCTGCCTTTACTGAAACGGGCGGAAGTGAGCCTGTTTGCGATTGATGAAGCGCACTGCATCTCTTCCTGGGGGCACGACTTCCGGCCGGAGTACACCCGTATGAAGTTTCTCAAACAGGAGTTTCGGGACACGCCCATACTTGCACTTACCGCAACCGCTGATAAACTCACCCGGAAAGACATTTTGCGGCAGCTCAATTTGCCGGACCCGCAGGTATTTATTTCATCCTTTGACCGCCCTAATCTTAGCCTGGAGGTGCGTCCCGGGCAGCGCCGGCGTGAGCAGATTCTTCGGTTTATTGGCAAACGGCCGAATGAGTCTGGCATTATTTACTGCCTGAGTAGAAAGGGCACAGAACAACTGGCAGAAAAATTGCAGGATGCCGGCATTACCGCTGATTACTACCACGCTGGCCTTTCTCCTGAAGAACGGGATGCGGTACAGGAGGCATTCATCAACGATAATATACCGGTCATTTGTGCAACTGTAGCCTTTGGTATGGGCATTGATAAGTCCAACGTGCGCTGGGTCATCCACTATAACCTGCCTAAGAATATCGAAAGTTACTATCAGGAGATCGGGCGGGCCGGGCGCGATGGCGCAAAGTCGGATACCCTGCTTTTCTACAGCTACAACGATGTGGCCCTGATGGAAGACATCCTCAAGCAAAACGACAGTGATCAGCTGGACATCAAGCTGGCGAAGCTGGACCGCATGCGGCAATTTGCGGAAGCAGTAGGTTGCCGGCGGCGTATCCTGCTCAGCTACTTTGGGGAGGAAACAACGGAGGACTGCGGGAACTGCGATATCTGCCGGAACCCACCGAAGACCATAGATGGGACGGAGATTGCCCAGAAGGCATTGTCCGCAATCTACCGGCTGCGGCAACAGGTGGGCATGACCCTGGCGATTGACGTGCTGCGCGGCAGTGGGAAGAAAGAAATTTTTGAACGCGGCTACCAAAACATCAAAACCTACGGTGCCGGCCGGGAGATTCCCTTTCTGGAATGGCAGCATTATATGTTGCAACTGCTGAATTATGGCTACATCGAGATTGCACACGATGAGCATGGCGTGCTGAAACTGACCCCGGCGAGCAACCGGGTGCTCTTCGAAGGGGAAAAAGTGCCGCTTGTACGCTTCGCGACCCTCAAAGAACGGCAGGAGGCTGAAAAAGCACAAGCCAAAACAAAAGCCACCGAGCGGCAGGGAGTACGGGATGAGCTGTTTGAAAAACTCCGGCAATTGCGCCGTCAGCTGGCGCAGGAAAGGGGTGTGCCGCCTTACATCATTTTCAGCGATAAAACCCTGGAGGAAATGGCAGCCGTGCGGCCTATGACGGATGATGAAATGAAGCGCATCAGCGGGGTAGGGGAGCGCAAACTGCACCTCTACGGCAACTATTTTATTGATGCCATCATTGAGCATGTGGGGCCGGCGGCGAGCCGTGGCAAGTCCTCCACCTATCAAATCACCCACGATATGTACCAACGGGGGCTAAGCGTATCCGAAATTGCACAGAAGCGGCAGTTGACAGAGACGACGGTCTATTCTCACCTGGCGATCTTGTTTGAGAAGGGGCAAGACATCAACCTGCATGAACTGGTAACGCCCTCAGAGGTCGATCAGGTAGTTAAGTCCCTGCGCTATCTTCAGGAGCCCTATAAGCTGAAGGATGTTTTTGAATATTTGGACGAACAAGTTCCTTATCACAAAATCCGTCTGGCACTGGCATACGCAAAGCGGGAGGCTTAGTTGCTAATAACTTGTGAAATTTTATTGGGGTAGTCGGTGATGATCCCATCCACGCCCAGGCCAATCAGTGCTTTCATGGCGGTGGTGTCGTTGACGGTCCACGGGATGATGGTCATGCCGAGATCGTGTACGGTATCCACGACGTTGCCCGTTACCATTTTGTAATAGGGGCTGTAGATTTCAGGGGTGTAGCCCAGTGCGTCGAGGTTAACTTTAACGCCGTTGGGGTTTTCAACTAGTAAGGCTGTGGTAACAGAAGGATCAAGCCGGTGTAATTCCTGCAAGGGGCGGACATCGAAAGACTGTACGCAGGTTTGGTTTTTAATGCCCAGGTCTTCTATCTCCTGCAAAACGAGTCGGGCAAAGGTCAGTGGGCGGGGCGCTTTGATGTTATCATAAGCCGGGTCGTGTTTGATTTCGATGTTGTAGCGGGGCTTGGGGCGGTTGTGTTCGGCACAGTAGGTATTGACGGCTTGTACCACCTCGCTAAGCAGGGGTTTGTGTGCAGGTATGGGCGTTTGTTCCGGAAAGCGGCTGTTGCCGCGGGTGCCACAATCGTAGGCCTTGATTTTAGCGTAGGGCATTTGAAAGAGCAGCAGCTCCTCTTCATCCGCTTCCGTCACAGCCCGCCCGTCCGGATGGCTGCAGATGTGGTGGGACATCCACGGCTCATGGCTGACCACGAGCAGGCTGTCCTGGCTTACCGCAAGGTCGAGCTCCAGCGTTTTCACCTGAGGAAATTCCAGTGCTTTCAGGAAGGCAGGCACCGTATTTTCCGGCAACAGCCCGCGGGCGCCCCGGTGGCCCTGCCAGTCGAAATCAGCAGCTTGTTGAGCAGTCATATCTTGTTGAGTTGAAGGAGCTGAGCAGGCCGAAAGCCCAAGCAGCATAAGGAGAAAATAAAAATGGCGCATGGTGCATAGGTTTGGGGTAAAGATAAGTAACCTTTAACGGTTTGGAAGGAATAAGGCCGCCTGATGCTTTTGCCAAAACACTTTGTCTGGTTCTCTAAACTGGCGGGCATTGGGTTCAATGCGAATCCTCCATTTGCAAATAAAAAATAAGTCCGGGTTCAGGGCTAAATTACCTTTATACCGATTTTAAGCCTATTTTGTCAAGCGAAAGGGCTGATCCGGACGTGAAGCAAATAATTTTGGAATCCATCCAATATCAAATCAGGCAGATAGTTTAACAATAAGATACGCATTAAAAAAAATGATATGAGAACCCGTTTAGAAATTCGAATGCTTTTGTTTGCATCCGTTTTATTTTTGTTTGGCTGTCAATCCAACCCTGCGGAGTCAGAAGAGCATAAAAAGCTGATGGCTGAGCACGAACAAATGGAAAAAGAGCATGAGGAACTGGCAGAGGACCACAAAGAAATGGAGGCTATGCATGCAAAAATGATGAGCGAGCATAAAGCAATGATGGGGGCTGACAGCGATTCATTACACCTTGCTATGGAAGCTGAACACGAGGCTATGATGGCTAAGCACATGCAGTTGATGGAGCGTCACGAAGCCATACTGGCCTCTCATGCCGAATTGGTCGCCAAACATGCTACCGGTGAAGTAAACCTTGAGGCGCTTAAGGCGGATCATGAAACCATGAAAAAGGATCACGAGACCATGCTGGCTGAGCATGAAATGATGGAGCAGGAACACGAAAAGATGAATGCGGAGCATGAAAAGATGGTTGAGGATCACCAAGCTGAACAGGATTAGTAATTCCAAGAATCCCTGAAGCCACAGTGGAGTGGGTTAGTTAACCTTCCGCACTGTGGCTTATCTTTTCTGGTACCTACCTAAGGTTGGCGTTGTTCTTTTTTGAATGGAATGTTTTACTTTCACCATCAAAAATGCGAACCTTCCTTTTGCCGCTTGTGCTTTTGTGCCCATTCCTGCTGTCGGCACAGTCTTCTATTCCCCGCCTTTCCCAAATTGACGTACAGCATTACACCTTTCAGCTGGAGCTGAGTGATGAGCATGACACCATTCAGAGCAGCGCGCTGATTGATATCCGGTTTTTGCAGTCGCTGGACACCCTCGTGCTTGATCTGGTAGCGGAAGAAGCCGGGCAGGGTGGTATGATGGTAACGGAAGTAATGGCAGATGGCGAGTCGCTGGCTTATTGGCATGAAGCTGCAAAGCTGCATATTGTGCTGAACAGCCCGGTGGAGGAGGGCGTGGAAAGGCAATTTACTATCCGGTACAAAGGTGTCCCGGCTGACGGGCTCATCATTGCCCAAAATAAATACGGAGACCGGACCTTTTTTGGAGACAACTGGCCTAACCGCGCCCATCATTACCTGCCCTGCGTGGACCACCCTTCGGATAAGGCAACGGTTGCTTTTGTGATTGTCGCACCGGATCATTATCAGGTGGTCGGCTCCGGCCGGCAGCTGGAAGAGCTTAACCTTGACCGGGAAACCAAGCTTACTTTCTGGCGGATGGACACCCCTATTCCCACAAAAGTGGCGGTCTTTGGAGCAGCACAGTTTGCGGTGAGCCGTGCGGGTGAAGTTGCAGGTATACCGGTCAGCAGTTGGGTGTACCCCGAAAACCGGACGGAAGGCTATCAGGATTACGCACAGGCGACGGAGGTTTTGCAGTTTTTTATCGACTCTATTGGGCCTTATTCCTATCCTAAACTGGCCAATGTGCAGTCCAAAACCCGCTACGGAGGGATGGAGAATGCCAGTAATATATTTTACTTTGAAAATTCCGTTACCGGTGGGCAGGATCATGAAGACCTGATCGCCCACGAAGTTGCGCATCAGTGGTTTGGCAACAGCGTGACGGAAGGCAACTGGCATCACATCTGGTTGAGCGAAGGATTTGCTACCTATGGGGCAAATCTTTACATCGAACACAAGTACGGCCGGGATGCTATGGTGAAGCGGCTGCTTACCGAGCGGCAGCAAGTTCTTCAATTTGCCCGTCAGTCTAACCGCCCCATTATAGATACTCTCGTTACCAACTGGAACCGGCTGCTGAATGCCAACGCTTATCAGAAGGGTAACTGGGTGCTGCACATGCTGCGGCATAAAGTGGGCGAGCGGGCATTTTGGTCGGGCCTGCGTGGTTACTACAAAGCCTACCAAAATGGCAATGCCCTGACCCGCGATTTTCAGGAGGTCATGGAAATCGCCAGCGGGCAGGATTTGAGCGGCTTCTTTTATCAATGGCTTTATCAGCCCGGCGTGCCGGCAATTGGGGTGAATTGGTCATGGAGTAAAAAGCAGGGCCTGCAGCTGGACATCGGGCAATTGCGCAGCGATGCCACCTACACTTTTCCCTTAGATATTGCGGCGGAAGCCTCTGATGGCACCCGTCAAACCTGGACGGTAAACATTGATCAGGAGCGACAGATGGTGGCCCTGCCCTGTGATTTTGAACCAGAGCGGCTTTGGCTGGACCCGGATACCTGGCTGCTTTTTAGTGCTGAATTGAAGCGGATGAAAAATTAATTTGCATTTTTGTGCCTTCAAAACGGAACACCATGAAAAAAACGGCCATTTTACTGATTCACTGTCCGGATCAAACCGGTCTCGTTGCAGCGGTCACCGACTTTTTGCATCGTAATAACGGGAATGTCATCTCTCTGGACCAGCATGTCGACCGGCAGGCGGGGCGCTTCTTCATGCGGGTGGAATGGGAGCTGGAAGGCTTTAATATTCCTTCCGGAAAAATCGACGAGTATTTTGGCACCCTGATTGGGCAAAAATACCAGATGGAATGGCAGGTGCACCTGAGCGCCCAAAAACCGCGGATGGCCATTTTTGTATCCAAAATGTCGCATTGTCTCTATGATATCCTACAGCGCTGTATGAGTGGGGAGTGGGAAGTGGAAATCCCGGTAATTGTCAGTAACCATGAGAATCTGCGCTACATTGCGGATCGTTTTGAAATCCCCTTTGAGGTTTTTCCTATCACTAAAGCCAATAAAGCAGAACAGGAACAGCGCGAAATAGAACTAATGCGTGAGCTGGATATTGACTTCATCGTTCTGGCCCGGTATATGCAAATTCTGTCGGATGATTTTGTAGCAGCGTTCCCGAATCAGGTCATCAATATTCACCACTCTTTCCTGCCCGCTTTTAAGGGCGCGAAACCTTATCATTCTGCCTTCAACCGGGGCGTTAAGGTGATTGGGGCAACGAGCCATTACGTTACCGCAGATTTGGATGAGGGGCCGATCATCGAGCAGGATGTCCGCCGGATTTCTCACAAAGATACTATTCAGGACCTTATCCGTATTGGTAAGGATTTGGAGAAGGTCGTCCTGGCCCGGGCAATCTGGCTGGAAATTCAGCACAAGATTTTGCCGTATCAGAATAAGACGATTGTTTTTGATTAAGGGGTTGATCTGACTGATCACACTGATCTTGGCAACCCGTTGTCGCCGTACACAAACATGCCCCTGCTCGAAATCAGCGAAAATCCGCGCAATCAGTCTAATCCGTGTTCCCCAAACTCCACGTAACGCAATAGTACACTGATAACGCTGATCTGACTGATCACACTGATCTTACAATCCTGCTGCCGCCACACACAAAGATGCCCCCGCCCGAAATCAGTGTAAATCCGCGAAATCTGTCTAATCTGTGTTCCCCCACTTCAAACTACTCAATCAAAGGTACGCCCAGATAAACCTTGATCTCCGGAGAAAGCCGCACCCGTATTTTCACCACAAGTGGATCGTTGAGGTTCGCCAGCGTCCGCCGGTGCAGGTTGTAAGTGGTACGGATGGTGGTAAATACTGAGACAAGCGCCGCATTCTTACGTGTCTCCTCAATAATTTCTTCCAGGCGTTCCGGGCGGAAATCCTCGTGCCGGCCTGCCAATTCGACTTCCAAAGCAGGGCTAAGGGCTACGCTGAGCGCAAAGCTGCGGATTTCCAGCCCGTAGATTTCCAGTTTGGGAAAGACGGTTAACCATTCCTCAATCAGTTGGAAGCTTTTCTCCTTAGCGCCTTCACCAAATTGTGCCGCCTGGGCTCGGAAGGCTTCGGTAGCATCATTTACGGCTTGCTTGAATTTGTCGATCATGGCCGGTCGTACAGTTGTTGAAGAGGCAATTTAGAGATTACAGGCTTTTTCCAGTCTGTTTTTCTCTGAACCCCAGCGGTTATTAGATTAATCGTTGCTGCTGCCTTTCCGTAATTGCTGATAGGCTAAGCCTAATGCATCCGGCAGGTCGCCTGCGATCATGGATTCTTCGCTTTCCCGTTGCAGAGCACAATCGCCAGCCAGCCCGTGCAGAAAGACGCCCAGCAGGGCAGCCGCTTCCGGGGTGTAGCTTTGTGCCAGGAGTCCGGTGAGTATACCTGCCAACACATCACCACTGCCACCGGTAGCCATGCCTGCGTTGCCGGTACTGTTGAAGTACGAACGTCCATCGGGGAGGGCGATACAAGTGTGCGCGCCCTTGAGGACAATGATCAGGCCGAGCTCCCGGGCTTTCCGGACTTGGAGTTCATGGCGTTTGAAGTGATTGGGGGTGGGCCCAAACAGGCGCTCAAATTCTTTGGGGTGGGGTGTTAAGATGCTTTGTGAGGGCAGTATTTCCAGTAAATCCGGCTGCTTGCTGAGTATATTCAGGGCATCGGCATCGAGGACGAGTGGCTGATCAGCCATAACGATGAGCTGAGTCAGCGCCTTTTGCGTAAGCGTGCCCTGCCCAAGCCCGCAGCCAACGCCTATGGCCTGATACGCATCGAGCTCCGGGACTTCAGTACACTGCAGTTCGTGCTCGTCCAGGCTGACCATGGCTTCCGGCAAAGCTGTTTGGACGATGTTATAACCGATTTTGGGAACGTGCAGGCTCACCAACCCTGCCCCCGACCGCAATGCGCCCCGGGCAGCCAGCAATGCCGCTCCCATCTTACCATAGCTGCCCATAATGAGCAGGGCGTGGCCGTGTGTGCCTTTGTGGGAAAACTTTGCTCTCGGGCGTAACAGGTTGCGTGCGATTTCATCTGTCAGGTAAAAATTGTCAGTCTGTGCCTGAGTAATAGCTTTGGGATGCAGCCCGATCGAACGTGCCGTCCAGGCGCCCACCCGCGCTGCATTTTCCGGGAAGAGGAACGCCAGCTTGGGCAACTCAAACGAAAAGGTGCGGTGGGCGTGGAACGCGGCCCCTTCAGTTGATTGATCCGCATAAACACCAGATGGGATATCGATAGCGACTCTTTCTCCCTTCAAATTATTCAGGTGATGGAGAAGGTCACTCCAGTAGCCTTCCACCGGGCGGTTGAGCCCTGAGCCGAACAGGGCATCAATAATCAGCACGCCTTCCGGTAACTCCGGCATTGGGTCCCCTTCAGCGATGGGGTGGGTTTCGATAGCGCCATGACCTGGCAGCCGCCTAAGGTTGGCCTCAAAGTCCTCCGACCGGCTGGGGCTGATTTGGCAGGTATGGACGGTCACGTCATAACCGGCGTGATGGAGCAGCCTTGCGGCTACTAAACCGTCCCCCGCATTATTGCCAATACCACAAATGATATGCACTGGCTGTTGTTGGTTCGGATAAGTCTGAATGAGCCACTGGGTGAAGCAGGCCGCCGCCCGCTCCATAAGGTCAAGGGAGGAAATTGGCTCGTGTTTTATGGTATATGCGTCGAGTTCCCGAATTTGAGCAGCAGAACAGATTTTCATAAAAGATATTTCAATTGGAAAAGCAACAGTTTTTTGAAGGGCTTAAAGTAGTAGAGCTGGCAAGCGTACTGGCTGGGCCCGCAGTTGGTATGTTTTTTGCCGAGTTGGGTGCTGAGGTCATCAAGATTGAAAATGCCCGCACCGGAGGCGATGTTACCCGTCGCTGGAAGCTACCTGCTGAGCCTGCTGAAGCGGATTATTCCGCCTACTTCTGTAGCGTAAATTACAAAAAAAATGTTCGATTGCTCGACCTTTCTTCATCAGCGGGTCAGGCAGAAGTCTTGGATTTAATAATGGATGCGGATATCGTTTTGAGTAACTTCAAGCGTGCTTCGGCCCGTCGTATGGGCATGGACTATGCCACCCTTTGCCGACAAAACCCTGCCTTAATCTACGCACAACTGGATGCTTTCGGAGAAGAGGAGCCCCTCCCCGCTTTTGATGTGGTACTGCAGGCGGAGGCCGGGTTTCTGTACATGAATGGCGAGCCTGGTCGCAATCCGGTAAAAATGCCGGTCGCGCTCATCGATATCCTGGCGGCCCATCAGTTAAAAGAAGCTGTCCTTTTGGCATTGCTGCACCGCTACCGCACCGGTAAGGGCAGCTTTGTGTCGGCTTCTCTTCTTGATGCCGCTATTGCTGCGCTTGCTAATCAGGCGACCAACTGGCTCATGGAGGGGCATATCCCGCAGCCCATGGGCATGCAGCACCCCAATATCGCACCATACGGAGATATTTTCTATGGAAGTGATGAAAAGCCACTGGTCATCGCAGCGGGTACTGAAGCACAGTTCAGTAACCTCTGCTTCTGCCTGGGCCTGCACCATCTTCCGGAAGACGCCCGGTTTGCCAATAACAAGAGCAGGGTGGAGCATCGGGAAGCCCTTTGTGATATCCTGCGGCCTGCATTCCAGGCTACAGACCGGCAGACCTGGCTTGAAAAGCTTGGAAGTGCAGGCGTACCCGTGGGTAGTATCCGAAATATGCAGGAAGTCTTTTTGCGAAAGCGGGCGCAGCAACTGGTCTTGGAAGAGGAGATGCCGGATGGCCGGATCAGCAAACGGGTAGCAACGGCAGCATTTGAGTGGAAGCCGGTGGAGCAGGGCAGATGAACATTTGAGATGAATGCCCGTTCCAATACCGAACAAACCAAATAATCCTTTTGGACGAATTTAATGCCTCGCTGGAAGCTTTCTGGTCTACCATTCAAAACTGGGTGAATAGTCTGATTGGCGCTCTGCCAAACATTATTCTTGCCGTTATCGTTTTAGTGGGTTCCATTTTTTTGTCCCGCTTTGTGAAAAAATATGCTGGTAGGGCTGTAGCTCGTTTTTCCCGCAACTACACTATAAATGGGTTACTCGCCAACATTATCACATCCGGATTCCTGATCCTGATGTTGTTCGTGGTTTTAGGGATACTGGGGCTCGACCGGGCACTGACTTCTCTGCTGGCGGGTGCCGGTGTGGTTGGCCTGGCTGTTGGCCTGGCGGTTCAGGAGCCGCTGATGAACATTTTTTCCGGTATCCTGATGTCTACAAAATCACTATACAACGTAGGGGATTTAATCGAGACCAACGGCTATTTTGGACGGATAAAGAAGGTCAGCTTGCGGTCGACTATACTGGAGCAACTAAGTGGAGAGGAAGTATTGCTGCCCAATAAAAGCATTATTCAAAACCCGCTAACGAATTATTCGGTGTCCGGACGCCGGCGAGTGTCTTTAGGTTGTGGGATTTCCTACGGCGAAGACCTGGAGCATGTCCGTGCGGTCACTGTTCAGGCTGTAGAGGGTCATGTGACTTATGATGATCGTCACCCGGTAGAATTTTTCTACGAAGGCTATGGCGATAGTTCCATCAACTTTGTGGTTCGGTTCTGGCTGTCTGATATTTCGCAAAAAAGTATGCTGAATGCCCAAAGCGAAGCAGTGATTGCCATTAAGAAAGCATTTGACCGTGAGGATATTATGATTCCTTTCCCTATTCGCACACTGGACTTCGGGATCAAAGGGGGCGAAAAACTGAATACCGTGCTGGAGTCTCCTGCATGGAACGGGCAAAAATAACGCCCGGTATTTACAGGCTCAATGATGGCTCAACGCGCTCAAATTTTCAAAATAAAAAATGAATTATGGCTAATAATCCAAAAAAGCCCTGGAATAGTAAACGTTATGATGCGAACACCCACGCCTCTGGCATTGCGCTAATCAACAACCTCATGATGCGCAACAAGGATGCAGAAGACCGGTACCGGGAAGCTGCTGCAGTCGCTACGGATAAAAGTCTTGTGGAATACCTTGAAAGCCTGGCGCGCTACCGCAATAGTCTTTACCAACCCCTGTTTGAGTGGATGAATGCCCTGCCGCCAACACCTATGCCACTTAGCAAGCAGGCACGCTCTTATTTGTACGAAAACTGGGGAGGCTTTAGAGAAGCTTTATTGCTCAATAATAAAACTAAAGTGCTGGAATTCTGCGAGGATAGTGAAAAGAGTATTTCAAAGTCCTACCGGGAGGCTGTGGCTCAGACGGGTATACCAATCGATATTCATGACTTTTTGAACGGTCAGTTGCAGCACATACTCAAGGTGCGTCGAAAAGTGGAGCGGATGGAAACCGTACCCATGCTCCATGATAACGACTTCTGATCCTGTTTAAGGTCTGGCAGAAATAATTATCTTAGCCGGGAACATCGCCCGGTATGGAGAAAATAACCTATCCACTGCTGTACTATCCTATACATGAACATGTCCTGCTTGGGCAGCTCATTGGAACGGATATTGAGGCAGTTGATAATAGCCTCAACGGGTTAAAGAAAACACTGCTTTCTTATTTACAAAAGCAGTACAAAAAGTACGATTATTACCCACCTTCGGAGATTGTTTCTCCCCGGCTGAAGATGGTCGGCTTTCAAGTACGGCCCTTTTTCCTTTGGCGGATACGCTTAATATAACTTTGCCAATCGTATATGGCCCTGCTGAAGAGGGGCAGTATGAATGTCACATGCCAACCTTTCAGGAGCATTTCTTTTATTATGAGCCCCGGCAACTGGACGCTCTCGTACAATACGCCGGCTCTACCTTTCTCAATCAGACAAGCCCGGAAAAGCTCTACCGTTTGATCAGAATGCCCCGTCCTAAGCTTGATATTATTGAGCTGAGGGTAAATTACGAACGGGAGTATTTTAAGGGAGGCTGGGATCAGGAACGAGCCTTCGATGTACTCAACCGGTTAGCGGAGCCTTACCCACCCACCAAGAGTCAGCAACGCAGCCTGAGTGCGCTGCCTGACGTAGCCTGGCGACGCGATCGCGAGGTTGCCAGGGTGATCGATAAAATTATTGGAACTCGTTCGAATGTGCTCGTTGTAGGGCGATCAGGTACAGGAAAGAGTGCAGTGCTCAGTGCGGCTCTGAAACGCATAAGCAATAAGTCAAGAAAACTGAAAACAGGTCATACTTTCTGGCGGATCATGCCCCAGCGTATTACAGCCAGTGCAAAGTATTTGGGCGAGTGGGAAGAAACAGTTGAGACGCTGATCGACGAACTCAATACGGCTAATGGAATCATCTGGGTGGAGCAAATGGTGCAACTACTGCAAACCGGAGGTCAGGGGCCTGAAGACAGTGTCGCTGCTTTTTTGATGAGCTTTCTGCAGCAGGGCACACTTCAGATAGTAGGCGAAGCCACGCCGCAGGAGTTGGAAAGTATGCGCCGGTTATTGCCCGGATTCGTGGAATCATTCCAGATCATTGAAATCAATGAGCTTGATGAGCGGGATGTGAAACTGGTCATGGAGGAGCTCGCCAGTTATGCTGCCGGCAATTATAAAGTTCAAATTCAGCAGGAAGCAAGAGAGTTATCTTACCGGCTGCTGCTGCGGTATAATCCTTACGCCAGTTTTCCAGGTAAGGCAGTGAGTTTTCTCGGGTACTGTCTGACCGAAGCGAAGGCACGACAGGAAACAGCAGTGGGCAAAACAGAGGTTATTCGCAATTTTGTGCAGCAAACCGGACTGCCGGAGTTGTTCCTTCGGGATGAACTGCCGCTTGACGTAAAAGCCCTGCGCCACTACTTTGAAACGCGGATTATTGGTCAGCCCAATGCAGTCAATGCCCTAACTCAGGTTGTAAAGATTTTTAAAGCCGGGCTAAATAACCCCTACCGGCCAATTGCCTCTTTCTTGTTTGCCGGGCCCACCGGAGTGGGTAAAACAGCTAGTGTCAAAGCGCTTTCCGAATACTTTTTTGGTAAAGGTCAGCGAAAATCCCCCCTGATTCGAATAGATATGAGTGAGTTTCAACATCCGGAACAACTGACGCGCCTGATTGGAGCAGGCCGGGAACCCGGGCAGTTGGTCAAGGAGGTTCGGGAGCGCCCTTTTTCCGTGCTCTTGCTCGATGAGGTGGAAAAAGCAGATATGGCCATTTTCGACGCCCTTCTCGGGCTATTGGATGAGGGAGTCCTGGTAGATGCCTACGGAAGGGAGACGAATTTCCGGAATACTATTGTGATTATGACGTCAAACCTCGGAGCCACCAACCGTTCCACACCGGGCTTCGGCGAAAAAGTGCCGGACGAAGGAGCCTATCGTTCCGCAGTGGAACGCCACTTCCGGCCTGAATTTGTTAACCGGATCGATGAGCTGGTTATCTTCAATCCCCTTAAAGCGGAGGATATTTTGACAATCACCAAAAAGGAGCTGGACGGGCTTAAGCAAAGGGAAGGATTCAAAAAGACAGGGCTCGAGGTTCAGTTTCTGCCGGAGCTGATCAATCATCTGGCTAGTATTGGTTTCGATAAGCGTTATGGCGCCCGCCCATTACAGCGCGCACTGGAGAACCACGTCGTTATGCCCGTTGCGAAGTGGATGCTCGAAAACCCAATTGATAAAAAAGGCCGTTTAACAGTTGGCTGGTCAGACCGCAATCAACTCACGATCAACTACCAGCAAAAATCATAAAGCATGCTTTGGATAGTATTGCAAGCCCTGATTTTGCTGGGTTTTCCGTTTGTCAGCCGCAGGCTGGCCCGAATGGGCGTATTACCCGAATGGTTGAGCCCGGTGGTATTGTGTTACGCAGTGGGTATACTTCTGAAAAATACAGGGCTCATTCCCCTAAACGACCAATGGTCGACCACAGCTACCGAAGTCAGTATTCTATTCGCCATCCCGCTACTGCTTTACGCAACAGATCTCCGGCGGTGGCTGTCTTATGCCGGTAGCAGTTTGCTGAGCTTTGGACTGTGTTTGCTAAGCGGAGTGTTTGCAACGATGGTTGCAGCGTATTGGTTTTTGGATGACCTGCCGGATACCTGGCGGCTGGCGGGGATGCTCGCGGGCATTTATACGGGAGGGACACCAAATATGCAAGCTATTGGCCTGGCACTTAAGGCGCCTCAGGAAACCATCATTTTAGTGAATGCAGCAGACGTTCTGCTGGGTGGGGTATACCTGTTATTGCTGACTTCGGTGGTGCCGAAATGGCTGAACGCTTTGCTGCCAGTGTTTCAGCATACCAAAGCAGCAGCGGCTGAAAAAAGCCTGCCGGATCCCTATCGTGCGTTCAACTACAGGCATGCTATCGGTGCGACAAGCCTGACGATTCTGGTGATAGGCAGCGCTCTGGGGCTCACCTGGCTGGTGTACGGGGGGCTGGACCAGCTGGCTTTTCTTATTCTTATGCTAACAAGCCTGAGCCTTGCAGTTTCCTTTATCCCTGCTGTCAGAAACTGGGAGAACACCTTTGAAACCGGAGAATATTTCCTGTTGATTTTCTGTGTTGCCCTGGGAATGCTGGCAGACCTTCAAAGCATCGTTGATAAAGGACTTGGCATTGTGCAATTTACAGCAACGGCTCTGACAGGCACCATTTTACTTCACCTCCTTTTGGCCCGGCTTTTCCGTATTGACCGGGACACTTTCCTCTTTACTTCAGTAGCTGCCATTTACGGTCCGCCGTTTATCGGGCAGATCGCCAGCATTACCGGAAACCGGCAGTTGATCCTGTCCGGTATCGCTATGGGATTGCTCGGTTATGCCATTGGTAATTACCTGGGCATTGGGCTGGCTTATCTTTTGCAGTGGCTATTGTAGCAGTGTATCAAACATCGTAATTCAACACCGGAGCCAGCCAGCGCTCGGCATCTTCTACCGACATACCCTTCCGGCTGGCATAGTCCTCCACCTGATCTTTGCTGATCTGCCCCAGGCCAAAGTACTTGGATTCAGGATGAGCGAAGTAATAGCCACTCACGGAAGCTGCCGGATACATGGCATAGGATTCGGTGAGTTGGATACCTATATTTTCCTCAACCTGCAGTAGCTCCCAGATAGTCCCCTTTTCAGTATGCTCCGGGCAGGCCGGATAGCCGGGGGCGGGGCGGATGCCTTTGTACTTTTCCGCAATCAGGGCATCGTTGTCCAGGTTTTCCGACTGGTCATAGCCCCAGAATTCCTTACGCACCCGCTGATGCAGCCGTTCAGCCAGGGCCTCTGCGAGCCGGTCAGCCAGGGCTTTAAGCATGATGGCGTGGTAGTCATCGTGCTCCGCTTCAAAGCGTTTGATGTGGGGTTCGATCCCAACCCCTGCCGTCACGGCAAAAGCGCCAATGTAATCAGGCCCGTCCTCAGCCTTTCGAATATAATCTGAGAGGCTCAGATTGGGCTGGCCGGGTGCTTTTTGGCGCTGCTGCCGCAGAAAATGAAGCAGGGTTTGCTGTTCTTTGCGGTCCTCATCGGTAAACACGGCTACAGATTCTGCACCCACAGCATTGGCAGGGAAAAGCCCAAATATAGCCTTAGCGGTCAGCCACTTTTCATCAATAATCTGACGGAGCATGCTGCGGGCATCGTTGTAGAGCTTTTGAGCTTCGATACCTACGACTTCATCTTCCAGGATTTCCGGGAATTTGCCTTTGAGCTGCCAGCTGCTAAAAAAGGGCGTCCAGTCGATATATTCGGTGAGCTCTTCCAGGTCGTAATCGTTGATGACCTGAATGCCCGGTTGTGCAGGCTTCACGGCTGGGGTTGCCGCCCAGTCGAGCTCCAACCGGTGGGCTCTGGCTTTCTTGAGCGTGTGGTACTTCTTGTTGGACTTCCGGTTGCCGCGTAATGTGCGTACCCGGTCGTAGTCCTTGCGGATGTCCAGTACGTAGTTACTGCGCTGGCTTTCATTCTCATTGAGGAGGTTGCTTACTACCGATACGCTCCGGGAAGCATCCAACACATGCACAACGGGGCCCGAGTACTGAGGTTCCACTTTTACGGCAGTATGGGTCTTGGAAGTTGTCGCTCCGCCAATCAGCAGGGGAACGGTGAAGCCCTGCCGCTCCATCTCCTTTGCCACATGCACCATCTCATCCAAAGAAGGCGTGATGAGGCCACTCAGGCCGATAATGTCCGCCCCGGTTTCTTTCGCTTTGGCGAGTATTTTGTCGGCCGGTACCATCACGCCCATGTCGATGATGTCGTAATTGTTGCAGCCGAGCACCACACCGACAATGTTTTTACCGATATCGTGCACGTCGCCCTTGACGGTGGCAAGCAGGACTTTTCCTTTGCTGCTATCTTCCCCTGCTGCTTTTTGGGCTTCAATGTAAGGCGTTAGATAGGCTACTGCCTTTTTCATTACCCTTGCGCTTTTCACCACTTGTGGCAGGAACATTTTGCCTTCCCCGAACAGGTCGCCAACCACATTCATGCCATCCATTAGCGGGCCTTCGATCACGTCCAGAGGAGAAGGGAGCTGCTGCCGGGCTTCTTCCGCATCAGCTTCTATATGCTCGGTAATGCCTCGAACCAGGGCATGTTTAATGCGTTCCTGAAGGGGGGCATCCCGCCAGGCCGTATCCTTTTTGAGCGTCCGGCCACCATCGCCCTTTACGCTTTCTGCAAATTCGGTCAGCCGCTCTGTGGCGTCTTCCCGCCGGTTGAACAGGACATCTTCCACCCGTTCCAGCAAATCGCCGGGGATTTCGTCGTAAACTTCGATCATGCCGGCATTCACAATGCCCATATCCATGCCTGCCTTGATGGCGTGGTAAAGAAATGCGGCATGCATGGCTTCCCGGACTACGTTATTGCCCCGGAAGGAAAAACTGATGTTGCTAACGCCGCCACTGATTTTAGCACCCGGGCAGCGTTGCTTAATTTGCCGGGTGGCCTCGATAAAATTGATGGCGTATTCGTTATGGGCCTCGATGCCAGTAGCTACCGCAAAAATATTAGGATCGAAGATGATGTCCTGTGGCCGGAAGCCTACTTTTTGGGTCAGGATCTTGTAGGCACGCTCACAGATGTCCACCTTGCGTTCAGTGGTATCGGCTTGCCCCTCTTCATCAAATGCCATAACGACGGTGGCAGCGCCGTAACGCCTTACGGTTTTGGCTTGCTGAATAAAAGCTTCCTCTCCTTCCTTTAGCGAAATAGAGTTCACCACACACTTACCCTGTACGCATTTCAGCCCTGCTTCGATAACGGAGAACTTGGAGGAGTCAATCATGATGGGCAGCTTCGCAATATCGGGCTCTGCCATCACCAGGTTCAGAAAATCCGTCATTGCTTTTTCAGAATCCAGAAGCCCCTCGTCCATATTTACGTCGATAATCTGTGCCCCGCCTTCTACCTGATGCTGCGCTACGGAAAGCGCCTCATCATAGGCCCCGGACTTGATTAGCCGTGCGAATTTACGGGAGCCGGTGACATTGGTCCGCTCGCCTACATTGACGAAGTTGGTCTCGGGTCTTATGATCAGGGGCTCCAGCCCGCTAAGCAGGGTGTACTCCGGGGAAGGGGTGACCTTCCGGGGCGCAACGCCCTCAACGGCCTCAGCCATTAGCCTGATATGATCCGGTGTGGTACCGCAGCAGCCGCCGATAATATTGACGAAGCCACTGTCTGCAAAGTCACGGATATAGTTGCGCATTTCTTCCGGCTCCTGATCGTACTCTCCGAATTCGTTAGGCAAACCGGCATTAGGGTAGGCACTGATGAAGCAATCGGCAATATCAGAAAGGGCCTCGATATGGGGGCGCATTTCTTTTGCACCCAGGGCGCAGTTCAACCCAACGCTAAGCAGCGGCATGTGACTAACGGAAATCCAGAACGCTTCAGCCGTCTGCCCTGAGAGGGTTCGCCCGCTTGCATCCGTGATAGTGCCCGATACCATAACAGGTAATTCCCGGCCCCGCTCCTCATGCAGGAGGTCGATCGCGAAAAGGGCAGCTTTGGCATTAAGGGTATCAAAAACTGTTTCAATGAGGAAGAGGTCGGCACCGCCATCCATCAGCCCTTTGGCTTGCTCGTAGTAGTTGTCGCGCAGCTCATCGAAGGTCACTGCCCGGTAGCCGGGGTCATTGACATCAGGGGACAGGGACGCAGTCCGGTTGGTAGGGCCCATTGCACCGGCAACGAAGCGGGGGCGGTCAGGAGTTATAAGGTTAAATTCATCAGCTGCTTTACGCGCTGCCTGTGCAGCTTTGAGGTTGATTTCGTAGGCATAGTCCTCCATGGCATAATCTGCCTGGGCTATGCGCGTACCGCTAAAAGTGTTCGTTTCGATAATATCTGCTCCGGCCTCAAGGTAGGCTTTATGTATAGCTTCAATGATTTGAGGCTGAGTAATAGATAGAATATCATTGTTGCCCTGTATATCCTGAGGCCAGTCGGCAAACTGCTCACCCCGGTAGTCCGCTTCCTTCAGTTGGTATTGCTGAATCATGGTACCCATAGCACCATCAATGACTAAAATTCTTTGCTTAAGTATATCTCGGATCGACATGGATGCGTTTAGTTTAGAAGGTTGGTCACATAGGATATAACAAAAACCTCTTTTTGTGGTTGCCAAAGGTAGCATATATTGGAAAGTGGCCAAAATTGTTTAGTTTAGTCTCCCAGGCACTTTAGTATCTAAATGATGTACCTTTGCAAGGCTAGAAAGCGGTCTGTTCAACCCGTAACAGCAAAAAGCAGCAGCTATGGATATAGATATTGGCAATTATATTGGCTTACTTCTTTACAAAAATAAGACGGTTGCCCTTCCAGGGCTTGGGAGTTTTGAGGCTGCCTATCAGCCGGCAGTGATTGATCAGGTGCAGGGCGAATTGCACCCGCCCGGGAAAACAATTTCCTTCAATCCAAACCTTGTAAGCGATGATGGCTTGTTGTCCGGAATGGTTGAAGAGCGGTATGGAGTATCCGCTACAGATGCCTCCCAAATGCTGGAAAGCTATGTCAAAGAGGTCAGGGAAGCAATAGGGCGCAGGGAGATTGTCGTTTTCAATAAAGTTGGGCGCCTTTACCGGGACTATGAAGACAATCTTCAGTTTTTGCCTGATGGCAATAATTATGATGTGGAGTCCTATGGTTTGCCTACTATCAGTTTTTATCCTGTAGCCCGGTCTGCCCGCCCTCCGCATTCTAAGGAACAGCCCCGTAAAGCAGCTCCCCGGGCAATCCCGGCAAAGTCGGCTCAGGCAGCCAACAATGGCCTGATTGCTGCGATTGCTGCTGCAACCATTGTAGTAGGCGTTGCAGTCTACTTTTTGATTTTCGGCACGGACACCGGACAGGAGCAATCTATGCAGCCGGTACCGACTTCGAGGGTCAATGTACGGCCCGGCGATCAGGCTGCTACGGCAACTGTTCCTGAAGAAGGCGGTTCAGAACCGGTGGACAGCAGTACTGCAGGAATTGAAAACCCTACTGAAGAAAGTGCAGATACAGAACGTCCCACTCCGGTACCCGGTCAGCAATCCTATGTGATCATAGTCGGTGTTTTTGGTAACCCGCAAAATGTGAAGCAACTCATTGATGATATTTACGATGCCGGATACGAGCCATACACCGAAAAGGCCGGGAAACTGACAAAGGTAGGAGTACAGCGTACCTACCGGTCTGAAGCGGAAATCGAAGCAGCAATCAAAGACGTCCGGAATCGCTTTACCAAAGACGCTAAGCTTTACCGGTGGTAGCTACTTAGTCCCGATGACGGTACGGGTTCGCAGAATTTAATGAGGTGGCGCCTCACCAGGCATGGGCTGTATCATCTGTGCCACTTCACTGCGGACAATCAGATACCCTTCGCCCCGATACCTGATTGCCAGTCCCAATGTCTAATGCCCTGCCGAAGCTTCCACTGTTTTTTCACCGGTCTGCTCTTCCTTAACCATCAGCCAGGCAAGGGCAGAGATGCCCAGTGTGGCACCGCAGACCACAAAGGTGATACTTTTGTTTTCGGCATTTCCAATTAGCTGGCCCACCCCCAGACTGGCGACCAACTGTGGGAGTACGACAGAAAGGTTGAAAAGCCCCATGTAGAGCCCCATCTTAGCCTGATCTACTTTTTGCGACATTATAGCGAATGGCAGGCTAACGGTAGCCGCCCAGCCTACGCCTGCTACGCCCATGAGCAGGTAGATTAGTGTCGGGTTAATGCCTGGAATCAGAAACCCGAAATATCCGGCAGCCATGATGGCGATGCATGCAAAGTGTACTTTTACCCGTCCAAATTTATCGGCCAGGGGCTCCAGCAATGTGGCAGGCAGTATGGCCGCCACGGCATTAAGCACTAAAAAGGCAATGGAAACGACCCGGCCCATTTCAATCTGAACAGGCTCAGGAATGGCTGTTTCTTCACTGAAGCCATAAACATCGTGCTGCACGTAGGAGAACATATACACAAACATCGTCTGTACGCCAATCCAGGTGAAGGAGTGCGCTGCCAGAACCTTTTGGAAGCCTATCAACCCGGCTTCAGATTTTGGTTTTCCGGTTTCGCTCTTGAGGAGTGCCTGTATCATAACCACCGCAGTGAACGCCAGGCATAAGCCTTCCACAAAACCGGGTTCACGGTCGATATCCATAACCCGGAGGGTGATCGCATAGACGGCATAAATCAGAAAGCCCCAGAGTGGGCGGATCGCCATAAGGGTCTCAGTGAGAGAAAAGCCCGGTTTTTTTGCTGTTGGGTCTGCTTCTTCTTCCGCTCCTTTGAGTATGCGGGGTTCTTCGATGAAAAAGACCGGGAGGACAGATAAGACCAGCACCAGTCCTGCACCAAAGTAAATAAGAATAAAGTTGTTCCAAATGGCCCCCACCGCATAAGCCAGTACGCCAAAGGTGCCTGAAATAGTCTGCATCCAGGTGTAGCCTTTGGTACGTTCTTTACCCTCGGGGGTAACATCTGCAATGATGGAGCGCGTCGGATTGAAGCTCACGTTGATGGCCAGATCAAGAGTTAGAGCTACAATAATGGCAATGCCCAGAATAGACTCCATCCCCATTGCATCTGAAATGACTCCGATATTGGGCAGGGCCAGGAGCATAAGCGCCGCCAGTACCCCTCCGATGAGGATGAAAGGGCGCCGCCGGCCGTTCAAAAACCAAACATTATCGCTAATGACCCCAATGAGAACCTGACCAATGATGCCGGCTATTGGGCCGGCTGCCCAAACCAGTCCGATGTCTTCAATTTCCAGGTGGTATTGGGTGCTGAGAATCCAGCTCAGGGCGGAAATCTGTACCGAAAGGGCAAAGCCCATGGCCGTGGCAGGCAGACTAAGGTTGACGTAAAAGAGGTTCGTCAACCGCTTTTGCATGTCTAGCATAGCTGATTCGTTTTTTGTTTGTTTTCTATAGGGTTACCGGAAAAGCACCATGGCGGTGCGCCCGGGAATTTGCAGTACGCCTCCTTCTATCGTGCCCAGGCCTTCAGGGTTAACCTGCCCGCCATCTACAGCGATAGTCCATGCACCATCCGGTATGTTGACACTTTGGTAGTCCTCGTTGCCATTGAGTACCACAACGATATCAGACCAGTCATCTCCATTGGCTCCCTCACTAATCTGATAAGCGATCAGGTTGCTGCTGTCTCCTGTATCCAGAAATGCCAGATGTTTCTTCACTTCGGCTGTAGTCTGCATCCGGAATGCCGGATGAGCTTTACGAAGCGCTATGAGCCTTTTGACATAATCTACGGTTTCAGCGTACTGTGCTCTTCTTGTCCAGTCCATCTGATTGATACTGTCCGGAGATTCAAAGGAGTTCTCCACACCTTGTTTAGTGCGGAGAAACTCTGTACCCGCATGAAGGAAAGTAGCGCCTTGTGATGTCAACACAGCAGCCAAAGCCAGTTTGTGCATCTTTATGCGTTCCGCTTCACTGGCCTCGGGGCAGGAGATGGACAACCGGTCCCACAGGGTATGGTTGTCGTGGCAGGAAACGTAGGTCATGGTCTGAGTCGGGTGGGCTGCCCAGGGGTTATCAGAATACGCCACTTTTTTATAGTCTACCTGAGGGTGGGCCGTAGAGGCAACGATTCCAAACTTGACATCTTCCTCCCGCCCGGGCTTCCCGCTGATGAATGCCCGCTCTTCATGTTCAAAAACACTGCCCTTTAGTCCGTCTCGGATATCATCGCTGAAGGCAGCGACCTCGGGCATTTGAGCGACCTTGGCTTTTAATGCGCGGCTGGATACCGGCAGGGGGCTGTCCCCGGCGGTCCAGCCTTCCCCGTAGACGATAATGCTGGAGTCAACATCCTTAAGGGTTTCTGTAACCTGGTTCATCGTTTCAATGTCATGAATAGCCATCAGATCAAAGCGGAAACCATCTATGTGGTACTCCTCAGCCCAGTACTTAACACTTTCCACGATGAATTTCCTGACCATTTCCCGTTCGGAGGCGGTTTCATTTCCGCAGCCGGAAGCATTGGAGAAGCTGCCATCTTCATTGTGGCGGTAGTAGTAGCCCGGCACGAGTTCATTAAACAGGGAGTTTTCAGTAAAGCCGGTGTGGTTATACACAACATCCAGTACCACCCGTATGCCTTTATCGTGTAAGGCTTTGACCATAGTCTTGAATTCCCGGATGCGGGAGGCGCCATCGGCAGGGTCATTAGAGTAGCTGCCTTCCGGTACGTTGTAGTTTTGGGGGTCGTAGCCCCAGTTGTACCGGCGTTCTCCTTCCGGCTTGCTTTCGTCGATGGAGCGGAAGTCGAAAGCGGGGAGGATGTGGACATGGGTAACGCCCAGGTCAGCGATGTGGTCCAGGCCGGTAGGGGTGCCATCTGAAGTGGTGGTGCCTGCCTCGGCGAGGCCCAGAAACTTTCCTTTATTGGTGATGCCGGATTCCGGGTGGATGGAAACATCCCGGATGTGTAATTCGTATACAACCGCATCGGTGATGGCATCAAAAGCTGGGCGTTTGTCACTGTTCCATCCTTCCGGATTAGTGCCCTCCAGGTCAAGGACCTGACCGCGCATACCATTGGTGCCTACGGCTTTAGTGTAGGGGCAAGGCACCGGCTCGCGCCAGTTATCGTCAACTTTGACCTGATAAGCATAAAAGGTGCCGAGCAAATCTTCCTCAAAGGCAGCTGTCCAGGTACCCTGTTCTGAGGGCTCCATTGCTGTGGTGCGCGCGGGTTCGCCACCCAGTGGCTGACTGTAAAAATGAAGGCGTACGGCTTGTGCAGTGGGTGCCCACAAACGGAAGCCTGAGGATTCCGGCGTATAGGTTAGCCCAAGGTCGTCACCGGTGTAAACCGGGTAATCATCATAGGAATCATACTGTGGGGGCTCATAGCCCTCGGATTGGCAGGAGGCCAGGATCATACTGGTTGCGATTAGGATCAAAAATGAACGGAGCATGGATTCAGTTTTGTCCTAAAAATAGACAAACTTAGCAGATCAGTGCATAAGAAAATTAGTCTTTAGAAAAATTCGTAGCCAGGTATCAATGCACCATGAGAAACAGCGGGGTGTTTTCAAGAGTCCCCAGCGCTGACCGCCTTGCCCATCCTGGAGTGTCTGAGACAGGTTGGGGAAGAAATTCTTCCGAAGGCAAATCAGCTATATCTATTGCTGCGATGCTGGATTCCTTCTGTTTGGAGCCTTTGATCTGGCCATCAGTTGAAAACACAGCAAGCGCCGTATCTGCTACGATTTGTGTTACTTTTTTGAACCATAGAGAGTCATTAGCCTCCCAGGCTATAGCAGGTGTTTGGGCGTACACCGGGCCAAAGCGGACGAATTGCCCCATCAGGACCATACAGGCAGCGATGGCAGCAGCTTGCCAGAAAGGCAGGGTAATGCTGTGCAGCGGTATGTTGCGGCGCTGATGCTTTTGCCGGAAGGCTTTCATCAGGTTGGCTTTGAGGGATGGTGGCGGGCAGGGCTCCTGTGCCAGTGCTTTACCGGAAAGGACCACCTGCCTGAGCTGCTCATACTCTTGTTGTCCGCAGGATTGAATAACCTGCTCGCGCTCAGCTGTGGTCAGCTCCTCGTAGTCTTTTGTCGCCAGCAGGACTTCGATATTTTTGGTCAATGGCTCCATATTTATGCGTTTGGGCCCAGCACACAACTGAGCAGTTCGTTCAATTTTTTCAGGCTGTAGTGCAGGCGTGATTTTACGGTTCCGGAGGGGCAGCCAATAATTTCACTGATTTCCTGCACGGCTAACCCTTCCTGATAGCGCAGCAAAAAGCACTCCCGGTGGTGGGGGCTTAGGGCTTGTACGGCTTTTTCAATATAAGCTTTGCGCACCTCTGCGTCAAGATCGGGCAGGGCGGTTGGCGAAGCGGGTGCGAAGCTGGCATCGTCCAGAGGAGCCTGCGGAGGGTGTTTAGCTCTTCTGCGGTACTCGTTCTTAACCAGATTGCCGGCTACGGTGTAAAACCAGGTGGAAAACCGCCGCTGCGTGTCAAAGGCATCTGGCTGCTCAATGATTTTTAGGAATAGTTCCTGTGTAAAGTCATGTGCCACTTCTGCCGATTGGCCCAGCATGCGGTAAAAGTACCGGTACATGCGCTGACTGTAGCGGTCGTACAGGGTCTTGAAGGCAGACTCCTGCCCCTGTTGTATGCATTGCATCAGCTCTTCATCGGTCGGTACAGCCTTGGATTGCTTCTGATCGGGCATGCGGTGCCTTTGTTTGGTAAGGGGTACACTCATTACAGTAAGGCGGAAAAAAAATGTTATATCGAACTTCCATCCGGTATCATCGAAAATATCGTGGGGTTTTCCGGCAATTTCTTTTAATTTGTAGCAACAGTAAAAAACCATCGACTAAATGCAAAAAGACCTGAAATCGCTCTTTGGCGATCACCACGGGCTGGACGAAAGAAGTGTAAGCGCCCTAACCCGTGCTTTAGCGAATGAAAACCTACCGGGTTTTGATTATATTGAGTTCAAGCAGGCGCTCGCCCGTCTGCGTGATATGGGCATGGATGAGGCTACCGCTTTTCGTTCAGCCTATGCCACTGCCTCCACAATGGGGCTGACCAAGGAAAAACTCCTGAAAACGGCACAGCACTACAAAAAGGTGCTCGACAATGAGAATGAGCATTTTGAGGAGTCGCTCAAACGGCAAATGGAGCAACGCGTCAAAGCCAAGATGCAGGAGGTGGAGAAAATGAAAAAGCAGGTGGCGGAGTTTCAGGGGAAAATTGAAGAGCTGGAAAATAAAATCAAAAGCCTGGAATCGAAAATCAAACAGGGCGAGCGGACTATCGCTTCTGCTGATGAAGACATTCAGGCTGCAAAAGACAAATTATTATCTACCAAAGATGCTTTCCAGCATGCCCTACAGAGTATTTCTAATGAAATCCAGAAGGACATCGAAAGCATGGAGTCTTACCTTTAATTTTTTGACATAACCATACCGATATAACTATGGCAACATCATCGCCAAATTTTGATCAATCTGAATTCAAGCAGAAGTCTTTCTGGAAGCGTCCGGAAGGCGTAACCGGTGCGATTTTTCTGGGTGCCCTGATCCTGGGCGGCGGCTACCTGCTGGCCGTCAACATGGCCGCTATCCTGGCACTGGTGCAGAATACCCTTTACCTGGCTATCCTGCTGGCCGTGCTGGCAGCGGTCGTCTATATGATCCTGGATCCCCGCATGCGCAACCTGGTCTGGTATATGTACAAGAGCGTAATGCGCAAAGTCACAGGTGTTTTCGTACAGGTCGACCCGATTGGTATTCTAAAGAGCTACGTCGAGGACCTCTCCAATAATCTGGTTAAGATGCGGAAGCAAATCGGTGTGCTCCGTGGTCAGATGCGCAAACTGCAAACCCTGGTGGAGGAGAATACCCGCACCATTGAGGAGCAGATGAAAATGGCAAGTGCTGCTAAAGAAAAAGGCATGGACAGTCAGGTCGTCCTGGCTACCCGTAAAGCAGCCCGCCTTAAGGACAGCAATGAAAAGTATACGTCCCTCCTCAACCGTATGGATGTGATGTACCGCATCCTGAAAAAGATGCACCAGAATTCTGAAATCCTGCTGGAGGATACCAAAGATCAGGTGCAGCTCAAGGAACAAGAGCGCAAAGCCATCCGTACTTCTCACTCCGCTATGAAGTCTGCTATGAGCGTCATGTCCGGTGATCCGGATAAGCGGGCCATGTTTGATGCAGCTATGGAGGCGATCACCGACGATGTGGCCAATAAGGTAGGCGAAATGGAGCGTTTCATGGAAATGTCTTCCAATGTAATGAACTCTATCGATTTACAGCAGGGCATCTTCGAAGATGAAGGGCTGAAAATGCTCGAACAATGGGAAAAAGAAAGCACTCTTATGCTGATGGACGGCGATTCTTCCAGCTCTGATATGCTGAACCTCGATTCGCCTATGGCGGAGCCGGAGCAGCAGAAGCGCGGCGGCAGCAGCAAGGAGGGGTATGACACCTTTTTTGATTAGCAGTGATTAGGCGGGTCTTTTCACCGGCTGCCGTAGCTATCAACTCAGCGAAGGCATGCCCGGAACCGCTTAACTATTGTTTAAGATTAGGCGGGTCTTTCCCAGAACCGCCTAATTTGTATCGCTTAAAGTTAGGGCATGCTGGCCCGCTTTCGCTTAG
>CAZNHN010000046.1:0-8293 GCA_964572415.1 uncultured Phaeodactylibacter sp.
CCGCTTTGCTATCGATGAGCCGCTGCTGGAATTTTGGACCCCCGAGCGGGGGTGGGCGGCGGAGCCCGGCGAGTTTCAGGTGTTTGTCGGCCCCAACTCCCGCGATGTGCAGATGCTATCTTTTGAGTATGCCAAAACAAAACGATGAGGAACAAGCCTGTTTTCAACTGGCTGGTTGGCTTGCTGCCGCTCTTTATTTTGGGCAGCTGCGCGGAGTCTACCAGCAAAACAACCGAAAGCACTGTAAGTAGCACAGCGGAACGCAATTACGAGACCTACTGCAATCCGATCGATATCGACTACTCTTACATGTCGCACTACCGGGCACGCCGCGATGTCTCCTACCGCTCCGGAGCAGACCCGGCAGTGGTTAATTTCAAGGGAAAATACTACCTCTTCGTCACCCGCTCCCATGGCTATTGGGTTTCTGACGATATGAGCAACTGGAAATTTATCCGCCCGCAGAGCTGGTACTTCAATGGCTGTAATGCCCCCGCTGCGGCGGTAAAGGACGACAAAATCATCCTGCTGGGAGACCCCTCCGGCCGGGGTGCGGTGATCGAGACGGACAACCCCGGGCTGGGAGACTGGACAACCAACTTCGCCGTCATCAACGTACCTAGGGGCGTACAGGACCCCAACTTGTTCGTAGATGACGATGGACGGGTTTACCTATACGAAGAGTCTTCCAACAAGTGGCCTATCCACGGTATTGAGCTGGATCCCAATAATTGGTATGTACCCATTGGCGAGCAGGTAGAGCTGTTCAATTTGGATCCAGAAAAACACGGCTGGGAGCGCTTCGGGCAGGACCATAAATCGGACCTGAAGCCTTTCATTGAGGGCCCCTGGATGATGAAGCACGGCGATACGTACTACCTTGAGTACGGTGCGCCCGGTACGCAGTGGAATGTCTACGCGGATGGCGTGTATACCAGTAAATCGCCGCTAGGCCCCTTCGAATATGCGCCCTACAACCCCATTTCGTACAAGCCGGGAGGGTTTTTGAAAGGCTCCGGCCACGGCAGTACGGTGCAGGACAACAACGGCAACTACTGGC
This sequence comes from uncultured Phaeodactylibacter sp., assembly GCA_964572415.1. Lineage (GTDB taxonomy): Bacteria > Bacteroidota > Bacteroidia > Chitinophagales > Saprospiraceae > Phaeodactylibacter. Next base: position 1,061 of record CAZNHN010000046.1, read on the forward strand.
ACTTTGCCACTATGGCGATCTCGGTCAACTTCAAGTTTGAGCGCCGCATCGGTATGTACCCGGCGGGCTTTGAGGAGGACGGTCAGATGTACGTCAATACCGCATACGGTGATTACCCGCACTATCTGCCGGATATGAAGGTGGATAACCACAAAAACCGCTTTACGGGCTGGATGCTGCTGTCTTTTGGCAAGCCGGTCACCACTAATTCCTCGCTGGTGGAATCTGATGTGAATGTGGTGGACGAAAGCGATCAGGGCTACATGCTTGGGCAGATTACCGATTTCAGTATTAGGCAGATCAATGATGAAGAGATACGCTCCTACTGGGTATCGGAAGCGAACCACGATTCCATTTATGTGCAGGTTGACCTGGAAGAAGTGATGGACGTCAATGCCATCCAAATCAACTTCCAGGATTTCAAGAGCGAGATTTTCGGCCGGCCGGATACCCTGAAACAGCAATTCGTGCTCAGCGCTTCCCTGGACGGCGAGCAATGGAAAGTGATTGCCGATTACTCGGATAACCAACGCGACATGCCGCACGGCTACATCGAGCTACCTGAAGCCGTGGCAGCCCGCTATATCAAATACGATCACGTGCATTGCAGTACCAAAAACCTGGCGATTTCTGAGTTCAGGATGTTTGGCAATGGCAAGGAAGCTGTCCTCCCTGCACCAGTTGATTTCACCGTAGAACGCCAGGAAGACCGCCGCAACGCCCTGCTTTCCTGGACGCCAAATCCGGATGCGATGGGGTACGTCATCTACTGGGGTATCGCTGAAGACAAGCTCAACCTGTCGGCACAGATGTACGATCAGGCGTCTTACGAACTGCGGGCGCTGAATACGGACCAAGGCTACTATTATCAGGTGGAAGCCTTTAACGAAAATGGCATTTCTGAACGGAGTGAAATCATTTATACAGAATGAGCAAATCTGGCCACCTTTTCATCTTAACCCTATCGCTTTTTTGGGGATGCACTATCTCAGAGCCGGAAAGCGCCCTGCATCAGCCGGGCTACGCGCAGTTGGAGTTGCCGGAGCGCCCCAATGTGGTGTGGATTGTGGCGGAAGACCTCAGCGCGGTCCTGCCGCCCTGGGGAGACTCTATAGTGGCGACGCCCAACATCAGCCGGTTGGTGGAGGAAGGGGTGCTGTACACCCATATGTTTTCTCCTTCCGGGGTCTGCGCACCGAGCCGGGCAGCAATTGCTACTGGCATGTACCCCACCCGCATAGGCGCACACCATATGCGTACCGGCCCTTGGTTTCGGTTTACCATCAAAGACCGGGCGATTGAGAACTTCCCCCGCCCGGCCTACGAAGCTATGCCCCCGCCCGAAGTGCACATGATGAGTTCTTACCTGCGTAGGGCGGGCTACTTTTGCACCAACAATCCCAAGGAAGACTATCAGTTCCGCTGCGAGCTGGGGGCCTGGGACGAAAGCGGCTTCGAAGCCCACTGGCAGCACCGGCCGGATACCACGCAGCCCTTTTTCGCTATTTTCAACCTTGATGATACCCACGAGTCTATGATCTGGCGGCGGGCGAACGACTCCCTGCTAATCGATTCTACCCTGGAGGTGCCCATTCCGCCCTACTTGCCCACCACGGAGGTGGCGAAGCGTGATGTGCGGCGCCTGTACTCGCATGTCGTAGCCATGGATCAGCGCGTAGGGAAGATATTAGACGAGCTGGAAGCAGCCGGGGAACTGGAAAACACCATCGTCTTTTGGTATACCGACCACGGCGGCCCCTTGCCCCGGCAAAAGCGTACCATTTACGACTCCGGTATTCATTCGCCAATGGCTGTCCGTTTCCCTAATCAGCAATTGGCCGGCAAGGTAGATAGTCAGCTCCTGAGCTTTACCGACTTTAAGCCGACCGTCCTGTCTTTGCTTGAGATGGAGCCCCCGGCCTACGTGGATGGCAAAGCCTGGATGGGAAAATACCGGGATACGACTGAGCGCGAATACGTTTTTGCGGCAGCGGACCGGTTTGACAATGAAACCGATAAAGTCCGGGCGGTGCGCGGCCGTCGGTACAAGCTGATCCGCTATTACAATCTGGACCAGCCTTACTACCTGCCGGTAAAGTACCGGGAGACCATGCCCATCATGCAAGAACTCCTGCGCTTACACGAAAAAGACAGCCTGAACGCCTACCAAGCGCAATGGTTCCGGCCCACCAAAGACAGCATCGAACTCTTCGACCTTTGGAACGACCCGCACGAGCTGCACAATCTAGCGGGCGACCCGCAATACGCGGACAAAATAGAAGAACTGCGGCAAGCCCTCGGCCGCTGGATTGCGGATACGCAGGATAAAGGCCGCATGAGCGAGGAGGCCTACGTAAAAAGCATCTGGCCGGGCGGCGAGCAACCAGTAACCGAACCGCCTACGGTAGAGCAGGGGGCAAAGATCAAGCTAAGTTGCCCTACGGAGGGTGCGCAGCTGGCTTTTCAGTGGATAGAACAAACGGGCGAAGCAAGCCAGAATTGGACGATCTACCAAGCCCCGGTGGAACCGCAAAGGGGAGATACGCTGTTGGTGCAGGCGCATCGTATTGGGTATCGGCCTAGTGCGGTGGTTAGGGTGGGGTTTTAGGTTTGCTATGGGTTTTGCGCGGATTGGAAGGAATGTGGATAGTGACATTGCCAGTTGGCAGGGAATTTGTAGGTTTGATGGGAAGGGTAGATGTTTGTAAACGGTTGTATTCGGTTGCAAATGTGAAGCATGCGTATTTAAGCAAGTTGGCATTAATTATAAAGCGACTAAATAATGACTATTCCTAAACTCAAAGCGACTATCTTCTTAATTTTATCAATAGTTATTAGCGAGAATGGCAAAGCACAAATAACCGTTGATAATATTAATGGTAATTGGACTTTTGTAGTAGATGAAAATCCGTTTGAAGTAAAGGGAGTTACTTTTGGTTATGATAATGATGTAGATAACTACGAGAGATACTTTCAGGAACTAAATTATTTAGGTGTTAATACGATTAGAACTTGGGGAACTGGCGCTAATACCAAAAGAATGCTGGATGCAGCACATTCACATGGAATAAAAGTCATGCTAGGCATTTGGATGCGACATGGCCGAGCAGGTATGGAAGCTGACGATAGCTTCGACTACAGTAATGATGAAGCTGGTAAACAAGTCATGTATAAAGATGCTATTGAAATCGTAAAAACATACAAAGACCATCCTGCAATACTGACATGGGGTGTTGGGAATGAAGTCTACTTAAATACGGCAACCAATGAAGAAAAAATTGCCTACTCAAAATTATTAGAAAAAATCTGTTCAAAAATCAAAGAAATTGATAAAAATCATCCAGTAACATCGGTTGAAGCCTGGATTTTTGGAATAGACTGGTGGCAAAAATATGTTCCATCTATCGATATTTATGGAATTAACACCTATGGAAAGGGAGCTGATGTTTTGCCAAAAGAATTATCAAAAAAAGGAGTAACTAAACCTTATGTCATAACCGAATTTGGAGTTAGAGGGGAATGGGAAATTAAAGAAGACGAGAATGGAATAAAACCTGAACCGACCGATAAAGAAAAATACGATGTAATCATTACAGGTTATAACGAATGGATTAAACCAAAATCCAGTTGTTTAGGTGTTTATATATTTCAATACGCCAGTGATCATAGACATGTAGCCCCATGGCTATTGACTCATTTTAAGGGGATGACTCGACCGCAATACTGGGCAATTCGTGAAGCTTATACGGGGAAAAAAGCTAAAAATAATGTTCCTTCCATCGAGTTATTTCAATTACTGGAGAATCATGTAAAAAGTGAAACATGGGTTGATGTAAAACTAGATGCTACAGATATAGAAGGAGATTCGCTGACAGTAAATTTTTATTACAACCAAAGAACGGGTAGCCGGAAAAGGCGTGACCAACTACTGCCTCTCAATTTTCGTGGTAACTTTTCCGATGGGTTTGAAATACAACTTCCACAGGTTAATGGTGGGATAAAAGTCTATGCTATGGTGAACGACACCTTTAATAACGTGGGTATTGCTACAACGTCTATTTCAGTAATTGATAAAAGAGCTGCGAGACGGAAATTTTTAGTCCCTAAAGCAGAATTACCATTTTACGTTTATCAAGACAACGAAAACTTACCCTATGTTTTATCAGCATATATGGGAGATTATGAAACTATTAAGGTAGATTTAAACAACACAGCAACTGTAAAAACGGGGGGAACTGCGATAAAAATAGAATTTAAAGGCAAAAATGAATGGTATGGTCTTGGATTTGTTGACCCTGCAAATGATTGGGGTGATATCTTAGGCGGTTATGATATAAGCGGAGCTGAGACTTTTAGTTTTTGGGCCAAAGCCAGCTATGACAACCTAACAGCAGAAATAGGATTCGGACTGATTGAAGAAGGGGACAAACCTTTTTATGATTCTAGCAAAAAACTTGTTGAATTAACCCTTACTGACAAATGGGAAAAATATACGATTAATACAAAAAGACTTGATTTAACCAGTATTCGTTCGGGGTTTGTAATTTTTGCGAGTGGACAAGGTATGAGTCATAGCATTTATTTAGATGAGATTGTATTTGAATAGCATTTATTGATCATAAAAAAATAACTAATGCCAACAACGGGTATAGTGCATGCCCTGCGGGACACGCACCATACCCAAACCGTTGTATGCTATTCTCGGTAGCAGGTAAGTATAGAGGACGATAAAGCGTCATTGGGGCTACGGCCACAGGCTGCTGAAGGGCGGGAATAGGGTGGCGCTAGTAGGTATGGGTGGGAATTGGTGAATTTGGGGCTGGTGATTTATGCACGGGCTGCTGCATCCTAGATGCATTAAATTAACAGAAGAAAACGTTAAGAAAATGAAGACCTATTACCTGCTCCTTTGCTCTTTTCTCCTTACGGGGTCTTTATCCGGCCAACAAACCGGAAACGTTATTCCGTTGTATGAATATAAGTTTAGCAGAGAAATAGATGAAGGTTTGAGTACGGGTGAAATGCGTATAGTCAAAGCCGCCCAATACTACTCCTGTATTGGCGAATACCAGAAAGCTACTAAAGGGGTTATTTAATAATGGATACAGGTATTTTGGATTAGAAGCGCTTTCCAACTGCGATTACGTGCCAAGCGAAATTTGTGATAGCTTATTAAATGAAAGAGGGTATCCTCTAAACTCTCCCTTATCCGGAACTTACGTCACCGAACCTCAAATGTCAAATTTGATTAGAGAAGCTATTGACATAGGCTTCAAGTTGTTTCCTTACTATAGATTTGGTGAAGGACGAAAAGAATACGAATTCGATAACACGGTGCTAGTCTTGCCAAAAGGAAGATACCGGCTGGAAATCACGGATATAACCGGACAGCAGGAGATCAAAGAGATTGAAGTAGAGTAACACAGCATATAACGGGCATGACGCTCTATTTCTGCATAGCTTATCACTTTTGCAGCAGACTGTGAAATAATTCACCTTGAGTAATCTTGATCCTGGAAAAATCCTTATTTTGAAGGAATAATTAACCGGAGAAAGGGTGCCGAAGCTAAACCTTGAGTATAGAAGCTTCAGGTTAGTAAGATGTTACGAAAAGTGAGGTGCACTTCCCATAACGTGTTAGGGCTGTGAAGCTTAAATTACCAAAAGCAAAACTCTGGGACTACTTCATCCTGACCGCAAGGTTCCTGCTCGCATGGACGTTCCTTAGTTACGGATATGGTAAATTGACTGCCGGACAATTCGGAATCAGCGAAGCTGAATTGGCAACTCCACTAAAAGACCTATCGCTCTTCAGGGTGTCCTGGTATTTGTTCGACCACGAACCCTTTAAAACTTTCATCGGTGTTTCCCAGGTCCTTTGCGGTATCTTATTGTTGATCAACCGGACTGCCCTGATTGGCGCATTCCTATTCTTACCCATCGCCACTACTATTTTGATTATTGACTTGTCTTTTATGCCGGCAGATATGTCAGGGGCATTCGCCTGGCGATTAGGCATTTATATTTTGCTTGACCTTCTGATCCTTTGGCACTACAAAGAGCGGATGAAAATCATCTGGGAATCGGTATGGCATAATGTGAGCACCAAATTCAGGTATCCCCTTTGGGCATATTTGCTATTGCCAGTCTTTGCCATCGGGCTGGAAATCATTTTAGTGATACCAAAAATATTGCATCAATTGATAGCGAATCCTGCTAAAACATTAGAGGACCTTTCGCAAATCCCTAAAATGATAGCTGAAATAATTGAAAAAATCGGTGGCTGAGACCAGATTACTGTCTGGTCCAAAGGCTTAAGCCAGCAGCGTGAAAAAATGCTCTTTTCCTTTCGGTTTAACGCTTTAGATTTTCGTCTGCTGAAAAAAGAAAAGTTCCTCCCGCTGGAAAATGGCGATAACAAACGGATGGGCGGTCCCAAATAGGTGTTTTGGCTTCTTGATCTTTGATTATGAGCTGGTTGAGGATTCCCTGCAGACAAGCAGGCCAGGAGCAGAATGTGTGCTAAAATGTTAGGTTTAGGGAAAAGATTAGAATTTATTCAGGCACTTTGGCAGGCAAAAAACTATTTAGTAACGGGCAGAGGAAGAAACCTGCGTGTTTACCCCTCCTTCTTGTTTAAAAACAATGTTTATGTTAAATATGTAGTGCACTTTGCCAAATAAAATTTAGGCACAACGCTTCTTCGCCGACTTACAATTTATTGGTAGCTTAGTGTTTTGGGTTTCTATAGAGAATGATCAAATACCAAATTATTTAAACTCACTTTAAGTTTATGAACAAGATTTTCAAAAACTCAGCTGTTGTGAGGGCACTTTTGCTAGGGATTGCCTTTAGCTTTACAGCCTTCACCTCTTTTGGGCAGAGGACGATTACCGGGACCGTGTTCTCGGCAGAGGAGAATGAACCCCTCATAGGGGCAACGATTCAGGTCAAAGGTGGCGTCACCGGAACGATTTCGGACGTTGACGGTGCCTACAGTATTCGGGCAACCGAAAGTGACACACTTATCTTTTCTTATGTTGGCTTTCTTCCCCGGGAAGTATTGGTTGGGGCTCAAAGCACCATAGACGTGGCGTTGGAAACCGACGCGGTTAACATGGAGGAAGTAGTCGTTATTGGCTATGGAACTCAACGGGAGCGCGATTTGATTTCCGCTATCTCCACCGTGGAGTCGGATGATATCATTAAAACGCCTACACCACAAGCGATGCA